>ONAK01000014.1 GCA_900315765.1 uncultured Prevotella sp. | reverse complement strand
TCGGCGGCGGATGGAACGCTCCATGTAGCCAGGCATATCGTGATACATGTTCTTGAACCCCATTTTCATCACAGCCTTACGGTTGGGGCGGAACATGTCGCAATCCTCTTTGCCGTAGTTAGGATTGCGAGGGTTGATACTGCTGTAAACTACACGGGTGGGGTCGGCATGCTGGCCTACCAACCAACGGAGGCATTGCTCATGGAGCGGGCAATGGTCAAGGAAACATACTATGTAATGATCTACCTTGTCGCGGAAGATTTCTTCCTGTGTCTTTGTCTTATTAGTCTCTTTCATGCTGCAAAGGTAGGTAAAAATGTTGATATTACCAAATATTTCTATATATTCTTTCTTAAAAATAGATCAAAACCTACACTTTAGATTATAACTTTTTGATTATAAGTAAGATAGCTTGTGTATTGTTCCTACATTTTGCTACATATAATCTACACTTTTGGCTTGATTTTGATGGTTTTTAGCTGAAATATGAGGTGTAAAAACAGATAACTTATTGATAATAAGGTAGTCCCACAATAGTTCTATGAATGGGAACAGTCAGTTTCTAACATGGGAACTATCAGTTCCCTCTGAAGGAACTGTTAGTTCCCTTTTGCTAAACAAGCTGAAACTATTAAGTTAACTTGTTTGAAAATATCGTACAAGACACGACTTTTAGCAGTTTTGTGTAGTTATAGTGTAGCAAAATGTAGGCAGCCTACACTACTTAAACCCTTGATAATCAATAGATAATATCAGTTGGTGTAGGTTTGTGTTATTTTTGAACAAATTATTTTGTGAAGTTTTCCTTGCACATTTCGGCAAATTTTTGTATCTTTGCAGTCAATTTTGAAATAACTTAGAAGATGGAAATTAAAGCAACCCTAATCAAGAACTATAGGAACAAGGAAACCCTGCGATTGGTTGGTCTTCAGGAGATTGCCGATGTGATTCGTAGCGGTGAGTATCAGGAACAAGTAAGCAACTTTCGCAGCGTTTATCCGTTGGCCGACTTCAAGAGTCGCAATCAGGATGGAACGCTTGATTCGTTGCCCGATTGGACTAAGAATCTGCCACGTATCTGCTTTGCGCTGCAACAGGAAAACCGAATGCACGAATGCATCACCAAGTGCTACAATGGCTTGGTGCTGCTCGAGGTGAACAATCTTACTGGGCAGGATGAGGCCAGTGCGGTTCGTCGAGGTGCGGCCGAGATGCCTCAAACGTTGATGACTTTCGTGGGTGCCGATGGGCAATCGGTCAAGATAGTGTGTCGTGGAGAACAGTTTACTGGCGGTTTGCCTTCTGATGAAGGCGGCACCGCGCTCTTCCACGAAAACCTCTACGAACGTGCCCGAATCATCTATAACGGTCAGCTTGGCGTAACCATAGAGAAGTTGGATCCCACCACGCATCGCATCTGCTATATGAGTTACGACCCTCTGCTGTTCTACAACCCGTTGGCAACAGCTATCTACGCCAAGGCCGAAAAGCCTACGGAAGTCATCGCCCATCAGTCATCATCGCTGGAGCAGACTGAGGGGCGTTTGGGCATGGATCGCTACAAGAGCATGCACACCGTTTTTGAGTATAACCTCTCAAAAGCATTTGATGAGACTGAGGGCATCAGTGATAAAGATGAACGCCATCATGCCGCGCTCTCGCTCTTGGCGCAGTATTGTATGGAAACGGGACTCTCGATGGCTCCCGCCATGCGTCAGGCAATGATGAAATCGGTGTTCTGGGATGAGAAGGAGTTGGTGGCTAAGGTGTTCGAAAATGCCTATCGAGAGGACTTGGTAGAGAAATATATGAGCAAGAAAGGCATCAAGCGCACCAAGAATATTCCCCAAGAAACGCTGCTCACGATGAAGGTAAACATATTCCTTAACAGCTACTACGAACTGCGAAAGAATGTGATGCGTGGTGTGCCCGAATATCGCATGAGAACGGGCATCGGCTTCTCATTCCAAGACCTGACTGAAGAGGCCCGAAACTCCATCACCATGCGAGCCATGGAGCAGGGCATCAAGTGTTGGGATAAGGATATACGTCGCTATGTGAACTCCGACGATATAGAGCGTTACGACCCCATCAACGACTATCTGGAGCATCTGCCCTGTTGGGACGGCAAGGATCGCGTTACCCCTCTGGCCCAGCGAGTGCCTACGGAGTGGAAGGAGTGGACATACCTATTTCATATATGGATGCGGTCGATGGTGGCCATGTGGCAGGGTAAGGGACAGCTTACGGGTAACGCCCTTGTTCCGTTGTTGATAGGTCGACAAGGTTGCGGAAAGTCATCGTTCTGCAGAATACTATTGCCTCGCGAGCTTCAGGATTACTACAACGATCGCATCAACTTCAAGAACGAGCAGGACTTGAACCTGGGGCTGTCGTCGTTCGGACTCATCAACCTCGATGAGTTCGACAAGATTACCCAGCGCCAGCAGATTGCGCTCAAGTACCTCGTGTCGACAGCCGACCTGAAATATCGTCCGCCTTATGGCAAGGCATACACCTCGAATCGCCGTTATGCCTCGTTCATCGGAACCACCAACGAGCAGACGCCGCTTACCGACCCGTCAGGTTCGCGCCGTTTCCTCTGTGTGAGCATCGATGGCGATATCGACTTCGAGACACCCGTTCAGCACGCTCAGCTCTTTGCCCAGCTGTTGCACGAAATCCGTCAAGGCGAGCGCTATTGGTTGTCGAAGGACGAAGAGCGTGCTTTGATGGAGCACAATCTGAATTACCAGCGCCTGAATGGACTGGGCGAGATGCTGATGAGCTTGATACAGAAACCTCGTATCGATGAAGACGGCGAGTGGCTTGGCCTGAAAGACCTTTCGGCCCTCATCAAGAGCCATTTTAAAGGTTATAAAGAAGATGCCACTTCTATCCAGAAGATAGCCGCCTACCTGCGTCGCCCAGAATACAAGTTCCAATCCAAGCGCGCCAGCAGCGGCATGCTATACTTTATTAAAAGAAGGGTGTAAATAAAAAGGAGTAGTGCTACAGCAGCACTACTCCTGATTGTTTCTTGCCGTCCATCATGATCTTCAACGGCTTTTCGAATCTCACGTGGCGCACGTATTGCGTTTCTTCTACGGCAGGCATCTGGTCTAACACCTCTTTCTGGAACACGCCGTCGCCTGTGTAGGTATTGATAGTGAAATAGCCCACGCCGAACGATGTAAGGTTCTGGAAGAAGTGGGTGCCCTGCGATGGGTCTACGCGATAGTTCTTCAGTCCTACCTCTACTATCACCCTAGCTGCCGAGATGTGAGGCCACTTTACGGGTATGCCCAGCCAGTAGTCGCTCGAGCCCCAGCGGCCCGGACCTATCAGCACGTAGTTCTTATCTTCCTGCAGGAACTTGCGGTTGATTTCTTCTATCTCGCAGGCGATGGCGGGATTGTTCACTGCCGTAAAGTCGTCGTCGGTCTTCACATAAACCACGTCAACCACATCTTCCGATATGCCATGGCCCAGCGAGTTGTTCGAGCGCAACAGACAGTCGCTGTCGGGAATCTGCTGCAGGTCTTCGTCGAGCACCTGTTTGGCGTCCACTATCGGACGTATCTGCAGCAGGTAGAACTCGCCTGTGCGATCGTCGTTCAGATTACATGCAAACTCTATCTCCACGGGGCGTCTCATCTCCTCGGCACCCAGCTTCTGCGACATCTGCAGCAGCTCGGGCAGTGGGAACACATCGTGCTGCAGTACACCGCAGAACGATATCACCTTGCGCCCGCCCTCGTAGATACCGTCGCGTATCACGTTGTCCGTTGGGTCGTAGGTCGAAGCCAGATAGGTCAGTGCCCCGTCCTCGGCAGCCTGTTTCACGCGTACCTTTTTAATATTAAAGCCGTCGTCCACCTTGAAGTCGTCGCCCACGTGAGCCATGTCGAGTGCGTAGAATCGTGTCTGTGTCTCACTCAGGGCAGTCTCCATCTCTGATGTCTGCAGCACCTGTTTGGGGTGGTAGGGCGATACACGCAGTGTCTGTCCGCCATCAACGATGTATTTTCCCAGTCCTACGGCCAGCGAGGCGATGCCCTCTTCGGCAGTCTCGTCGCCGATGGGGTAGTAGTTCAGTGAGCGCAGCACACCACTGAAGTTGGGGTAGTATAGGTCGCCATACTGTTTGCCCACCACCTCTTGCAGAATCACGGCCATCTTCTCCTGGTCGATGACGTTCTGCGTGGCCAGCATGTATGCCTTCGAGTCTTTGTAGTACACCGATGCATACACGCCCTTGATGGCACAGGCTAGCATACGCAGCATCTCGTATTTATCCTCCAGATAAGGTATCATATAGGTAGAGTAGATACCGGCGAATGGCTGGTAGTGACTATCCTCCAGCAGTGAGCTTGAGCGCACGGCGATAGGACTCTTCACGGCATCGAAGAAGGTGAAGAAGTCGGCTATCAGCGAGTCAGGCAGCTGTGCCTTCATAAAGTGTTGCAGTATCTCCTCGTCGCTGGCGTCGCTCAGCGCAATGGTCCACAGGTTGTTCTTCTCCATAAACTCGTCGAAGAAGTCGGTACACAGCACCACCGTTTTTGGTATCTGTACCTGTGCCTGCTCAAACTGGTTCAGCTCTGGGTGGCGCTTAATCACCCGGTCGAGGAATGCCAGACCGCGTCCCTTACCTCCCAGCGAACCCTCGCCGATGCGTGCGAAGTGGGCGTAGCGGTCGAACTTCAGACGGTCGAACACGGCTACTACGCCGATGTTCTTCATACGGCGATACTGCACGATGGCGTCGAAGATAATCTGTCGGTGGGCATCCACGTCCTGCAGCTTGTGCCACGTCACATGTTTCAGGAATGCCGATACAGGAAAAATGGCACGTGCGCACAGCCAGCGGCTCATGTGGTTATGTTGTCCTGCAGTTCCTTCAGCGAGGTCACGCGTGCCACCTCTTCCTTGGTCTTTGGGTCGCGGAAGATGAAGTCGCCGAATCCCATGTGCTCCTCCATCAGGTGGTGCAGGTCGACATTCATTTTTGTCGAGTTCTTGTCGATAAAGTGGAATCCCTCAGCCTCGGCTTTAGCCTTGTTGGCTATCTCCGATGAGTCGAGAATCAAGGGCACGTATTCATCGCGGCGGCGTATCTCGCGCAGCAGTTTCAGTCCTGCCTCGGGGTCGCCCTCTTCTACGTGACTCAATCTTCCCTCGTGCACCTGCATGGGGAATCGGGTATCGCTGATCACGCCCAGCGTGTTCTCGTGATACTTCTCGTACAGTTGCATGGCCTCTTCGTAGGTAGTGGCCAGCACCACCTTTGGGCGTCCGCGTTTGCGCTGTGCGGCAGCATGCGGGTTCAGTGCCTCGGTTGAGAATCGCTTACTCTGCGCCAGAATATAATTATATAGGTTAGGCAGCACGCTCGAGTAGAAGCGAATGTTATCCTCCACCAGCATAATCATCTGCACGCCAGCCTCCTTGATGTCGTGCTCAATGTTCATCTTATCCTCAATCAGTTTGATGATGCTCATGATGAGGTTGGTGTTTCCCAGCCAGCAGAACACGTAGTCGAACACGCTCATATCCTCGTCCTGTATACGCTTGGTGATACCATGCGAGAATGGGGTGAGCACCACGCATGGGATGTTGGGGTGTTCCACCTTGATTTCGCGCGCCACGGTGAAGGCATCGTTGTCGGCATTACCAGGCATACATATCACTAGGTCGATGTCGGTGGTATGCAGCACGTTGTTGGCTTCCTCGGTGGTCGATACCTGTGTGAACGTGGGTGGATATCGCATACCCAGCTCCATATACTCGTCGAAGATTTTCTCGTCTACACGGCCGTCGTCCTCCAGCATGAATGCGTCGTAGGGGTTGGCCACTATCAGCACGTTGAAGATGCGGCGTGTCATCAGGTTAACAAACGACACGTCCTTCAAGTAGAATTTGTTCCACTCCTGTGGTATTTTAGTTACTGTTTCCATATTTGGGGGACAAAGTTATAAAAAAATCCATAAATCTCTGCCGGTTTCGTGGAATTTTTGTATTTTTGCAGCCGTTATCAATCATATTTTTTGAATTACAAAATGAAACTAAATCTTTTAAAACTGTTTGTACTCTTAGCTGTACCTTTTGCAACAGCTAACGCTGCCGACGTGAATATGAAGTTCGGCAAGCCTACTAAGGAAGAAATGCTGATGACCACCTACGAGGCCGACCCCAAGGCCGATGCCGTGGTGCTATGCCGCCTCACCGATGTAGAATATACGGTGGAGTTCAATGGCTATATCGTGGATTATCACGAAAAATGCCGTATTAAGGTGCTCCAGCCTGGTGGCGAGCGTTTTGCCAAGGTGGTAGTGCCATTTAATAAGAATGTGACAGGCGCCAACCGCTTAGACTCTTCGCACATGTCGCTCAAGGGCATGGTGTTCGAAATGGGTAGCGCCAGCAGTGCTGTGTTCAACGATGCCGCAGGCTCCATGCTCGACAACAGTGTGGGCAGCTATACTGATGAGAGCATCGAAGACCTCAAGGCCACAGCCTTCAATCAGGAGGGTAGCAAGGTGGTGAAGACCAATATGAAGAAGAGCGACGTGAAGACCACCAAGCTCAACGATACCGACTATCAGCTTGAGTTCACCGTGCCTAACGTCAAGGTGGGCACCGTCATCGAGTATGAGTACACCATCCACAGCCAGCTCTTCTGGCAGTTACGCGACTGGTATGCCCAGTGCGACATCCCCGTGGTGTATGCCAAGCTCGATATGAACATACCTAACTATCTGCTGTTTAACATGGAGGAGCAGGGTATTCAGCGCCTGTCGTGCAGCTGCACCACTGGCACCTTACGCTATAAACTCGAGAGCGACCCGCTGGCTGCAGCATCGGTGGTCAACACCAATCACTATGTGTGCGTGGGTCGTAACCTCGCCGCCATCCCAAAGCTCGATGGCATTTGGAATGTAAACGACTACAGCGCCGGCATTACCACCGAGCTGAAGCGCTTCAGCATCCGCGGCAATGGTGCCATGGACTATGCCAAGACGTGGGATCAGGTAGATGCGATGATTCTGGATAGCGACGAACTGGGCAAGCGTCTGAACGACCACAGTCCTCTGGCAGCCGAGCTCAAGGCCAGCGATATCCCATCGATGGAGTATCAGCGTCAGCGTGTTGAGGCTGTGTGCAAGCTCGTGATGAGCAAGGTGAAGTGGAATGGCAAATACGCCTTTGCTCCTGCCTCGCCAGCCGAGACACTTAAGAAGGGCGAGGGTAGCAATGCCGATATCAACCTGCTGCTCATCCAGTCGCTGGCCGAGGTAGGCGTCACAGCCACTCCCGTGCTGCTGCGCACGCGCGACCTTGGAATGCTGCCTTATAACTTCCCCTCTATCCGTAAGATTTCCACCTTCCTCGTTGGTGTCATCCTGCCAGGCGGCAGCAAGGCCTATCTCGATGCTTCGTCGCCCAGCGGCAGTCTCAACGATCTGCCCAGCCTCATGCTCGTAGAGCGTGCCCGTCTGCTGCAGAAGGGCCACAAGAGTCAGTGGATTAACTTGCAGAAATTGGAGAAGTGATTTTAAAGGAGTTAAAGAAGTTAGAGAAGGCTTTCCCCCATTGTCATGTCGAGTGTAGTCGAGACATCTTTGCGGCTTTAGCCGCTCGCGCCCAAAGGCGCATTTTATGAGATCTCTCCACGCGCTTCGCTTGGTCGAGATGACAAGGGGTAGAGGAGCGCTTGGTCGAGAACCTCTAACCCCTAACCAGCAAAAAATGAAGAAAGTTAAATTTTAAAAATAAGACAAATATGAAACAAATGGATTCTGTAAAACCCTATTACCGTGTGCTTGCGTATGCTGGTGGTGCTATCGCCCTTATCTTTGTTCTTTTCGCCACCTGTTGCACGGTTGTCGACTCAGGTGAGGTTGGCATCCGTTTCCACAAGTGGTCGCTCAACGAACAGGACTACGGTGGCGTAGAGGGCACCTGTAAGGGTTGGGTTTTCTATAACCCCATCACCACCAATGTGTTTACTTATCCCACGTTCACCCAGCGTAAGCAGTACGAGACCTTCTCGGTGAATGCCAAGGATGCTTCGCTCTTCGAGATGGACCCAACTATCGCCTATCGCATCAATCCCGATAAGGCCTGCGACATTTTTACAAAATATCGTGTGGGCGTGAAAGACCTAGAAGAGGGCTACATCCGCACCTGTATCTATGAGGCCTACCGTACCTGTGCCAACCAGTACACCTCTGACTCGCTGATGTCGAACCGTGCCAATTTCGAGCGCGATGTTCGTGCCCGTCTGGAGAAGTCGCTCATGAGCGAAGGTTTCCTGGTTGAGGAGTTCACCTCTAAGATCACCCCGCCATCGTCGCTGCTGTCGATGATTGATGCCAAGAACACCGCCATCCAGAGTGCCCTGAAGGCCGAGAACGAGGTGAAGGAGGCTGAGGCCAACGCTAAGATTGCCGTAGCCAAGGCTGAGGGTAACGCTAAGGCCATGAAGATTAAGGCCGATGCCGAGGCCTATTACAACCGCACCATCGCAGCCTCGCTGTCGCCCATGATTGTTCAGGAGGATATGATTGAGAAGTGGGATGGCAAGATGCCACAGATTATGGCTGGCAATGGCGGCATGATGATGGACATCTCGAAAGTCATCGGCAATAGCGGTGGTAAGAAGTAAACGTATTTCATAAATAATACTAATTTTTCAGGGCAAATATAGTAATGATGCAGCAAAATTACTATATTTGCCTTTTGATATAATAAAACAGTTTTTAATTTTTAATTTTTTGACGAATATACGAAAGCCTATGAAACTGACTATGAAATCATGGATGCTCGCTCTGCTGATGCTGCTGGGCTTGGCATCGTGTACTGAGAGTGACTCCCCTGTAAGTTACGAAGGCATCGAGGTTGAGAAGACACCCGACCTGACGGAACCCACAGAAGATCAGAAAAACGTGATGGTGACGGCAGACCTGCCAACGGCGGTGCTGCGACCCTTTGACGAGGGTACAACTGGTGCTGCGCTGGTGAGCCGTCTGTCGAAGGTTACCAACGCGATTACCCCTGAGACGCGTATGGTATTGCTGCGAGGCGACCTGTTCAAACTCGATAACCCCGACATTACTGAGAACGAAATGTTGGACATAGCCCGGCTTTACCTCAACGGAGGCTATGTGGCCGTAGAGCGGCAGACGGGCGAACAGACAGCTAGCTTCGCACTGATGTTCCTTGCGGCTATCTTGACGGTGGAGGAAGCCGACCTGGAGCAGATGTTCGATATCGACAAGGCCGCAGCCACCCGCGCCGCTCAGCATAGCGAGACCGTGGAGCGACTGATGTCGCGTCAGCGTAACCTGCAGGCTGCCACCACCCGTGGCAGTGGCGAATCGCTTGACGAACTCTTTGCCGAAATGATCGTCTTAGGCTCCACAGACTACTTCATGCAGGAGCCGCTACCTGACGAGACGACTGTATACACACATAGCTCCGACGCCGATGGCAACGAGACAGCGCCCGAGGCTGTGACCACAAAGATAGAACGCACCCCCTTTGTCAGCGGACTATTGGCTGATGCCGCTGCAGAGTGGCTCAACGAGGTGGAGAAGCGACAGCAGCAGTCTGCCACGCCTCACGCCTTGACCCGTGCCAGCGGCAGCACCGCCATCAACGAGATGATGGACGCCAGTGAGACGTTCACCTATAGCGGAGCCGTAGATTGGAAAACCTGGGATAATAGAACAAAACATTACATCAACCGCGTGCTGACAACCGTCCGCTCATGGGGTATTCACAATATGGAGTCGAATAAGGACTACTACTATGTGAAGCAGAACGTCACCCTCAGAATGGGAGCAGAGGGGGCATGGAAGATTTTCTTCCCCGTGAGCGGAGCTAACTACTGGTACGATGCCACCAACTATGGCAGTTACAACAGATGGTATGGCTCGTTCCTCTCTCAGTATGAGACCTCTATGAATTTGACGGGTAATGGCAACATCCACCTCGAGGCCAGCGTGCCCAATACCGACAACAACTCGCAAACCACCAACATCACTATCGGTTCTTCTACCTCCAATACCACTACCAGCGGCATTTCATGGGGAGCCAGCGGTGGAGCTAATGCCTCTGGACCCATGGGTTCTATCAACATCGGTGGCAGCTACTCAGAAGGCACTACCACTGGCACGTCTTTCTCGATGAGCATGTCGCAAACCAACAAGGATTTCGGCGTGAGGAAAAACACATCGGGCAATAAGGTGACGTGGACGTACAAAGGAACACTGCCTCAGTACTATGAGCATGAAACGAGTAGTAACATCAGTTATTGTCACCAGACGCCTGCCAATATCCTTGTGAACGACTGTGACGTGGCGAACGAAATCTGTTGGTCGGTCAGCAATCCGTCGGGACAATATACCGTCGATATAACATCAGCCCCGCAGACGGCTGCCATAGTTTATGTTTACAAAAAGAAAGACGGCTACAAAAATGCTCCTCATAAGTACGAATATGCCACAGCTTCTACAGAGAACTACACTCACAAACTGATAGAGCCAAACCGCGCTATGCAAAATTGGCGTATGTACATCACCATCGACGAGTGGAGTGGCTCGCCCGTTGTAGGCGCACAGGGCGACCTGGAATCGAATATTCGCCACGCCTTCCCCGATCTCTATGCCAACGTATTCACCATTGCCGACAAGACCCCAACAAGTCTGAACACCATCGGCTACATTGTGAAACACACGAAGCGGTTGTTCACGCAGAACATCGATATTCTGCAGAGCTATGCCAAGTCGTGGGGCATCAAGCAGTACACCATCCATTGGCGTTGCGATGATACAAATGTATCATCCCGCGAGGGCTTCAGCGTAAAAGTTGATTAAATAAGAAAATAGCCACCATAGAGGTGGCTATTTTTTTGTGCCTCGGCGCGAGTTAGTGCCGAGCATCCACCTATCTTAATGACTCTTTTTAGAGTCTCTTAAGGGTTTTTCAGACACTTAAAAATAAGCTAAAATTAACCAAAATGTATAAAATACACCTCTATATTTAGTCCACTCTTTTAATGAGACATGAAAAACGCAAGTGGTTGAATATAAGGTGTTTATGAAAAAATAGTCCGTGAGACGGTCCACTTTTCCGTCTGTGCGGCGCGAGACGCGTTATTTTTATTATTAATTTTGCGCCAGGAAAAAACCTAAGTGGTACATTCTAACTTTTAATTAACATTTAATAAAACCAAAGTATGAAGAAAAGCAGGTTTATGATGATGTTGCTGGCACTTATGGTGACAATGACATCTTGGGCCCAGGGAATCTCGGGCACTGTGATTGACGACCAGGGCGATGCCGTGATCGGCGCCTCGATCGTTGAGAAGGGTAATCCTCAGAACGGAACCATTACCGACTTTGATGGTAAGTTTACTATCAAGGTGAAGGAGGGTACACCCATCGTGATTAGTTACATTGGCTACGTTACTCAGGAACTGAAAGCCACAAGTGGAATGCGTGTTACTCTGAAAGAGGACTCACAGACTCTGCAGGACGTTGTGGTTATCGGTTACGGTGTGCAGAAGAAGAGCGTGGTAACAGCCTCTATCGCCAAGGTTAGCGCCGAGGATCTGGAGGGTAAGACTCGTCTGCGTGCTGATGATGCACTGAAAGGTCTGGCCGCTGGTGTAAACGTTACATCGGCCTCAGGACAGCCTGGTGCTCAGTCGATGATTCGCGTGCGCGGTACAGGTACTATTAATGATACCAACCCGCTCTACATTATCGACGGTATGCCTGCCGACCAGTACGGTCTGGAGAGCGTTAACCCTAACGATATCGAGAGTATCGAGGTACTGAAGGATGCTGCATCAGGTGCTATCTACGGTGCTCGTGCTGCTAACGGTGTTATCCTGGTTACTACTAAGAAGGGTAAGATTGGTAAGGCTCAGATTAACTACAACTTCAGCTACGGATGGCAGACCGCATGGAGAAAGCGCGACGTTACAAGTGCTACCGACTACGCTATCCTGCAGAACGAGAAGTATGTGAACGGTGGACAGGCTCCTCTGTATGCCGACCCATACAACCTGGTTGACGCTAATGGCAACAAGATTACAGGTTTTGGCACAAACTGGCAGGAGCTGCTGTTTAACGACAATGCACCTGTGAGCCAGCACGACGTATCGGTAAGTGGTGCTACAGAGAAGGTAAACTATTATCTCTCAATGGGTTACTACACTCAGGAGGGTATCGTAGGTGGTAACTATGGACAGAGTAACTACGACCGTCTGACTATCCGTTCGAACAATCAGTTCAACATTTTTGATGATTCAAAGGAGCGCTCTTTCCTGAACAAACTCGACATCAGCGCTAACCTTTCTTATATGCGTACACATAGCACAGGTATCGACGCTAACTCTACATGGGGTTCTCCATTGGGTTCAGCTCTGTATCTGGCTCCAACACTGCCTGTAACTCTTACTGGTGCAGTGGCTCAGGACATGATCGACCGCTACAGCGCATACGACCTGTATCGCGATGCAAGCGGCAATCCTTACACTATTCCTAACTATGTAGGTTCTTATCAGGAGCAGAACAACCCAATCGCCATGATGCAGCGCAACCCATCGAAGGGCTGGAGCCACAAGTTCATGCCTAAGTTCAGCATCGACCTGCAGTTGTGGGACAACCTGAAGTACCACTTCTCTTGGAGCGCTGAGCAGAGCTTCTGGGGTAGCGAGAGTGCTACACTGACTAAGTACTACCTGAGCGGTAACAACAACAGCGACCACACATCTGCATCGGCTGAGAAGGCTAACAGCACTCAGTGGCAGGTTGAGAACACGCTGACTTACGACAAGACCTTCGGCAAGCACACCATCGGTGTTGTGCTGGGCCAGAGTGCACTGAAGTACTACGGCGACAACGTAGGTGCTTCGCACTGGAATCTGATTAACATCAACAAGCCATACATCAACTACACCACTGGCGGCGACATCGAGACAACTGTTGATGCCGACGGTAAGATCACTGGTGTGAAGAGCCTGGTAGGCGGTTGGGGTGGCCCATACGTTGAGCACCGTCTGGCTTCTCTCTTCGCTCGTTTGAGCTACAACTACGATGAGAAGTATATGTTCCAGGGAACTATCCGTCGCGACGGTTCAAGCCGCTTCGGTTCAAACCACAAGTATGGTGTATTCCCATCATTCTCTATCGGTTGGAACATCATGAACGAGAAGTTCATGGAGAGCACACGCGACTGGTTGTCAAACCTGAAGTTCCGTGCAAGCTGGGGTAAGAACGGTAACGAGAACATCGGTGACTTCCGCTACACCGTACTTACTACTACTGGTGGTACCAGCAACTACTACTTCGGTCGTCAGGGCGTGATGAACTACGGTTCAAAGGCTAACGGTCTGGCTAACGAGAACCTGAAGTGGGAGGAATCAGAGCAGACCGACCTGGGTCTGGACTTCGGTTTCTGGAACAACAAGCTGACATTCACTGTCGACTACTATATAAAGAGAACCAACGGCATGCTGATGACAATGCCTATCCCATCGTACGTAGGTGAGACAAAGCCTATCGGTAACGTAGGTGACATGGAGAACAGCGGTATCGAGTTCGAGCTTGGTTACAAGTGGAACATCGGCGACGCTCACTTCGCAGTGAAGGGTAACGCCTCTTATCTGAAGAACAAGCTGAAGAATCTGGGTAACGACACTGGTTTCCTGAACTATGGTATCTCTCAGTTCAGCGATGGTGGTACACGTGCCGAGAACGGACAGCCTTTCCCATACTTCTATGGTTACAAGACAGCCGGTGTGCTGCAGAACATGGCTGAGGCTAATGCCTACAACGCTAAGTACGGCACATCATCGGTTCCTGGCGACCTGATCTTCGTGGATACAGACGGCAACAACGTTATCAACAGCGACGACCGTACTAAGATTGGTAAGCCAACTCCTGACTGGACTTACGGTTTCAACCTGAATGCCGACTGGAAGGGATTCGACTTCAACGTATTCTTCCAGGGTGTTATCGGCGCCGACATCTTCGATGCTACATGGCGTCAGGATATCGCATCGGGTAACTATCCAACTTGGGTGCTGCAGCGCTGGACTGGCGAGGGCACATCTAACAAGATTCCTATGCTGAAGCTGGGCGACTCTAAGAACTGGGTTGTTAGCGACATCTACGTACAGGATGGTACTTACCTGCGCTTGAAGAACATCTCGCTGGGTTACACATTGCCACGCAACCTGACAAAGAAGGTGAACGTAGAGCGCTTCCGCATGTATGTGCGTGCTGAGAACCTCTTCACTTGGACTAAGTACTGGGGATTCGATCCTGAAATCGGTACCAGCAGCACATCTATGGGTGTTGACTACGGAGTTTATCCACAGGCTCGCATCTTTACTGTAGGTTTCAACCTCTCGCTGTAAAATGTAAAAATTGAAAAATTTAAAAATTAAAGAATTGAAGTATTATGAATACGAAGATATATAAAACACTGTTCGCAGGAGTAGTAGCCGTTTCGCTGACTGCTTGTAAGGACAGTTTCCTGGAGGTGCAGAATCCTACTGGTGAGCCTCTGGAGGAGTATTACATGACCGACGAGCATCTGAGTGAGGCTTGCACATCGGCCTACGCACCGCTGCATTGGCCCGACTGGGACGGAACAGCTTACAACGACCTGACTTGCGACGCCGAGATTATGGGCGACGACTTCTGGGTAGGTGGTTCAAGCATCAGCGACAACCAGCACTGGCATAAGCTCTTCAACTTTGAGGGCGACGGCAACAACACCCTAGGTACCCTTTGGGGCGACTTCTACAGCGGTATCAAGCGTTGTAACGACGTGATCAAGTACTGCTCATGGAGCAATGGTACAATTAAGAACAGCACATCTTACGAGATGCAGGCTCGTCTGCTTCGCGTGTACTATTATAATATTCTGTGGCACTACTACGGCAATGTTCCCTTCTATCTGGAGAACCTGACCGAGCCTTACACAGCCCCACAGATTACTGCTGATGAGATTTATGCAAACCTGCTGCCTGAGCTCGAGGATATCATCGCCTCTAACGTGCTGCCTATGCGCTGGGATGCTGCCAACGAGGGCCGCGTAAGCCAGGCTATGGCCTACATGCTCTATGCTGAGATGGTGATGTATCAGAACGATTCTGCTCGTTATCCTACTGCTCTGAACTACATGAAGCAGATTATTGCCGACAGCAACTACAGTCTGAATCCAGACTTTGCCGATCTGTTTGCTGAGAGCGGCGAGATGTGCTCTGAGAGCATCTTCGAGATTACCTACGACGACGACAACGCACAGCGCGACTGGGGTACATCAATGCACGCTGGTGGTACAGTATTCCCAACACTCTGCTCGCCTAACGGCTGGGGTGGCGGCGAAGGCTGGGACAGCGGTAACGACGGTTGGGGCTTCCTGCCTATGCGTGTGGAGACCTACAACATGTATGCCGAGAACGATAAGCGTCGCGATGTAACCTGCTGGGACGTTCGTGGCTACACATACACCGAGCGTTATCAGGACACTCACATCTGGCACGGTAAGTATCGTCCACAGAGCGCTAACAATCAGGACTGCCCAACATCAAAGAACCTGAACTACAACAATAACAAGCGCATCTATCGTTATGCCGAGACTCTGCTTAACGCTGCTGAGCTGATTCTGCAGACTGGCGGAAACGTTGCTGAGGCTACAGGTTATGTAAACGAGGTTCGCGAGCGCGCTGGTCTGCCTGATCTGAACGGCGTATCAATCGACGACATCCTGAACGAGCGTCATCTGGAGTTCTGCGGTGAGGGTAAGCGTTACTTCGACCTGGTTCGTGCCGAGGGTATCAGCGGTGCTACCGAGAAGGCCAGCCTGAAGCTTGTGCCCGATACATACGGCTATCGCACTAACACCTGGACACCAAGCAAGAAGCACATTCCTCTGTCACAGAGCGAGCTCGATGCTGACCCAACACTGGTGCAGAACAACTACTAAAATGTAAAAATGCAATAATGTAAAAATGCAAAAATTATAAGATTATGAAGAATCTGTTTAAATATACAATGGGTGCGCTGGTAGCAGGCACGTTGATGACCGCCTGCTCACCCGACAAGTTCGACGGCGCAGACGAAACACAGACACCTTCTGTAAATGGTATCAACATCTCTGTTGATGTTGATCAAGCAACAAATACTTTAGTTGCAACAGCCCCTGATGCTGCAATGGGATCATATCACGTATGGAATTTACCACCTACTGCTAATTCTTGGAGTGATACTGATAAAGCTGATATTTGGTCTACTTTGAAGAGTGTAAGACGTGTTTTCGTACAGGCAGGTGATAAGAAAGTTATCTACCGTGTTGGAAATCGCAATGGTTTTAGTCAGAGCGTAGTAGAACAGACCATACATATCGACAACTCTCTGAGAGATCTCGAAGGTCTCGCTAAAATCCTTGCCTCTACCGAAGGAACTATGTGGGGAGTGGGCTTTGAGATAGAGAATCACCTAGGTTATGGTGCTGCCAATGGCGACGGATCAAGCATCTGGACAGCTGGCGAAGGCAAAGTCGATGGTCTTGTATGTTATGATGACCGTGTAGTTTTCTATTCAGGAGCATCAGAAGGAAACTTTAAATACAATGGTACTGCAGATTATACAGCAGGTGCCGACGGCAAATTGCAAGTAGGAGGCTTTGGCGCAACAGACAACAGAAATCAGGATGATGTTGAAGGTGCTTCATATGCTATCCAGACTGAGGGCGATAATGTTTACTTGAAGCTGTCGAATATGCCATTGCCTTTCGTTCCTTCAGAGTCTTTCCTGCAGAATTCTGTTTGGCGCATAGACTATTATGCTAAGAATGAGATTGACCTGGTGGCTCAGGACGGTGCAAACTCATACCGTATGGTTTTGGTTCCAGCCAAGGCTGGCAATGAGCTTGGATTCACAGGCTTTAGCGCTGGTGAGAATCTGTTAGCAGGTTGGCAGCCAGAGTTAAGCTTCTGGTTCGCTGATAATGGATGGTCGCAGATTGCTGATCCTGCACATAGTGGCAGCTTGATGTCCGAGGATGGCTTCGCATTTACTATGAATGCAACAGGTTCATCTCAGTGGCAGGCTCAGGTACACTTCAATAAGGGTGAGAATTCGCCATTATTGAGTGCTGACAAGACCTATGATTTCTCTATTGTCATCGAATCTTCTGCAGATAATGTCATGGTAACCATGAAACCTCAAATGGACGGCAATGACGATGTTTATTTGACTGCTTCTCAGTATCCATTGCACAAAGGTATCAACGTGATAGCCCTCTCAGACGTTGCTGGATTTGATGGAAACTTCAAGATAGCTACCGACTTCGCTGGTGCTCCAGAAGGAACAGAGTTCGTAATCAGAAACGTATTCCTCGCAGAGCATAATGACGCCAACGTAGTTCCATTCGACTACAATGCTGCCAATAACGCATGGAAAGCTGTAGATGCAGCACAATCGTTTAATATGTCATTCTGGTGGGCTGATAACGGATGGACTCAGATTGCCAATCCTGACTTCTCTGTAGAAGACAAGAGTAATGGCGCTAAGATTTACACCATCGTTGCTAGTGATGGCGTCGGTGGCAGCGAGTGGCAGGCACAGAATGCTTTCAACACAACAGACTTGTCTGTAAGTGGAACAGATTTTGTGGACTTCTCTTGTGTTGCCATCTGTAATCAGGATACACGAGCAACTATTAAACTCTGTCAGACTGATGATGACGATAATACACTCATCTACAAGAATGACATCCAGTTGAAAGCTGGTGTGGCACAGGTTCTTAAATTCACTGACACCCAACTTGCAAAAGGCACCGATGCCCCTGCAGTTAAGTTGATCTTTGACTTAGGCGGCATACCTGCTGGCGCTGAGTTCCGTGTTACAGATATCACACTCATCAAGAAATAACAATTGAATAATTAATGAAACGTTACATGTTTAACACTCTATTGCTCGCGCTCACCGCAGTCTTTACTGGCTGCGGTGGGGGCAGCGATGACCCACAGCCCGCTACTCCAACGATCACCGTATCGCAGGAGACTATCAGCGCACCTGCCGAAGGAGGCAGCTACACGATTAACGTTACCACCACTGGAAAAGAGTGGGGTGTTTATACCGATGGCGACTTCGTGAAAGCCACGGCTCAGTATGCAAACAATGCGGTGGCTGTGACCATCGACGAGAATCCTAATACCACAGAGCGTACAGGTAACGTCGTAATTATGTCGGGTACTGCCCGAAAGAACATCGCGGTGACTCAGGCTGCTGCTGCACAGCCAGCCTACAATGCACCTGACGGATACTCACTGGTATGGCAGGACGAGTTTGATGGCTCGAGCAATGAGCTTAATGCTAACGACTGGAGGCACGAAGTGCAGAACTCAGGTTGGGTGAACCACGAACTGCAGAACTACGTTAACCACAAGACTCCCGAGGGAGCACTGGTTACCGAGGTTAAGAACGGAACTCTGCGCATCACTGCTCGCAAGGAGAACGGAAAGATCTACTCGGGTCGTGTGTATGCAAAGGATAAGCAGGGTTGGACCTATGGTTATATCGAGGCCAGCATCAAACTGCCAAAGGGCAAGGGCACATGGCCTGCCTTCTGGATGATGCCAGTGAACTTCAAGTCGTGGCCTGCTGATGGCGAGATTGATATCATGGAAGAGGTGGGCTATCACCCCAACTACGTATCATCAAGTCTGCATGCCAATGCACACGTACACTCTAACAACACCCAGGTGACCCACGAGATGAAATGCGATGGTGCCGAGGGCGAGTTCCATACCTATGCTATTCTTTGGACAGCTAAGAATATCACAACTTATGTTGATGGAAAAGTACAGCTTAGCTACGACAACCGCGGTCTTGGTCGCGACGACTGGCCCTACGACGACCCATTCTACATCATCTTCAACCTTGCTTGGGGTGGCGACTGGGGAGGCGCTATGGGCGTAGACGAGAGCGCACTGCCATGCACCATGGAAGTAGATTATGTACGCGTATTCCAGAAGAAGTGATGATACAAAAGAAATTACTCTCAACTTTATTGTTTGTTGCTGCGGCCAGCTCAGTGCTGGCCCAGCAATTTAAACAGCTCACCGACGTACCAACGGTGTACATCGAGACGGAGAACGGTCAGAATATCACCAGTAAGGAGGATTACATCATGTGTACCTTCACGATGGTGGATGGCGACAACACGCTCCGACTCGAGAATACACAGATAAGAGGACGAGGCAACTCTTCGTGGTGGAATTCTGACAAGAAACCCTACCGAGTTAAGTTCGACAAAAAGCAAACACTGTTAGGTGAGGACTTTGCGAAAGCCAAAAGTTGGACCTTGCTGGCCAATCACGGCGACAAGACCATGATTCGCAATGCCCTGACTTATCAACTCGGACGTTTCATCGGCATGAAATTCTGTCCGGCTGCCAAGTTCATCGATCTTTATCTGAATGGCAAATACCGCGGTACCTACCAGATAAGCGACCAGGTGCAGGTGCACAAGAAACGCGTGGAGGTAGATGAGGACAACGGTTGGCTGCTCGAGGTGGCCAACGAGTACTCGAAAGAGGATCCCTATATCACCTCAACCCGCTACGGCATCATGTACAACATCAAGAACCCCGACGACGAGCTGCTCACTGCTGATAAGCGCATCGCCATCGGACAGTGGCTGGAGGCCTTCGAGAAGGCTGTGGCCAGCAATGACTACAAGGACCCCGAGAAAGGCTATCGTGCCTACATCGACGAGACCGATTTTATTAATTGGTACGTAGGTGCTGAACTTACTGGTAACATCGACGCCCTGTTCAGCATATATATGTACAAGGAGGCCGATGAGCAGAAGATGCACTTCGGACCGCTATGGGACCTCGATTTAGGGTATGATAACAGCTCAGAAAAGAGTCTGCTCCGACAGATGGAGGCCTATCTGGGTCTGGCTAATCGCCCGTTCGAAAAAATTCTGCAGCGCCTGTGGAAAGACCCCTGGTTTGCCAAAGCCTGCAACGACCGACTGAGCCAGCTGGTGGAGGCAGGACTGCAGCAGCACCTCCTGACGGCCATCGACAGCCTGCGTGGCGCCATCTGGCAGACACAGGCAGAGAATTTCAAGGTGTGGCCCATCAACCAGCAGGTATACAGTTTCGAGAAACATAGCTATCACAACGATTACGACAGCTACATCAGCGACCTGAAGGCGTTTGTGAACACCCACATCCCTTATCTCCAGGAAGCTTTTGCGCAGAAGTTGGAGGCCAGCGGTATCACAGCTGTCAAGACTGCCAACGAGACCGACGGCACCATCTACGACCTGCAGGGCCGTAAGGTGCAGCAGTCAAACAAGAAAGGAATATACATCCAGAACAGAAAAATAAGCATACGACAATGAAGAAAACTGTAGTTTATCTCTTCGCGCTCCTGCTGGTGGCCTGCAATGTGGGCAAGCAGAACGAAGCCACTGGGTTTGTGACTATCAACGGTCACGACCTCATCAAGCCAAACGGCGAGAAACTCCTGATTCAGGGCACCAACCTGGGAAACTGGCTCAACCCCGAGGGCTATATGTTCGGTTTCGGACGTACCAACTCGGCCTGGATGATCGACCTGATGATGAAAGAGGCCGTGGGCCCCGATGAAACTGCAGCGTTCTGGAAGCAGTACAAGGATAACTACGTGACGAAGGCCGACATCGACTTTATCGCTCAGCAGGGTGCCAACACCATCCGACTGCCATTCAATTACAAGCTCTTCACCGATGAAGACTACATGGGACAGACGGGGGCGAAGGACGGCTACGAACGCATCGACTCAGTGGTGAGCTGGTGCAAGACCAACGGTCTGTATCTCATCCTCGACATGCACGACTGTCCAGGCGGACAGACTGGCGACAACATCGACGACGGTCACGGCTATCCCTGGCTGTTCGAGAGCGAGCAGAGTCAGCAGCTGTTCTGCAAGATCTGGCAGCAGATAGCCTTCCGCTATCGTCAGGAGACAACCATCCTGGGTTACGAGCTGATGAACGAGCCCATCGCGCACTATTTTGAGAATCGCGATTCGCTCTATCAGCTGCTGCAGCCTCTATATAAGAAATGTGTAAAGGCCATCCGCGATGTAGACCAGAACCACATCATCCTGTTGGGCGGCGCCCACTGGAACAGTTTCTTCTGGATGCTCAACGATGCCAGCTACGATGATAAACTGATGTACACCTGTCACCGTTACGGCGGCCCTGCCACCAAAGAGGCTATCACGCACTACATTAACTTCCGCGACTCCATCAACCGTCCGATGTACATGGGCGAGTTCGGTCACAACACCATGGAGTGGCAGCGCGACTTTGTGAACGTGCTGAAACAGAACAACATCGGCTACACTTTCTGGCCTTACAAGAAGGTCGACAACTCATGTATGATGGCCATCCAGCGCCCTGAAGGGTGGGATAGCATCGTGGTGAAATACTCGGAGACGTCGCGCAACACTTACCAGGAGTGGCGCGAGGCACGCCCCAACCAGGCCAAGTTCCGCCAGCTGCTCAATGAGTTTGCTGAAAACTGCCGCTTCGAGAAGTGTACACCGCAGGCGGAGTACATTCAAAGCATGGGAATGGAAAAGGTGAGAAAGTGAGAAGGTGAGAAAATGAACAATAAAACTAATTATAGAATGAAGAAATTTATCATGTCTGCACTCCTGTTAGGCGCTACAGCCACTGCTCAGGCACAAAGTGTGCCTGTGTACCTCGACGAGAGCAAGCCCATGGTGCAGCGCATAGACGATGCACTGAGCCGTATGACGCTCGACGAGAAGATTGCCGTGATCCACGCGCAGAGTAAGTTTTCAAGCCCTGGTGTAAAACGTCTGGGATTCCCCGACCTGTGGACCGACGACGGCCCTCACGGTGTTCGTCCCGATGTGCTGTGGGACGAGTGGGAGCAGGCAGGACAGACCAACGACTCGTGTGTGGCTTTCCCAGCACTCACCTGTCTGGCTGCCACATGGAATCCGGCACTGTCGCGTCTGTATGGCGAGAGCCTGGCCGAGGAGGCACTCTATCGCAACAAGAACGTGATGCTGGGTCCTGGTGTCAACATCTACCGTACCCCGCTGGGCGGCCGTAACTTCGAGTACATGGGCGAAGACCCCTGGTTGGCATCGCGCATGGTAGTGCCCTACGTTCAGGGGTTGCAGTCGAAGGGTGTTGCAGCCTGTGTGAAGCACTACGCCCTGAACAACGACGAGGAGTATCGTCATCAGGTGAACGTGATCGTCAGCGATCGTGCCCTGCACGAGATTTATCTGCCAGCCTTCAAGGCTGCCGTTCAGGAGGGTGGCGCATGGGCCATCATGGGTGCCTACAATCTCTATCAGAACCAGCATAACTGCCACAACGCCACCATGCTCAACAAGATCCTGAAGAAGGATTGGGGCTTCGACGGCGTAGTCATCAGCGACTGGGGCGGATGTCACGATACCGAAGAAGCCATCAAGAACGGACTCGATCTCGAGTTCGGTTCGTGGACCGATGGACTCACCATGGGCGCCACCAATGCATATGATAACTATTACCTTGCCCTGCCTTACAAGAAGCTGATTCAGGAGGGCAAATACAGCACCAAGGAACTCGACGAGAAGGTGCGCCGCGTGCTGCGCCTCTTCTTCCGCACCAACATGAAGCGCAACAAGCCTTTCGGTTTCCTGTGCAGCGAGAGCCACTACGAGGCTGCGCTCAAGATAGCCCAGGAGGGAATGGTGCTGCTGAAGAATGAAAAGGTGAAAGAGTTAAAGGGTGAAACGCTGCTGCCTATCGACACCAAGAAGGTGAAGAAGATTCTGGTGGTAGGCGAGAACGCCATCAAGATGATGACCGTAGGCGGTGGTTCTTCATCGCTCAAGGCCCAGAAGGAAATCCTCCCTCTCGACGGCATCAAGGCGCGATTTGAAAAGGCTGAGGTAGACTACGCTCGTGGCTACGTGGGCGATACCGTTCAGAGCTACAATGGCGTTTCTGTAGGCCGCTCGCTCTACGAGACCCGCACACAGACAGAGCTCACTGCCGAGGCAGTGGCCAAGGCTAAGGAGGCCGACATGGTGATCTTTGTGGGTGGACTGAACAAGAGCGACTATCAGGACTGCGAGGGTCACGACCGCAAGAGCTACGACCTGCCATACGCCCAGAACGAGGTGATTGAGGCTATACTCAAGGTAAATCCACGTCTGGTTTACGTCAACATCTCTGGTAACGGCGCTGTGCTGCCTTGGATTGAAAAGGTGCCTGCCGTTGTTCAGGCATGGTTCATCGGTTCGGAGTCGGGCGAGGCTATCGCATCAGTGCTGGCTGGCGACGTGAACCCATCGGGCAAGCTGCCATTCACTTGGTATGCATCGCTCGACCAGTGCGGCGCTCACGCCACCAAGAGCTATCCCGGCACATGGCGCGAGGACTACAAGGTGATTGACGAGGAATATAAGGAGGACATCTACGTGGGCTATCGCTACACCGACGCCAAGAAGCTGAAGCCACTCTTCGCTTTTGGTCATGGTCTGAGCTACACCACCTTCAAGCTGGGCAAGGCATCTGCCAACACCCAACACCTGACACCCACCACCCAGATGACCATCACCGTCCCCGTCACCAATACCGGCAAGATGGCTGGCAGCGAGACTGTTCAGCTCTACATCGCCGCTAAGGACAGCAAGGTGGCTCGTCCCGTAAAGGAACTCAAGGCTTTCCAGAAAGTATATCTGCAGCCAGGCGAGACACGCAACGTCACACTCACCATCGGCGCCGATGCGCTGAGTTACTACGACGAGGCCACCAGTCAGTGGCGTGCCGATGCAGGTAAATATGAGGCATTGATTGGTACAGCATCCAACAAGCTCTCAACCAACTACGCTTTCCAACTAAAATAGGTTTCATACTCATACATAACAATTGTTTTAGGTACATACATAGTTGATATTAGTTAGTAATTAGTAATTCTAATGATTGATTACCAGGAATACACGTAAAAAAAAGAGCCTGCAGTGATGCATGCTCTTTTTTTTTGTTTATTTCTTGGCCAGCGTCACAATGGCTGTCATGCCCGGCATCAGGTGAGGGTGGGGCGGCAGCAGTGCCTCAAGATGCACCATGCCGTTCTTCTCAACCACAGGGCTTACGGCCGATATTTTTGCCGTATGAGGCTCGTCAGGATAGGCAATCGATATCACCTGAATCTCTGTGCCAAGTTCAAAGTTGTGCAACTCGTTCTCCAGCACGTCGAAACACACCTTCAGGTGCTCGGTGTCTACCATGTAGAACAGCGGTGTGCCAGGTGTGGCAGCGCCGTAGAGGGCAGCTTCTATCCGGCTTACGGCACCCGTCATCGGCGCGGTGATGGTGCAATACGCCAGCTGGTGCTCCAGTTGTTGCAGCGATGCCTTGGCGGTGTTGTAGCCGCTGTTTATTCGAGCCTGGCGCTTGATGTCGTCCGATGCCTTATCCAGCTCATGGCGCTTGTATCCTTGTCCCATCAGGATGGCCTGATACTGATACTCGGCGTGCTCCAGCTCAGCCTTGCAGCGTACAATCTGGTCGTTCAGTGTGGCCTGACTGAGTCGCACCACCACCTGACCTTTCTTCAGTCTTTGTCCCAACTTCAGGTCGAAGGCCACTATCTGTTCGTTGATGCGGCTGTAAACAGGCACCTCGTTGACGGCCTCAATCGTACCCTTGCTCGAGAATCCGTCGGCATTGATGGTTTGCTGCAGATTCTTGGCCGCAGCAGGCTGTGCGCTTGCTGTCACCGAGTCTTTCCCGTTGACTGTGGCGTTATTGTCGGCATGGTTGCTGCCCGTGTTCTTACAGGCCGAAAGAGCCAGCAGCAGTACGCAAGTTGAAAGATATCTATTCATGTTGAGTGAGTGTAAGTAAATGATAATAAGTGGTCCAATATTTCTCGAGTGCCGTCAGATGCTGGTTGTAGGCGTTGTCGCGCCTGTTCTGAGCCAGCGAGTAGGTGTTGATGTCGCAGATGCCGTTGGCGTAGTTCTCGGCGGTCAGTTCAAACACCTCGTCGGCCATGGTCACAGCCTGTGCGGTGTTTTCCAGCAGCCGCTGGTTTGCCTGCAGGTTCTGCATGGTGGTCATCACATCCTCGCACAAGGCGCGTTCCACCTCGTCGAGTGCGCTTGCCTCGCGGGCAGTCCAGGCTGTGGCGGCCTCGTAGCGTTTCTTGGCAGCGCCATGATCCATCAGCGGCACGCTTATTGTCACGGCTCCCATCATGTATAGCTGCTGGTTCCGGTACGACTCCGCAAAGTTGCTGCCTACCTGCTGCAGACCGACACTTACATCCAGACCCACGTTTACGCCCTTCTCCTTGTAAGCTTTCTCCTGCTGATGCGAAGCCTCCATCAGCGTCACCTTCTGATGCTGATAGGCAGGACTGTTGGCCTTGGCCATCTGCAGCGCCTCGCCGACGGTGATGGTCAGCGGTTGTGGATTGTCTGGCACGTTCATGCGCAGGTTCAGCGTGTCGTTCTTGAGATACGACATCAGAGCCTGACGAGCCACCATCTCCTCGTTTCGTGCCGTAAACAGGGCGTTGCTGGCATTGAGTCTCTGCAGCTCCAGCGAGCGCAGTTCGGCCAGCGTCACCATGGCTATGCTGGCTTTCTCTTTGGCGATGGCATACAGCGTGTCGGCCGTCTGCTTGTTTCGTTCGCACATGTCGAGCACACCCTGTGCGCATGCCAGTCTGAAGAACCGGCGTGTGGCCTCCTCGGCTATCAGATGCAGTTCAAAGCTGTGCTGCTGTCTGGCAGCCTTCAGCCGTTGGTCTTCCACCAGTTTCTCCCAGCGGTAGGGGTTGTAGCCCAGCAGCGATTGGCGGTAGCCCAGCAGCAGCGGTGTGGCCACAAAGTCGCGCGGATAGTCGTTTTTGTCGGCATGGAAGTATTCGCTCCACATGGCTTGCGTGCCTACATAAGCCTCGCCACCCCAGTTCACCATCTTCTGCGAGAGTTTCAGCTGTGCTAATGCCGACAGGCGGTCGTAGTTGCGCAGATACACGAAGTTGCGTGCGGGGTCGCTGATCACGCGCTGATAGTTGGGTGCCACGTCGAGCGACAGCTGTGGTTTGCGCAGCGCCTCGAACTCTGCGTAATGTGCCTTTCGCGAGTCGTACTCGTATCGGCTCTGGAAGGCGGTGATGGCGCTGTCTTGTGCCATGGCTATCACCTGCTGCAGACTCTGTGCGCGGCCGATGGCCTGGCAGCCCAGCAGCAGTAGGATAGCGCCGGTATATCTTAATTTCTTCATCATAGTTTCTGACGTTTAATAATCTCACTCAGCAGTCCGCCCTTTGCCATCAGCTCGTCGTAGCTGCCGTCTTCGGCCACGTGCCCGTTGTTCAGCACAATGATGCGGTCGCACTCGCGGATGGTGCTCAGTCGGTGGGCGATGGTGATGCGGGTGCATTTCATCTTCGCAAGATTCTCGGCTACAATGTGCTGACTGATGTTGTCGAGTGCCGATGTGGCCTCGTCGAGGAACAGAATCTTCGGCTTGCGGATGATGGCGCGTGCTATCAGGATGCGCTGTCGCTGACCTCCCGACACGCCTTGTCCGTCGGCCGATATTTGGGTGTCGAGTCCGTTGGGCATGCGTTTGATGTCGTCTTCGAGTGCCACATTGCGTACGGCCTCCCACACATCGTCGTCGCTCAGTCCGGTATTACCAAACAGTATGTTTTCGCGAATGGTTCCCTCCACCAGGTTGCCGTCTTGCAGACAGATGCTCACGCAGTTCTGTCGCAGACTGGGTTTGCTGATGTCGTCGAGGTTATGCTCGTCGTAGAAGATAGATCCGCTCTCGGCTTGCTCGAATCCCAGCAGCAGTCTCACCAATGTGCTCTTGCCGCAGCCCGACGGGCCTACCAGTGCTACGTATTCGCCGGCGTTGATGCGCAGGTCCAGTCCGTCAAACAGGTATGGCATATCGTCGGCATAGCGGAATTTCAGTCTGTTCACGGCTATGTATCCGCTGGTTTTCTTGAGGAATACTTTGTCTTTGTCAATCTCCGAGTTGGCCACGAGTATAGGTGCGCATAGTTTTATCTCGGGTGCCAGCTGTGCCAGTTCCATGATGATGCGCTGGAACTGTTCCACGGTATCGGTTGCTATGGCCAGCACACTGCAGTAGGCGATGTAATCCGACAGGCCCAGTCCGTAGTGCCAGGCGGCAATCATGGTTACTATCATGGGCAGCAGTCGTGCGTTGTAGCTTATCGAGTTGGTAACCATGGTCCAGATGTATCGGCTGCTGAAGGAGTCGGTAGGCTCGTAAGCCATGGCCCAGTGGCGGAAGGCTCTGATCTCGGCGCCGTTGGTTCTTATTTTCTGTGCGCCTGATATCAGACTGAAGATCAGACCTAACTGTTTCGATGAGTTGGCATTCACTTTACTCTGCACCCTCGATCGGAAGTAATACTGCGCTACGATGGTGAGCAGATAGACGGCCAGCACCAGCACGCCCGTGTAGAGCAGTGGACCTCCGTAGGTGAAGAATTGTATGAACAGCACCGCTGTAAACAGGAACGACAACATGCTCGAGAGCATGTCCTCGGTAAGTTGTGAGCTTATTCTTACTACCGACAGAACGCGGTTCGACAGGTCGCCTGGCGCATACTCCTTGAAGAATGAAGTAGGCATCATGAGCAGTCTCGACATGAGCGGTGCCTGCAGGGCATATTCCAGTTTGTCTTTCATTCTGATCACCAGCAGGTTACGTGTAAGCTGTACCAGCACCAGTCCGATGGCTGCGCTGAACAGCAGTACGGCGATGGGTGTAAGCTGCGATGAGTCGCCCGATGGAATCACCTCGTTGAACAGCAGCTTGCATACGTATGGGGTAAACATGGTAAGCAGCGTCAGTCCCAGACAGGCTATCAGTGCGTAGACGCCGTCGAGCGGACTCAGCTGTTTGATGGCGTGCAGCAGATAGTCTTTAATTTTCAGGTCGCGCTGCGGCAGTGGGTAGCACAGGGCGAAAGCCTCGGGTTTCAGCAGATGGCTGTCGCTGCTGGCGTGGCAGCGCTCTTTGGTCTTGGGATTGATGAAGGTGTAGTTTGAGAACTGCGGTTTGATGATCACCGGTTCGTCGCCGTCAATCGTAAAGCCCAGCAGTTTTCCGGTGCATCGTTTCCACCATTTGCCTTCCAGCTTTATCTGTCGGAAGAATATCTGCTGGCGGTTGAACTCCTCTTCCAGTTTGTCGATATCGTCGGGTATCTCCTTGTTTTGTGTAAGCTGCAGCCACACCTTGCGGTCGAGCATGCCTCGGAAGATGTCGGCGGCCTGATTCAATGCCTCCCTGTCGCCCTCAATGCGTCTTACTAACTGATCGAATAAAAAGCTCTTCATAGGCATCAGGCGTATTTCATTAGTTTACTGTACAGCCCCTCCTGCTGCATCAGCTCGCTGTGCGTGCCGTGCTGCAGTATCTGTCCGTTCTCCATCACGTATATCTGGTTGCAGTCGCGAATGGTGCTCAGTCGGTGAGCCACCATCACCTGCGTTATTCCCATGTTGCTGATATGCTGCATAACCAGTTCCTCGGTCTTCGGGTCGAGTGCCGATGTAGCCTCGTCAAGAACCAGTATGGTGGGGTCTTTGGCCAGTGCGGTGGCTATCTCTATGCGCTGTCGCTGTCCGCCACTGAAGTTCTTGCCGTTCTCGTTGAGCATGGAGTTGTAGGCTCCGGGGCGCTCGGCTATGTCCTTGTGTATCTGGGCGTCGTTGGCAGCCATCACCATCGAGAAGTCCTCGATTGACTCATCCCACATCTTTATATTATCGGCGATGGTACCCTCGAACAGGGTGATGTCCTGATTCACTACCGCCAGCGAGTTGATCAGCAGGGCGCGGTTCACCTGTTTCATAGGCACACCGTCGAGCAGTATCTCGCCCTCCCATGGCTCGTAGAGGCCCGATATCAGTTTGGTGATAGTGCTCTTTCCGCAGCCCGAGAATCCCACAAAGGCCACGCTCTCGCCAGCGTTTATCTTCAGCGAGAAGTGGTTGAGTATCGGCGGCAGACTGCGGTCGTAGCCGAATGTTACGTTGCGCAGTTCTATTTCACCTCTCAGTTTGGTTCTTTCGGGCAGGTCGCTCTCGTCGGGTATCACCATGTCGGCATATTCCTTGGCGGTGTTGTTCACCTCCTCCAGACGCTCCATGGCGGCGTGCGATTGGAAGAGTCGCTGTGCTGATTTTACGGTGTTGTTGATAGGGTAGATGATGCTTGATGCCAGTGCCTGCGATGCCAGCAGCATGCCTGGTGTAAGCTCGCCCTGCAAGATGTACCAAGCTCCAAGACACAGAATCAGGGCGTTACACATGTGCAGCACCATCAGTGGTATCGCCCCCACGCCCATCATGCTCATAGTAGAGCGTACTCTGGCGTTCAGCGCGTTAGCAAATGCGTGCTCCCACTGTTCGTAGAACACCCACTCGCCTCCCATCGATTTGATGGTCTCCATATTCTTCAGTCCCGTCATGGTCACGCCTTGCAGTCGTGCGTCGGTCACTTCGGTGCTCTTGGCTTTCTGCTTCAGTTTCTCAGCTGTCCTGAGCATCACCGTGGCCAGCATCAGCATCGACACCACCACCACCAGTCCCAGTTTCCAACTGTACATCATCAGCAGCCACGAACATATCAGCGGTCGCACGCACAGAATCATGGAGGCGAAAAACATGTCGATGACCTTGGTGGTCTTCAGGATGCTGGCGTAGCGAGCTACCAGTTCGCCTGCCGAGAACCTGTCGATGATGCTCATGGGCAGTCGCAGCAGACTGCTCACATAGCGTGCCGATGCCAAGAGGTTCATGCGTGAGAATTCACGTCGGCGCCTGACGTTCATAAACAGCCACACCGTGAGCTCCAGCACAAACAGCAGAATGTAGATGATGATGAGTGGTGTAAACCATTCGGGGTTTTTGTTGGTGATGATGTTATCCGTAAACACCTGCTGTATGAACGGCGGTATCAGATAGGAGAACATATCGATGAAGTAGAGCACCGATATCACCACAACGATGCCCATGCTACCTTTCATGTAGCGTGTCATCAGTGCTATGGTAGATGCGTTGCCCTGCTGTTGATTGTTTCTCTTGCTGTCCATCTTCATTCTGTGCTAAGTTGTACGGCGCGGAAGCGGGTTCTTACCGATTCAAACAGATACTGGAACATGCTGCGGCGTTTTACCTCGCTCAGCACCGAGCAGTATGTGCCCACGTGCATGCTTACATCTTCGGGCACGCCGAACGACCAGTCGTATTCCTTGGGATTATCTTTCGATGGCAGCAGCTCTATCTGCACCTGATACATCATGCCGCCTGTCTCCAGCAGTCGTTGTGTCATCACGTCGCTTTTCAGTGTCTGTTTCACCACCTCGGCGGCCACGGGGTATCGGTCAATGCGCGTCACGCGGCCCTTAACGTAGCCTATCTCGTCGCGTTTCTCATCTTCGGGCCACACCTGTGCGTTCATGCCCACCTGCAGGTCGCGCTGCCCGGCATTGTCAACGTATGCTATCAGCATGGTGCGGTTGATGTCGGTGTCGATGCTGTCTACCACGCTCACGATGGGCTCAAAGGCCTCGAACTGCTCGTTGTCAACCTTTGTGCTGATCACTGTTCCCTCAACGGTGCTGGTCAGTATGCTGTAGCTGTCGCCCACGGATACGAGTGCTACCGACTGTCCTTGCTTCACGTGGTCGCCGCTGTGCACCAGCATGGTGCGTATCATGCCCTTGTTGGGCAGCGATACGTCGGTAGTACCTTGGTCGGGGAATACCACTCCGCTGTAGTAAACCTTGTCGGTCACTGTGCCCAGGAATCCCCATGTTACAAATGCCATCAGCAGTAGCAGCACGGTGGCAGCAATGAGGAATGTGGGCACCGAAGTTATTTTCAGCACGCTCTCTATCTGTTCGGCAGATTGTAGCCTTTGTTGGCGGTTCTCTGCAGTGAATGGATTCTTCATGTTTAGTTAGTTTTGTAATAATTACACGCTGCAAAGATACTAAAGAAAAAGAACTTTTGCGCAAATTTTTCTAAAAAATGCGATGAATACTAAAATATTTATTACTTTTGCAGCAGAAATATTAACCTTTTTACAATAGTATACTACTAAGATGAAACGTTTTAAACTATGGATGATGGCCGCTGTGATTGCTATGTCTGGCGGCTCGTGTAGTGAAAATGGCAGGGGCGAAGCAGCCAGCGATTCCGGCGACTTTGTGATGCTGGCAGATATGGTGCCCGATGCTATCCTCGAGATACGTTATTATTCTACTTACAACTTCGTGGGTGCGCGTATTGATGGCTACGAGGAGCCTACGGCAATGCTTACCCGTCAGGCTGCATCGGCACTGAAGGCCGTTAGCGATGACGTGAAACAGTTGGGATTCCGACTGAAGATTTACGATGCCTACCGCCCGCAGAAGGGTGTTGACCACTTTGTGCGCTGGGCTGCCGACATCCCCGACACGCTGATGAAGAAATACTTCTATCCCGACCTCGACAAGAGTGTGCTCTTTGAGCAGGAGTACATCTACGAGAAGAGCGGACACTCCCGCGGTTCTACGGTAGACCTCACTCTGTTTGACATGGACACCGAGAAGGAGCTCGACATGGGCGGCACGTTCGACTGGTTCGGTCCCGAGAGTCATCCTGACTTCTGTGGTAATCCTGAGACTGGCGAGTACACAGGCAATAACTCAAAGTCGCCCACAGGCCGTAAAATCACAGCCAAGCAGTTTGCCAACCGCATGATTCTGCGCCGTGCCATGATGGCTCACGGCTTCAAACCGCTCGACACCGAGTGGTGGCACTTCACGCTGAAAGACGAGCCTTACCCCGACACTTATTTCACATTCCCTATAAAAAGTACTAAGAAATGATTATCAAGAAATTTAATCTCTGGATGCTGGCCGCCATTCTTCTCTGCGGCCCGCTCTTCACTGCGTGTGTCAACGACGATAGCCCTGCGGGCCCTTCGCCGGAAGACCGGGTTGAGGAGATGCTGAAGAAGATGACGCTGCGCGAGAAAATCGGTCAACTGCTGTTTGTACGCCCCGAGGGCCTCGACACTACTATTCACTGGACACAGTATAGCGACCTGCCGCAATACGAGTTGCGCACCGTTAACGATGTGATGAAGGGCGTGAACAAGAACTACCCCGTGGGTGGCATCATTCTGTATGCCTGGAACATCGACGACGAGGCCCAGCTGGCTCAGTTCATTTCTCAGTTAAAGCAGCTCAACGGCTCGCCGCTGCTCTGTATCGACGAGGAGGGTGGTCGCGTGGCCCGCATCGCCAACAATCCTAACTTCCACGTGAAGAAGTACGAGTCGATGACAGCCATCGGCAACACTGGCGATCCTGCCAATGCCTACGAGTGCGGCAACACCATCGGCACCTACCTCCGAGGCTATGGCTTCGACGTGGATTTCGCCCCTGTGGCCGACGTGAACACCAACCCCGACAATATCATCATCGGCACCCGTGCCTTCAGCGACGATCCTCAGGTGGCTGCACCCATGGTAACCAACTATCTTGAGGGACTGAAAGATGCTGGCATCACCGGTTGTATCAAGCACTTCCCCGGTCATGGCGATGTGACTACCGATACCCACTACGGCTATGCCCAGACCATGAAGACGTGGGCCGAGATGCTCGACTGCGAGATCATCACCTTCCGCGCAGGCATCGACTGGGGCTGTCAGATGGTGATGACCGCCCACATCAGTGCGCCTAACGTGACGGGCGAGGATGTGCCTTCAACCATGTCGAAGATGATGCTTCAAGACAAGCTGCGCCACGAGCTGGGCTATCGTAACATCATTGTTACCGATGCCATGGATATGGGTGCCATCACTAAGCAGTACACGCTCGAGGAGTCTGTTGTAGGCTGTCTGGTGGCTGGTGTCGACATCGTGCTGAGTCCTCACGATTTTGTCAGGGCCTTCGATGCCATCGAGGCCGCCGTCAAGTCGGGCAAGCTCACCGAGGAGCGCATCAACCAGAGCGTCCGTCGCATACTGCTACTAAAAATAACTACCCGCCGTTGAGCGAGTAGTTATTTTTTTTTTGCCCGTTTGTCAGGGTACTATTCTATAAGGTTAATCACCAATTCGGCCCTCTGTACCTCGCCTTGAGCGTTTTTGCAGCGTGTGTACATCAGTAATTCTTTCTCGTCGGTAGAGTCGAACACGTAAACAGTCCAGCACTGGTATTTTATCTCGTCGCTGCCTGCATCCTGCCAGCGCATGTACATCACATTACTTATCATGAAGTACTCGCTCAGGGTTCTTTCCTTAACCTTCCATGTTTCCTGGTTGTTCTTTCGCTCGCTCACCGTAAACGTGCCGTCGTCCTTAAACTCCACCATGTAAAGCATATCTTTCTCCCAGCCATCGATAGGACCACTGTCAAGACTGCCTCTCCAGCGTCCTGCCACCTCTTTGTCGTAGTCGAAAACGTTCATCTGGCGCGACCATTCTTCTTTCGAGTCCTTCACCACGTGGCGGCTGATGCCGTCAACAAATGTCTCGGCGTTGGCATTCACTTCAGCCTCTTCCTGATCAATGCCCAGCACCCGAGCGTTCTGTGTAAACAGTATGTTCTTGTCAGTCAGTTCCACTTGATGCTCTACAAAGTTGCCGTTGATGGTGTAGTTGCCCTTGAAGTGGTGGCCCCAGATGCCCAGGTTCTTCATCGCCTCGAGCGATGGTGTGTAGGTCATGGTGCCGTCGGCATTGTAGGTGATGAAGTGCATCTCGTCTATATTCTGGGGTTCATCGCTCGTCGAGCGGGTCTCCCAATCGCCAACCAGCATCTCTTTCAGATTGACTATCTCTGCGGTATTGTCGAACTCCGTAATCATCTTATACTCCTCCCTGGTCATCATGTGATAGCTGAGGAGTGTTTCCTGCTCGCCAAAGTTGCCCAGGTACAGGTTATTGCCATCTACCTTCCACCAGTAGTTTGCTACCAGTGTTTCATAGTCGGATGAGTAGAGCTCCATACGCTTGGTGCCATCCATTTCGGGGTCTTCGTCCAGAAGAAAAGCCTCTTTTGTCTTCAGCACTTTTCCGCCGTCGTTCATGATGTAGCGGGTAATGCTTGTATACGAGTAGAAGTCGGCCTTCTCATAGATGGTCTGTCCGTTTTCCTCGTAGGTGCGCACCCATGTGCCTATACAGTCGCCGCCATTATGCTTATCGAACTTGCCGAATTCCACTTTGTCTTCGAACGTTGCACGGTGGTAGATGTACTTCTTGCCATTTTCTGGATTGTTGATTATCAGTTGTCCGTCAACCAGCTCGTAGTTCGAGAATTCTGGCAGTTTGTACAAAGGCGATCCCACCACGGTAAGGGTTTTTGCTTTCTTGTCGAACATGTAGACATAGTGCCTGTTCAAGCAGTCCCATTTCGTTACGTCATTGCCTATGAAACCGTCAATAGAACTGGTTTTTAGCACGCCGTCGTTGTCGAATGTAATCATGAACTTAATGGTGTAGTCGTCGCCCAGCAGCTCCGATCCTCTCGTTTCGTTCACCCAACTGCCAGCGAGGTTGTAGTCCATCTCCTCGTCGGGGTAGATGGCCGAGTCGTCGTTTGAGCACGATGTTACTGTGAAAGTCGTCATGCAGCCGATGATGACAGCTGCGAACCATGTAAATAGATGTTTGTTTGTCATAAGTTAATAAATTGTTTTAGATTGCACTTTGGGTGCAAATATAGTAAAAAATTCAGAACAAACAAATTTTTTTTGTGGAAAAATAAAAAAAGCAGCGGGCTTTTGGCTCGCTGTTTCTCTTTACGCACCCATGCAGCTTGTAGCTCCGAGGGCTGTTACAATCGCAGTTGCGATACTCGCAATCATCTGCACGATGAACTTAATGGTTTCTCTCTTCGTCATAGTTGGTTTTAATTTTAAGTGGTTAATACTAATTTTTGTGGTTACCATCCCTCACACCCTTTGCCATCTCGAGCGTTCCCTCCTCCCTGTTATCTCGAGCATTCCCTCCTCCCTGTCATCTCGAGCATTCCCTCCTCCCTGTCATCTCGAGCGTAGTCGAGAGATCTCATTTTTGCGGCCACACGTGAGAAATTTTACGCCCACGTGCGGGAGCTTTATTTTTACGATGCGAAGGTACTACATTTGCATTGCGGTTAACGAATGGTTTCGAAGAAAAAATGCAGGATTTTTGTTGCGCTGCAGTGTTGCAGTTCGAAATCCCGTCATCACATAGTCAAAAATAAACTCTATATTTATATATAAATATAGAAGTAATTTTCAGTCTTTCATAATCAATTTTTTAACTGCAGCGCTGCAACGCTGCAACAGCGAAAGCAATGCCAAGCAAAAAAAAATACCGATAGTTTTGTCGGGGATTCGAAAATTATTTGTACCTTTGCCTCGGAACGGAATCCAGATATTTTTTTTGAAAGACAATGAGTATGATAAGAAATATTACTATCTGCTGCCTGATGTTATTGCTGAATGTGGCTGCACAGGCACAGGAAACTGCCGATAGCGTTACTACCGACAGCGTAACTGCCGATAGCGTAACTACACAGAAGAGTAAGTCGAAGCTGATGGCGCGGCTTAATCAGGTGCAGCAATTATTAGACGCAAAAGCCAGGGCTAAGGTAGACTCGAACTACATAGAGGTGCCCAAGAAGCCTTGGAGAGTGGTGCTGCGATACAAAGAAAGCGTGTATGATGTTGACTACAGCAACAGCGTAGGCAGCCCTGCGGCTGGTGATGGTATGGATTGGGAATTGCGCTTTGAGCCACCATTGTCGGCCTCTCTTGGTGTGTGGGCAGGCTATCGCGGTTTGGGATTATCTGTTGCCAAGAGTCTCGGCAGAAAGAAGGGCACTTCGCTCTCGTTCAGCTGCACCGGCGCAAAGTACGGAGCCAACCTCCGTCTGCGTGCATTTGATATCGACGAGGCTACCCTTACCGGAACCATCTACGAAGGCGGTCAGGTTTTGCATGGAACGACTGATGCTCATTTCAGGGCTCCCGTAAGCATCGCGTCAATCTATCTTAACGGCTATTACGTGTTCAACGGTCGCCGATACTCGCAGGCTGCGGCCTACAACCAGTCGGTAATCCAGCGCCGCTCTGCTGGCTCGTTGCTTTTGGGAGCTACGTGGTATATGGCAGCTCTGGATTATTCTGACGACATGAACACCGGTATGATACTGCTTAGTCGTAACATCGGCCGCATCAATGTGCAGCAAGGCAACATCGGTGTGGGCTACGGCTACAACTGGGTGCCATTCCGTGGTTTTGTGGTTAACGTCATGGCCATGCCAGCCCTCTGTTTCTATAACCGCATGAAGGTTTACAATTACGACAGCAACTACGAGATAGCCGAATCTGAAGGGCAGATTGACGACTACGGGCAGTGGAACCCCGATACGCACACCTGGGCCAACGGAAAGACTCACAAGCCTGTTCCTACTGACGACGATGATACCTCGTGGTACGCTACCGTCGACAGCTGGGAGGTGGGGTCTGATACCTCCTTTAGCATGCTCAGATTCAATGTCGACCTGCGCATTGGCATAGCCTACAACTGGAGCAATTATTTCGTCGGTCTCCAGTCGCAGTTCAATAACTTCAATTTTAAGAAAGACCAGTGTAAAGTAAACCTCTACGATGCCTGGGCCCGCCTCTCATTCGGCGTACGACTTTAAGAGTAAACCTGTCAGAGGGTGGGGGACTTGTGCCTATTTTTCCTTTAAAAAGCGTTTCAGCAAAAAAGCAAGGAAGTAGGGGAATGTGTAAAAATACCCGTTCCACCCGATGTTTCTATATCCCAGTTTTATGCCGTATTTTACGTCAGGATATGAGTCCCACTTAATGAGATTGTTGAGCGATGCTGTGGCTCCATCTTTGGATTTTACCTCTACTGGTACCAGCGAGTCGGCGTCGCGTACAAAGAAATCCATCTCTAGCGAAGGATTGTCATGTTTATAGAAATATAGTTGTTCGTAGCCCGACTTGCGTAGCATCTCGCCAACTACGTTCTCGTATATGGCTCCCTTGTATGTACCGAAATTCTTGTTGGCACGCAGATCCTCCTGAGCTTCCTCATCAAGCGATGCTATCAGCAATCCGGTATCGTGATAGTATATCTTGTAGTAGTCGGCCTCATAATTACCTTTCAACGGCAGTTCTACGTTGCCTATACAGTAGCACACATTGATAACGCCTGCCTCTTTCAACCATTCTACTGCACCGACATATTCGCGGTTTCTGGCGCCTTTGGCTATCTTGGTTATCTGATATTTCTTGTTTTCCTTAGCCAGGAATGTGGATATATGACTATAAACGGCCAGAATTTTCGATTTGTCGGTCTGCTTGGCATATTTGGTTATATCCTCCTCGTAGTCCTTCAGCAATTGGCGCTGCAACTGTAGTGTGCCACCGTAGTGGCCGTTGTCGATATACATCTTAACCACCTCGGGCATTCCGCCCAGACTCATATAGTCGCGAAACACGTTGGTCATTGTATCGAGTTCTAGCTGGCTAAACGGCTGCAGTGTAATCATGTGACGATACAGGTCTTCTATCTGTTCGGGTTGGTATCCCTTTGCCCACAGAAACTCCTCAAAATCCATCGAGTGCATGTCGTAGTCGTTTTTGTATCCCACAGCATTCGACTCTATTTCCTCATAATATATCCCCATGAGCGAGCCTGAGCAGATTACGTCGTATCGCCTGTCTTGGCAGAACGACTTAAGCGATGTGGCACAATCCGGACATTTCTGTAGTTCGTCGAAGAATATCAGCGTTTCGTTAGGTATGAATGTCCATGTAGGTTCCAATATGGAGATATTTTTGATGATCGTCTCCACATCATACCCATCGTCGAAGATGGCTCTGAACTTCTTTTGTAGCACAAAGTTGATTTCGATAACTGATTTGTAATTGGCTTGGCCAAATGCTCTGATAGATTCGGTTTTTCCGATTTGTCGGGCGCCTTTAACTATTAATGGCTTACGTTCTGGATTGTTTTTCCAATCCATTAGATACTTGTCGATTTTTCGTTTAAGCAGACTCATACGCGTTGTAAAATCACATTTTCGGTTGCAAATATAAGCAAAAAATCACATTTTCGGATATGTTTTATGGTAAAAAATCACATTTTCGGTATTTTTTTGGTATATAGATGAGGTAAATGATAGATTTTGGCGCCCTCCCCCTTGTCATCCCAAGCGCCACCCTCCCCCCTTGTCATGTTGAGCGCCACCCTCCCCCCTTGTCATGTCGACCAAGCGTTAGCGCGTGGAGACATCTCATGAAATGCGCCCATAGGCGCAAGCGGCTAAAGCCGCAGAGATCCCTCGACTACGCTCGGGATGACAAAGGGGGAAGGGTGGCGCTCGGGATGACAAAGGGGGAGGGGTGATGCCTTGGGGCATTAACTACATTACAAAAATGACGATTTTGGGGCGAAAAATTTGGAGGATATTTCTTTTCTTTGTACATTTGCAAGCATGAAACCAGCGCAGATTTTTCACCAGTATATCTGGATTATAAATACACTGAGGGCTTACAAGCAGCTTACGCTTGAGGAGCTGAACCAGAAGTGGCAGGAGGATATGGTGGCCGATGGCAACCCGCTGATGCGATCGTCGTTCAACCGCCATCGCGATGCCATCGCCGACATGTTCGGCATCGACATCTGCTGCACTCCTAAAACCTACAAGTATTATATCAACAACCCCGACACACTGGGCACCGACAGTCTGGAACAGTGGATGTTCTCATCGCTGGCAGTGCACGGCATGCTTAGCGACAGCGTGTCGATAAAAGACCGCGTGGTGCTTGAGGATGTGCCCGCTGGCGTGGAGTATCTGGGCACGATAATACAGGCCATAAAATCGGGCAAGAAGATACTGATGCGATACCAGCGCTTTGGTGCCGAGAGTTACGATAAGGTGGTGGAGCCGTACGCCATAAAGCTGTTTCGCCAACGATGGTATCTGCTCTCGTTCACCGGCCACCACTACGCCATTTATGCGCTCGACCGCATGCAGGGCGTGAAGCTTACCAACGAGTATTTTGAACTGCCCGAAGGATTCAGTCCGCAGGAGTATTTCAGCGAGTACTACGGCGTGATGACTACCGACGAGCCGCTCACTCACATGGTGGTGAGGGCGCACTGCTGGACTCCCAACTACCTGCGCACGCTGCCGCTGCACCACTCGCAGCGCGAGATAGGCTCGGGCACGTTGCCATCGGGTAGCAATTACACCGACTTTTCGTTCGACATACGTCCTACGGTTGATTTCTTAAGTCAGCTGCTGTCGCACGGCGATGGAATCGAGGTTCTTGAGCCCGAGGATGTGCGCCAGAAAATGAAAGAAATGATAGAAAACGCCCGAAACCGATACTAACAGCTGTTAAAACGGTGCTTTAAATATTAATATTGTTTAATAAATGGAGGGGTGTCCTGACTTATGGGACACCCTCCTTTTTATTTTGCACCAAAATCAATTTATAGATAACTAATAAAATTATAGATTATGACAAGTATTTTTTTCTTAACCATTCTGATTGTGGCTCTCAATGAGTTTGTATCAGATATTATCAAATCAAATAAGTAATTAACTATGGAATTAAATTTTGAAGAACTTAAAGACTGGCAGGATGGCGCTCGGCGAATGCTCGATCGCGAAATCGAGCAAATGAGAGAGGAACTGGAGCAGAAGACCAACCTGCTGCGATTTATGGAAGTTACGGGCGAGCTACTCAAAAAGATCGACCGCCTTAACAGTGAACTAAGTGAAGAGAGGGCTCTGCGCCAAGCGGCCGAGGTAAAGCTGTCTGAGCTGAACAAGCTATCGGCCGGAGTGGCGCGCAAATCCCCGCAAGACGATATCCTGAAGGCCATGCGCGGATATCTAAAGATATCAAAGCGCAAGAATCTGGCCAAGCGCGAGGCTGCAAAGATGGTGATTACCGAGTTGTTTACAAGTGCCCAATTGCCTTTCCCGGATGATATCGTGGAGTCGCTTTCGCATCTTGACGATGAGCAGACTGAACCCAAGGTGGTGACCGTTGAGGGCAACTACAACGATATTCACGATAATGACAGTGTTGGTATTAACGATAAATAAATAGTATAGATATGGCAGGAAATAATATTTATGTACAGGGCTCGTACGTGGATATACACGACAACGAGGTGGTGAATCTCTCGGTTGATAAAGGCGAGGTTCACGTTGGCGACAATGGTAAGACCGTAGTTGCCGAGAGTGAGACGAAGTATGAGGTGAAGATGCTGGTGGAGAGTGCCGACGCGGTGCGCGATCTATTCTGGGGCGACAGCTCGATGGCTGTGATCTTCGGTGTGTGCCGCGACTGGCCGATGAGTATAAAAAAGCAGTAAGCGCACGGCTTAAACAGCTAATACTTACAGAATAAGTTACAGAACCTACAGAATTACCTACAGAGGTGCATGGCGTTGTTTCATGCACCTCTTTTTTTTGTCTACTTTTGCCAACGCAATCAGATGGTTGCGGTGATAATTTGACTTATTGATACAAACATTATGGAAACAAAGATTTTAAGAGTAGTGCGCCAGGGCGAGGCCTTTGGCGTGCAGTCGGCGAAAGCCGAAGGTGGTACCATCCAGAAGTGTAATATCGTATTGCGCGAGCTGGGTGGACGCTCGGCCGAAGGACGCTTGCAAGGCAAGAAGTTCGAAAACGAGTTTGTGTGCGCTATGCTGGGCAGTCTGGCGGCGTGCAGGTTCTACGAAGGTGATGTGGTTGCCGCAACCCTTCGTTTCTCTACACACGAATATCAGAACCAAGTATTCCAAGAGGTACTGGTTACTGATATCGTGAAATTATAAACATTAAAACACCCTCTGTCATGTCGAGCGCTCATTTCCCCCATTTGTCATTCCGAGCGGAGTCGAGGAATCTTTGCGGCTTTAGCCGCTTGCGCCTTTGGGCGCATTTCATGAGATGTCTCGACTACGCTCGACATGACAAAAAGGAAGGAACGCTTGGTCGACATGACAAACGGTGGGGGGAAGGCGCTCGACATGACAGGGAGTGGGTGTCAATTTTCAACACAGAGACACGAAGAAACAGAGTTTTTTTTATCTCTGTACCTCTGTACCTCTGTATCTCTGTGTTTGATTTTTTTTTAATTTCTGAGTTGAAGCTGAGGAAGTCTTCACGTGAAGATGGCCATCGGATTTCTGAAACTTCTTCTCATTTAATCGACTTAGAAAATTATGAAAACAAATATTCAAATATTTACAAGTGAAGTTTTCGGCGAGATTCGTACTTGCCAAGTTAATAATCAAATTATGTTCGTGGGCAAAGATGTGGCCGCGGCACTGGGTTACAGCAATAGCCGCGATGCCCTAAGAAAGCATGTAGATGCAGAGGATAAGGGCACCGTCGCGATTCGCGACACTGCCTATGAAACCCGAGTAACACTCATCAACGAGTCAGGTCTCTACTCACTGATTCTCTCTTCGAAGCTTCCCCAAGCCAAGGAGTTCAAGCGCTGGGTTACCAACGAGGTGCTGCCACAGATTCGACAGACGGGCGGTTACATTCCCACCAAGGACAGCGAGGGCCGTCAACTCTCGGTCGACGAAATTCTTGAGCGCGCCGATGCCATCGTTGGCAACTCAATCCGCATTCTGAACGAGCCAGCCGAGGACACTCTCACTGCCACTCAGGTGGCTAAGACATTCAATATGTCGACACTCGATTTCAACGATGGAACCTGAGCGACGATCTTGAAGGTCGCGGCTACACTGTCATCCGCACCCACATCAGCTATAGTCTGAAGGGCGAGAAGAAAATAAAGACCTACATGACGTGGACCATGGCCGGCCTGCACTACCTTAACGCAAAACTCGGCTATCCAAATTTTTAGATTAAACATTAACCATGCCTCCCCTTTTTGTCATCTCGACCAAGCGTAGCGCGTGGAGCGCTCGAGCTCCGCTCGCTTGGCTCGTCCAAGAAATCTCATCAATTGGCGCTTTGCGCCAAAGCGGCGAGCCACAGAGATGTCTCGACTACGCTCGACATGACAGGGAGGGGGATAACAATATATAACTATGAGTTGTCATTTTATTTATATTGCGGATGGGGTGAAGAAGATGCGCCCCATCTGCTCGAGAGAGGAGTATTTGAAGTTGAGGAACGGCGGCGAGCAGGCGGCTATACTAAAGGCCGTGCGCAGCGGCGACGAATCGCGCAAGAAGAATCTGGTGCAGTTCAACTATAGCTGCTTGCCCAACGACGACGGCACGCTTAGGGGCTCAAAGCGTATGAGCACCACCGTGGCGATGGACATAGACCATGTGCCGGCAGAGGAGATGCAACCGCTGCAGGAGCGCATACTGAAGCTGAAGGAAGAACTAGGTTTGAAGATGCTTGAAAAGAGCGCCCGCGGCAAAGGCTATCACCTGGTCTTTGCCCGAAAGCCCGAGCTCAGTCAGGAAGACAACCTGAAGTGGGCCAGTCAGCTGCTCGGCGTCGACTACGATAAAGGTGCCAAAGACATCACCCGCGTGTTTTACACCACCACCGAGCGCGAGCTGCTCTACCTCGACGATGCCATCTTTGCGCAGACACCCGCTCCCTTGTCATCTCGACCAAGCGCAGCGCGTGGAGAGATCTCATCAATTGGCGCTTTGCGCCAAAGTGGCGAGCCACAGAGATGTCTCGACTACGCTCGACATGACAATGGGGGGAAGGACGCTCGACATGACAATGGGGGGAAGGACGCTCGACATGACAATGGGGGGAAGGACGCTCGACATGACAATGAGGGGGTGGACGCTCGACATGACAATGGGGGTGAGGAAAAAAAATCCGTGTTAATCCGCGTTAATCCGTGCCTAAAAAAAGAAACCGATGAAAGCAGTGTCTCTCAAAAAGAGAGCCGTGTTAATCCGTGCCAAGAAAAGAGTCCGTTGCAAAATGATTATAACGGCATGGAGTTCTCGGACATCATCGCTAAGTACTGGGAGATGTTCAACGGCGGGAAGGTGCCTAACACGGGCGACAGGAATGTGCTTACCTTCGAGTTGGCCGTTACCTTGCGCGGTATCTGCGGATTCTCGCTGGAGCGACTGATGCAGGTGATACCCAACTACTGGGCTGCGCCCGACGGCACCTGCACCGCCGAGGATTACGCCGAGTGGCAGCACACGCTTGAGAACGCACTGAAGGAGCCCCGCAAGGGTATGCCTTACCGACTGAAACAGGTGCTGCAAGCCATGAAATCTACAGCTGCCGTGAAAGCCTGCGGCGGCACGATGCAATCGCCACCGCCCATGCCAAAGCGCCTGCCACCACTAATAAAACTTCTTACAAAGAATGTACCGTGGTTCTACAAACCCGCCGTGGCCAGCGCCGTGTTCCCTGCACTCGGTGCCCACCTGCACGGCGTGCGCTTCCGCTACTGGGATAACGTAGAGCACGAGGCCACCTTCATGAATCTGCTCATCGGCCGCCAGAGCATCGGAAAGGGCTCCATACGCAAGCCCATAGAGTATATCATGGAGGATATACGTCAGCGCGACCTGCCCAACCGCCAGCGCGAGGCCGAGTGGAAACAGAAGAACCCCGGCGCCAAGCAGAAAAAAGACCCGCGCCCTGCAGATATCTGCATCCAGATGCTGATAGACAACCTTACCGACGCCGTGTTCAACCAGCGAATAGTTGACGCTCACAACAACGGCGAGCGCTACATCTACACACAGGTTGACGAGGTGGAGGCACTGAAGAAGGTAACATCTAAGGGCACCGCCGACGAGGTGGGGCTGCTGATACGAAAAGCCTTCGATAACTCGCTGGCCGGACAGGAGCGAGTGGGGGCCGACAGCGTATCGGGTATCGCACCGCTGCGATGGAATTTTAACGCATCTACCACGCCGCCAAATGCTCGTAAATTCTTTTACAAGATGGTGAACGATGGAACGGTGAGCCGACTCGACATCGCCACCATCATCCGCAGCGATGACGACGACGACACCGCACCCGTGCTCGGCATATACGACCAGCAGTTTGCCGCCGAGCTGATGCCATACATCTGCCGTCTGGAAGCTGCCAGCGGACTGATAGAATGCCCGCAGGCACGCAAGCTGGCACTGGAGATAAAGCAGGAGAACAGCGATGCAGCCCGCCTCTACGAGAGCGAGGCCTACCGCGTGCTCAGCTATCGCGCCAACGTTATAGCCTGGCTTAAAGGCATGGTGCTATACGTGGCCCACGGCTACAAGTGGAGCAAGGAGATAGCCGACTTTGTGCGCTGGAGCGAGCAGTACAATCTGTGGTGCAAGATGCTGTATTTCGGTGCCCAGCTTGAGAAGGAGTTGCGCGATGAGATCGACATCCAGCGCCAGTCGGGTCCTCAGAATCTGCTTGAGCTGTTGCCCGACGAGTTCACCCGCGAGGACTACTACCAGATGCGCAAGTTGAACGGCAAGCAGGGCACTGGCGACTCTACCCTGCGCAGTTGGATAACCCGCGGCCACGTGGCCCTTGACGACATCACCGGCCGCTATTGTAAAACCCAAGAGTACAAACGCAAATATGGAAATAGAGAATAATCAGGAATGCTTTGTGCAGCTCTGGCTTAGGCTGGAGCGCACAAGGCGCATGCTGGGCATGCAGTACAAGCGATTCTGCATACGCAACGTGCTGAAGGCATGGTTCGGCGTTCAGGCCACCGACGACTTTATCTGGGAAGTGTGCCACAACGTGGTGGTGAACGATGAGCAGGTGTGCGGCAACGACATTCTGCCGCCGCCATCGCTCTACCCCCGAAAGCATCGCGAGCTGTTGCGCTGCATTGTTGCAGTTAAAAATGGCCTTTCACCGCGCCGAGTAGACCTTAAAGCCCTCGACGCCGCCTACAGCATCGCCTTCCCCCACAGCACAGCGCTGAACATTAGTAAAAAGAAAAAATCCGTAAAATCCGTATAATCCGTAGGTAAAACAAAAATCACTATGACACCAAGAGGAATAAGAAACAACAACCCACTAAACATCCGCCGAAGCAAGGATAAGTGGAAGGGCATGACAGCCCAACAAACCGACGCAGCTTTCTGCCAGTTCGAATCGATGGAATACGGTTGGCGCGCAGCCTTCTGGCTGCTCACACGCACCTACTACCACACCTACCGCCTGTTCACCATCTGCGCCATCGTTAGCAAATGGGCACCGCCACACGAGAACAACACCAAGGCCTACATCGCAAATGTAAGTAAACTTACAGGCATAGGCCCCGACGAACCCATCGGCATACCCAGCGACAAGCCCGCCCGATGGTTGGCTGTGGGCGCCGCCATGGCCATTCAGGAGAACGGCACTAACGCCGTAGACTACTTTGCAATGCTCCGCGGTTGGACTCTCTGCCGCGGAGATTGCTAAATTTTTTGCGAGATTTTGCGGCTGTTTGGACAATGAGGAAGGGACTACTAATAGCATTACTGATTGCGATGGTCACAACGGTGATGGCCGACGGGAAGAAGAGCCTGGCAGACTACTGTAAACAGATAGACGAAGCCATAGCTCACTCGGCTGACTATGTGGCTGCCCACGAAAAGAAAATAGGCGAGGCTAAGCATGCGCTTAACTTCGAAGCATCTGACAAAGGAAAATATCAGCTTAACTTTCAGCTTTACGAACTCTACAAACCGTTCGTGAGCGACTCGGCTATGTTCTTTCTGGGAAAGTGTATCCAACTGGCTGATGGGCTGGGTGATGCATCGGCCGCAGTGAAGTGCCGTTCGCTGATGGCCATCAAATGTGCCAACATCGGTATGTATGACGAGGCGCTGAACATACTGGACTCTATCCGTCCGGTAGGCATTGATACGCTGACACTTGGCGTGTACTATGATGCATATAGTAATGTGTATAGCGAGTTGGCTTATTACACCCGCCTGGACCTGATGAAGCAGAAGTATCAGGCAAAAGCCGATTACTACAAGCAGTTGATGCTGAAGACGATGCCGGAAACCTACGAAACATGCTTTTTGCGCAGAGAACAGGATGCTCAGGGCGAAGGAAGATTGGAAGAAGCCATGGCCATCAATAACCAGTGGTTGAAGACCGTGGAGAAAGGTTCGCACCCGTATGCGCTGGTAGCTCTGTACCGATACATAGAATACAAACTGCAAGGCGATCGCGACCAGATGATGTACTGGTTGGTGGAGTCGGTGCTGGCCGATATACGCAATGCTGCTATGGATCAGGGCTCTATGTGGGAGCTGGCTAACGAGTTGATGCTGATGGGGGAGATAGACAAGGCTTCGGAGTATATCAGCTTTACCAGCGACTGCGCTAACCGCTACGGCTCACGACAGAGAAACTGGCAGATAGCACCGCTGCTGACGCACATTGCTAAGAACTACAAGAGTCAGAGTGAGGCCACTACCACACAACTGCGATTGATGCTGGTGGCTATCAGTCTGTTGCTGCTTTGTCTGCTGGGTGTGCTGTTCTTCCTGCATCGCCGCAACCGCCAGCTGAACATCGCACGTATGGAGTTGAAGGGTAAGAACACCGAGCTCTACACCGTCAACCAGCAGTTGGCTGAGCAGACGGAGGAACTGTCAACGCTTAACTCCCAGCTCTCAACGCTCAATTCTCAACTCTCCGAGAGTAACAGAGTGAAAGAGGAGTATATCGGGCGATTCATGAGTCTGTGTTCGCAGTATATCGACAAACTTGACAACTATCGCAAGATGGTGAATAAGAAGATGAAGAACAAGGAACTGGAAGATTTGTTCCAAATGTCGAAATCAACTGAGTTGAAGGAGAAGGAACTGGAGGAACTATACCAGAACTTCGATTCGGTGTTCCTGCACTTGTTCCCCAATTTCGTCAACGACTTCAATGCCTTGCTGCAGACCGACACACAGGTGCACCCGAAAGAGGAAAACCGACTGACAACTGAAATTAGAATCTTCGCCCTGATACGTTTGGGCATCGAAGACTCGTCGAAGATTGCCGAGTTCTTGCACTATTCTGTTAACACTATCTATAATTATCGTGCAAGAATTAAGAACGGTGCACTTGACAATCGAGAGAGTTTCGAGCGGAGAATCAAGGAGTTAGGCATTATTCAATAGTTAAAAAAGTATTAACAAATTGTGGTTTCGTTGAAAAAATTTTGCCAGATTCGACAAAGTTCGTATCTTTGTCGACGAATTCAAATATGATTTAGATGAAGAAAGAATTAATTGCGATAGGACTGGCGCTGATTTCGATGACCGCCACTGCGCAAAAGAAGTGGACTATGCAAGAATGCATAGACTATGCAATGGAAAATAATATAACTCTGCAGAAGTCAAAACTGCAGAAGCAGAGCGCTACCGAGGACCTGAAAGGGGCCAAGGGAGCACTGCTGCCTACTCTTAATGCATCGACAAACCAAAGCCTGGGCTACCAGCCTTGGAAGGATGCTGGCATTGCTACCGTTACCAACGGCACCGTGAACACCAAGGTTGACAAGACATATTATAATGGTTCGTATGCGGTGAATGCCCAGTGGACAGTGTGGAACGGTGGTAAGAAAACCAACACAGTGAAGCTGAACCAAATAGCAGAAGACGAGGCAGAACTGCAGATGCAAGAGACGGCTAACACCATCCAGCAGCGTATAGCCCAGATTTATACACAGATACTGTATCTGGACGAGAGTGTGAAGGTGAACGAACAGATGCTGGAAACTGCTAAGAAGAATGAGGAACGCGGGCGCGAGATGGTGAACGTGGGAAAGATGAGCAAGGCCGACCTGGCACAGCTCACCGCACAGCGAGCCACCGACGAGTATAATATCGTGGAGGCAAAGAGTCAGCTGCTGAGCTACAAGTTACAGCTGAAGCAGTTGCTGGAAATTACCGACGAGGCCGAGTTTGACGTTGCAATACCAGAGATTACCGATGCTATGGTGATGGAAGAGATCCCGTCGTTGCAGAAGGTTTACGAGCAGGCACTGCTTACTCGTCCGGAGATAGAACGCTCGAATCTGGCTATCAAGAGCAGCGACGTGAACCTGAGCATAGCCAAGGCAGGATGGATGCCAAACATCAGCATGACAGGAAGTCTGGGTACCAGCACTAACTCGTTGAGCAGTAACGGATGGGGAAAGCAGATGAAGACCAATTTCGACGCAATGGCCGGATTCTCGGTTAGTGTACCCATTTTCGACGGTCGTTCTACCAAGACATCGGTGAACAAGGCTAAGATTCAGCAGCAGTCGGCTAAGCTCGATTTGCTTGATCAGCAGAAGACATTGTATTCTGATATTCAAGACTACTGGCTGAATGCACAGACCAACCAGCAGAAGTATCGTGCTGCCAGTGCCACCGTAGAGAGTGAGCAGCAGAGTTACAATCTGCTTTCAGAGCAGTTCCGCTTAGGACTGAAGAATATCGTGGAGCTGATGACCGGTAAGGACAATCTGCTGAGTGCTCAGCAGAATCAGTTGCAGTCTAAGTATCAGACTGTCTACAACCGTCAGATGCTGCACTTCTACGAAACGGGAGAAATGAAATAGTTGATAATTGATAATTGAGAGATATGAAAAAAATCAATACGAAAGGATGGATTGGTATCGGCGTGGTGGCCGTTATCATCGTTGTGGGCATCATGAAATGCTCGGGAGGAAAGAAAGAAGAGAAAATCAGCTTCGACACCGCTAAGGTGATGAAAACCAATATCCAGACCAGCATTACTGCTACTGGAACTATCGAACCTGTGACCAGTGTAACGGTTGGTACACAGGTGAGCGGTATTGTAAGTCATCTGTATGTAGACTACAATAGCGTGGTAAAGAAGGGGCAGGTGATAGCCGAACTGGACCGTACTAACCTGATAAGCGAACTGAACACCGCCAAGGCCAACCTGAGCAGTGCACAAAGTTCGCTGAACTATCAGCTTAGTAATTATAATAGGTATAAGGAACTGCATGACAAAGGTCTGGTGAGCGCCGACGAGTTTGAAAGTGCCCGCTTGCAGTATCTGCAGGCCAAAGAGCAGGTGAATACATCGCGTGAGAGTGTGCAGAAAGCACAGACAAATCTGGGTTATGCCACTATCACATCGCCTATTGACGGTGTCATACTCTCAAAATCAGTTGAAGAGGGACAGACCGTGGCTGCATCGTTCAACACGCCAGAGTTGTTTGTGATTGCTCAGGACCTGACTAACATGCGTGTAATAGCCGATATCGACGAAGCTGATATAGGTGGCGTGAAGGAAGGACAGCGAGTTAGTTTCACTGTTGATGCATTCCCCGATGACCATTTTGAGGGCGCTGTTACTCAGGTGCGCCAGCAGGCTACAACCGAGAGTAACGTGGTAACCTACGAGGTGGTAATCTCGGCTCCTAACAAGGATTTGAAACTGAAACCTGGATTGACAGCCAATGTAACCATCTTCACACTGGAGAAGAATGACGTGCTGGCTGTTCCTGCAAAGGCGCTGCGATTCCAACCTAACGAGGCGTTCTTACAGAAGGGAGAGACTATCGACGACTGTGAGGGTGACCACAAACTGTGGACCAAAGAGGGAACCGTATTCAAAGCTCATAAGGTGGAGATTGGTACCAGCAATGGTATGATGACAGAGATTACCGGTGGCATAAAAGAGGGTACTGAGGTGCTTACCGATTTTAATATTAGCGGTGGAAATGCCGAGGCTGAACAGCAACAGAACAGTAACCCGTTCATGCCACGTCCAAGAAATAACAATAATAAACAGAGTGGAAACGGCGGCGGAAATGCACCGCAGAGAAAATAATCCGTGTTAATCCGTGAAATCCATGCCAAAATTATGGAAGAAGATAAAAAAGTAGTAATCGAACTGCAGAATGTGAAGCGATAGGTGAAAGCTTTAAGGGGCGTGTCGTTCAAAATCTATGAGGGCGAGTTCGTCACCATCCAGGGTACATCGGGCTCTGGAAAATCTACACTGCTCAACCAATTGGGATGTCTCGACACACCTACCAGCGGAGAGTATTTCCTCGATGGCATATCAGTGCGTACCATGTCGAAGACTCAGCGTGCTAAGCTGCGCAACCGCAAGATAGGATTTGTGTTCCAGAACTATAATCTGCTGGCTAAGACTACCGCGCTGGAGAATGTAGAGCTGCCGCTGATGTATAACTCGGAGGTGTCGGCCAGTGAGCGCCGACAGAAGGCGATGGATGCATTGAAGGCTGTGGGACTGGAAGATCGTATGTATCACAAATCGAACCAGATGTCGGGAGGTCAGATGCAGCGTGTGGCTATTGCCCGTGCGCTGGTTAACGATCCAGCTGTGCTGTTAGCTGATGAGGCTACAGGTAACCTTGACACCCGAACCTCGTTCGAAATGCTTGTGCTGTTTCAGGAACTCTACAAGCAGGGGCACACCATCATATTTGTGACCCACAACCCCGAGATAGCTGAATATTCGAGTAGAAACATCAACCTTCGCGACGGAAAGATTCGCGAAGATACTGTGAATACTAACATAAAGTCGGCAGCTGAAGCTTTGGCACAGTTGCCTGCACCAGTGGATGATTGAACATAGAAGATAAATGAATATACTGAATCTGTTTAAAGTAAGCCTGAAGGCAGTGGGCAACAACAAGATGCGCTCGTTCCTTTCGATGCTGGGTATCATCATCGGAGTGGCGGCGGTTATCATTATGATGTCCATCGGTCAAGGTTCAAAGGAGAGCATACGTGCCGAGCTATCCACCATGGGTACTAATCTGCTCACTATACGTCCGGGTGCTGACATGCGAGGTGGCGTGAGACAGGATCCCTCAAGTATGCAGACGCTGAAGATGGCCGATTATGAGCGTATCGTTCGCGAGAAGAAATTCGTCACCAAGGTTTCGCCCGAGGTGACTGCCAGCGGACAGGCTATCTATGGTAATAACAATACCAACGCATCGGTTTATGGTGAGTCGATAGACTATCTTGATATTCGTCTGTGGACGATAGAAGAAGGTGAGTGCTTTACTGAAGAGGATATCAAGAAAGCTGCCAAGGTGTGCGTGGTAGGCGCAACCATTGTGAAGGAACTTTTTGGTGAGGGAGCTGATTGTATTGGAAAGACCATTCGTTTTAAGAGCATCCCCATGCGTATAGTTGGGGTACTGAAGGCGAAAGGTTATAACTCGTGGGGTATGGATCAGGACAATGTGATAATATGTCCTTATACCACCGTGATGAAGCGCATTGCCGCACAAACCTATTTTTCAAGTATTGTTTGTTCGGCAGTTACAGAGGAGCTGAGCGATGCCGCTATTGAAGAGCTCACCCAGATATTGCGCGATAATCATAAGCTGAAGGACGATGCCGACGATGACTTTACTATTCGTTCACAGGCGGAGATGATGGAGACCATGTCGAGTACGATGGACACCGTTACCATCATACTGGTGGTGGCAGCAGCGTTCTCGCTGTTGGTGGCTGGTATCGGCATTATGAATATCATGCTGGTTTCGGTAACCGAGCGCACCAAGGAGATTGGACTGCGTATGGCTGTAGGTGCTACAGGACCGGTTATCTCGCTGCAGTTCCTAATAGAGAGTGTATTAATATCCGTAACAGGAGGACTGATAGGAGTGATGGTAGGTGTGGGCGCCAGCACGTTTGTGGCGTCGTTCGGCTTCCCATCGAGCGTACCCGCATGGAGCATCTATGTATCATTTCTGGTGTGCGTGTTCATCGGTGTGCTGTTCGGATATATCCCTGCACAGAAAGCAGCAAACATGGACCCGATTGAAGCAATAAGACATGAGTAAATTCTTTTCAATGAACAAGCACCTTGCAGGTGCATGCCATATGGCCCTATGGGCTTTCATGTTTCTATCGCCTCTCACATATTGGAGAGGTACAGGAATAACGTTCGAACAGTATCTTATGTACTGCGCAGACCCGTTGTTCCTGATGATTGTGTTCTACCTGAACTACCTGTATCTGGCGCCAAAGTTCTTTGTGGCTGGTAAGCATCGTTACGACCTGCTCATTAATCTGGTGTTGGTAACAACGTTAGGAATCATACTGCACTACTGGATGGATTATACTAACACTGTATATCCCGTGCCAGGTAGACATATGGACGCTATTGACGACTTTACACGTATGTTGCGTAACAGCCTGAATCTGGCTATCTTTGCTGCTGGTTCTACAGCACTTGCTCTGGCAAGAAGATATGTTACAGCCGCACAGAAGTTGCAGGAGAGTGAGGCTGCACGTGCCCAAAGCGAATACCTGAACCTGCGTTCACAGATTAACCCGCACTTCTTGCTGAACACGCTGAACAATATCTATGCATTAACTGCTATTGACCAAGAGCGTGCACAGGATGCCATTCAGCAGTTGTCGAAAATGCTGCGCCATATGCTCTACGACAATCAGGAGAATGAGGTGCTGCTGTGCGACGAAGTGCAGTTTATCGAGAACTACATTAACCTGATGAAGATAAGACTGTCTGGCAATGTAGACGTGACATTCGTGCCACAGATAGGTAACCCATCGATGAAGATTGCACCGCTGATCTTCATATCGCTTGTTGAGAACGCCTTCAAGCACGGTATCAGTCCTACTAAACCCAGTTTTGTACATATAAACATCGTGGCTATCCTCGATGAGATTACTTTTAGTATAGAGAATTCAAATCACCCGAAGACAAACCAGGACCGCAGTGGTCATGGTATCGGGCTGAGTCAGGTACAGCGCAGACTGGATCTGGCTTATCCCGGCCGTTACACCTGGAATAAAGGTGTTTCGGACGACGGAAGTATTTACACATCAACAATCCACATACAATTATGATTATTACTTGTGCTATTATCGATGATGAGCCTCTTGCAGCAGGCCTGCTTGAGAGCTATGCAAAGAAAACACCTTATTTGAATCTATCAGGAACCTACAGTAGTGCCGTTGAGGCAATGAAACATCTGCGTGATAATCCTGTACAATTGCTATTCCTTGACATACAGATGCCAGAGTTGAGCGGCATCGAGTTTGCCAAGATTCTTCCAAAGGAAACCAAGATAATCTTTACTACGGCATTTCCACAGTATGCTATCGAGGGTTTCAAAGTCAATGCACTCGACTACTTGCTTAAACCTATTTCGTACAATGACTTTCTGAAAGCTACCGACAAGGCACTCGACTGGTTCTCGGTATCTCAGCGTCAGGATGCACATCGTCGCGACCGCTTTATGTTTGTTAAAAGTGATTACAAACTGCAGCGAGTATGTCTGGACGATATTCTGTATGTAGAGGGATTGAAGGATTATGTGCGTTTCTATCTTAAGAACGGTGAGCAGGTGATGTCGCTGATGTCGATGAAGAAACTTGAGGAATATCTGCCTCGACCAGAGTTCTTGCGCACACACCGCTCGTTTATAGTCCACATGACAGAAACACCGCTGGTGGAGCGATTCCGCATTGTGTTCAACGGTGTGCAGATTCCTATTTCGGACAACTATAAAGAAGACGTACAGAAGTACTTCGACGACCATACTCTTGTATAGGGCATAATAAATAGAGGCGAAAAGTGAAAAGTGAATTTTGCAAAAAATGCACTTAACCATCCTGTTAATGTAAATAAATACAAAAAATAGGTTTTGCGAGTGTATTTTTTCACTATTCACTATTCACTATTCGCTACTTTTTAGTACCTTTGCAGGCGTTAAGTTGGATATTTCACATTTTTAATATATAAACAATTATGGTTAATTACAAGGATTTAGGTCTCGTAAATACTCGCGAGATGTTCAAGAGAGCAGTAGCCGGTGGCTATGCTATCCCCGCTTTCAACTTCAACACAATGGAGCAGATGCAGGCTATCGTAATGGCTGCAGTTGAGACAAAGTCTCCAGTTATCATGCAGGTTTCTAAGGGTGCTCGTAACTATGCTAACGGCACTATCCTCCGTAACCTCGCTAAGGGTGCTGTAGAGTATGCTAAGGAACTCGGTTGCGAGCATCCTGAGATTGTTCTGCACCTCGACCACGGTGATAGCTTCGAGCTCTGTAAGGACTGTATCGACAACGGTTTCTCTTCTGTTATGATCGATGGTTCTTCACTGCCTTACGAGGACAATATCGCTCTGACAAAGCAGGTTGTTGAGTACGCTCACCAGTTCGATGTAACTGTTGAGGCTGAGCTCGGCGTT
>ONAK01000024.1 GCA_900315765.1 uncultured Prevotella sp. | reverse complement strand
TTCATTCAAGCGGGATATGTCTTCTGCGAGGGTCTCGGCGGTGGGCATGCCGGTATCGGCATAGGCCACACGGATGGTGGTGCTGGCATCGCTGATGTAGATGCGAGGGATGCGTGAGGGAGCGAAGCGCGAATAGACCTTGCGGTCGGGCTGGGGCGAATAAGGCATCGTGAGCTCGGCAAACTTCCAGAAGGGCTCAATATCCTCTACCGTGTTCTTACGGGCGATAAGCACGATGGGCAAGGGTTTGCCATCGCCAATCAGCTCGCCTTGGCGACTCCTATCCCACAGCTTCTGCACTTCGGGCAGCTGATGGCGGCAGTCGGGGCAATCCACCGAAAACAGCACCACCACTGAGGGCTTGCCTTTGAGGTCGGCTGTGCGCACTACCGAACCGTCGTTCATCGTCACCTCAAACTCAGGCAACTGGTCGCCCACCACAAGGCTGTCGGCATCAGTCACTTCGTCACCGTCAGCCCCGTCGTCAATCGCTGAACACCCGCCACAGGCGGTCAGCAGCAGCGCGGCCAGAAACCAGATATTAAATTTAGTCATCATATGCCCAAGTGCCAGTCCCCCTGACTACAGATGGATGATACCTAACAATTGAATTCTTTATATCCCAACAATTCCATTATTTTTCTACATAAATAGCTTCCCAGACCATTATCAGGATCATCATCACCACCATTTCCTCCAAAATCCACTGATGTCTTTTTGGCATAGCCCTCCTTGCTGACGGTAAAGCCCACAGTAGGGCTCTTGACGCACCAGGCAGCCACCTCTTTCGGGGGTGGCTATTTTATTGAGGTTAGTTTTTCTTTATGGGGATTTCGAAGACAAAGCGGGTGCCCTCTTGATAGTCGGGATCGTACCAGATATCGCCACCAAGGAGTTTGGCTATCACCTTGCAAACAGAGAGGCCGAGGCCCACCAGCTTCACGTTTTCGCCCATCTCGCGGAACGAGTCGAAGATGTGTTCGCGGCGCTCGGGTTCGATGCCCTTACCGGTATCGGTGACGCTGGTGCGAATCATATCGCCATACTCGGTACATGCCACGGTGATGACACCCTTCTCGGTGTACTGAACGGCGTTCTCGAGCAGATGGCGCAATAGCGTCTCAAGGGCCTCCTGATTGGTCTCAACAACATAGGCGTCGGACAAATCGGTCTCGAAGAACATGCGCACACCTGGATTGCAGCGATTGCGGAACGAGTCGACCATGTGGCGACAGATGTGGTTGGGCGAGAGGGTGTAGTTTACAGGCAGCGACTTCTTACTCTCGTACAACGACAGCTCGGCCAGCTCATCGATAAGTTTGGTGATGGACTTAGAGCTGCTCTTGATAAGACTGCTTAGCTGCTCGCGCTCATCGGCCTGAAGCTCGTACTCCTTGGTGCCTAAGATGTCGCTCAGGCCCTGGATAGGATTAAGAGGCGCACGGAGCTCGTTGGTGATATTGGTAATGAACTCGTTCTTCATGTCGAAGGCTTTCTCGGCCTGCTTGCGGGCCTTTTCGAGTTTAGCGTTCTCACGCTCAAGCAGTTTGATGCGCTGGCGATGCACCCACACAGCCGCAGCCAGAGCCACCACGATGACACCTAATATAATATAGAAGATGATGCGCTTAAGCCCAGAGTTCTCTTCCTCGAGCATCTTCTGCTCAAGCTTCATGCGCTCGTTGTTCATCTGAACATAGCAGCTGTTTACCACATTGCCGTGAGACACGAGTACGATGGAGTCGTTAATCTTCTTGAACTTAGCCATATACTCGTAGGCTTTAGCGTCGTCGCCCTTGCGATGGTAGATAACGGCCATACGCTCAGCACGGCTCTCTGGGGCAAGGTCCTGGCACAGGCGCAGCGCCTCGTCGTAATTGCCATTGAGAATCTGATAGTTTACCTCTACAACAGGCTCGATGGTGCCGATGCCGTCGGATTTCTTCAGCTCGGCAAGGGCATTGTAGATGCTATCGAAGAGTTCCTTATTGTTCTTATTGAATGCAAACTGACTGATGCGGAACAGTGCCCTACCCTTGTGGATGGGCGCCACGTTAGGCTCGTTCAGAATCAGGTGGGCGTATTTCAGTCCGGCCTTCTGATCTTTGCGGTGGTTGGCTATCTTCATAAGCTCCTGCAGATCGTCGCCAGCACTCTCGAGGGGGAAATACTTGTGGCGGAAGTCAACGGCCTTAATAAACAGGTCTTCGGCCGTCTGATAGTCCTGCTTCTGCAGAGCGTTTACGGCCCGGGTGTGCATAGCTATGTACTGGCCCCAATAGCTGTTCTGCTCAAGGGCATAGTCGGCTATCTGCCCGGCTATCTCCTCGGCCTTGACGTAGTCCTGATGGGTGGCTTCGTAGGTACTCTGATTGCCCCACGCGGTGTAAAACACGCGCTCGTTGCCAAGCTTACTGCACTCACTCTTGATGTGCTCGGTAACCTCGAGAAACTTATCGCGATCGGGCGTACTCATAAGCTGTAACATCTCAGCCTGAAGTTTAGTTAACTTATCGCTGCCTGCTGCCTGCACGGCGGTACCAGATAGGCAGATGAAGGTTAATAGAAATAGAAAAAAACGTCGGGTCATAAACATCGAATTAGTTATTTCGGAGGCAAATATACAAATATTTTTTTATTATTACTTGCATTTTATGAAAAAATTGCGTAACTTTGCCAAAAAGTTATCTAAATACCTAATATATAAATATGTTGCGACTTTTTACAATCATACTATGCTTGACGCTCTACATGCCTGTTTGTAAAGCCCAGACGAGCGATCATAGGATATACAACGATGAAAATCCGCTGGTGTTTGAGCACTCATACAATCTGTATCCCTACTCCTACATCAATAATCATGGCGAGCCCGAAGGGTATTTTATCGACCTGATTGACCTGCTGATGAAGGAGCTGGGAATACCCTACGTGATAGAGCTGAAACCACAGAAGGAAGCACTGAAAGACATGAATGCAGGCAAAGCCGACCTGACCATCGGTCTGGGCGGCATCTACCACAAGCAGTTCGGACACTACGGACGGATATCGCTGGTACTGCTGACACAGAGTTTGGTGACACCGCAAAAGGCTGAGGTAAAGGTGAAAAAACTGAGCGACCTGAAGAACGAGAAGGTGACGGTGCAGGACTCGAGCATCTGCCACCACCTGATGGTGGACTACGGCTGGAGCCAGAACGTCATCGTGAGCAAGGAATTAAGTAAGGATATCAAAGAGATGAACAAGACGGGCCAGGGACAGATAGTATGGAACACGCCTGCGCTGAAGTGGCTCGTAAAGCACTACAACCTGAGAAACCTGAAGATTACGCCCGTTGACATGCCCCACGGAGAGTGCAGATTCATAGCCAACGACCCCTATCTGCTGGAGATGGTAGAGAGATTCTACGAATACATGTACAGCGACGGCAAGATTGCGGCGCTGGAGCGGAAATGGTTTGACGAGCACCCTGAACCTGAGCCCGAGGAGCAATGGCACTGGGTGTTGGCCGTATGCGCCATACTGCAGATGGTTTTTGCCATCAGCTATCTGATAGTAGTGGTGAGAAAGAACCGCAAAGCCACCCAGGAGTATCACCAGCTGACACAGAATCTGACTCAGGTGGCCGATCACAACAAATACAGATTCTGGACCTACTACGTAGACGAACGAAAGTTTGTATGGCACGACGAGCACGGCACGGAGATTAGCAGCTATACCATCGAGGAGTCGGAAAAGAGATACGACAAGGCAGACTTTGAGCGGCTGAAGGCAGCGATGGACCGACTGATAAACCAGCAGAAAGACGCCCACGGACACTACGAGAAGGAGGAGCAGCTGGAGGTGAAATCGCTCGACACAGAGTATGGCGATAAGGAGCTGCGCAGATTCCTGCTACATCTATCGGTGCTGAGTCGCGACCAGCACGGCAAGCCTACCGTCATCGTAGGCACGAAGAAAGACGTGACGCAGGAGATCGACATCAAGCAGCACAACCAGGAGCTCTCGCTGAAGTATCTGTCGACATTCTACAACAGCGAATCGGGTATTCTGCTGTTCGACCGCAACGGCTATCTGCAGGATGCCAACCCGAAAGCCAGCGAACTGCTGAAGTGGAACATCGACGAGATGGTGAAGAAACGCATACACATCAAAACCGTGCTGGGCATAGACAAGCAGATAAAGATGCTGGGCGAGACCGACGGCATGAAGGGAGTGATGGTATGCGAAGGCGTAGTGCTTGACTACCAGGTGAAGGCTATTAACAACGAGGACAATGAACTTATAGGACTATACGTATTCTGCATATGAACATGAAACACAGACATTTTACCGCCATCATACTGCTGCTGGCCGTAGCTATGGGAGCAGCAGCCCAGACACTGAGCGAGAGATACACCAAAAGCCGCCCCGTGGTAATCGTGTGCAACTTCAAGAAACCTAACGGCTACTATCTGGAGATAGCCAATAAGATAGCTGCAAGAATGGGCGTGGAATACCGCTTTGAAACCAACATGGGCGATGCTGGATGGAAGGCGTTTGAAGACGGAGAAGCCGACCTGATACTGACCAACAACCTGAAGTATAACCTCGGCGAATACGTGACATCGAAATGCGTGGTTGACTATAAACGCGTGAATGCCGACTCGATAACCGAGACGCATCTGACGGGTAGAGACCGCCAGCTGATAGAGAAGATTGACGACTACTACACACGCATGAAACAAGACGGCGAGATAGAAGAGATACAAATGCGCTGGATACATCCGGAAGAGGCGAAAGGAGAATCCCCCAAAACGGTTATACACATAGCCGACGCGCTGGTGATTCTATCGGGCATACTGGGTGTGCTGGTAGTACTGCTACTGTGGCACATACGCAACACCCGCAGGCATACGACTAGGATCAAAGAAATGATAGCTCAGGCAAAGCTGATGAGCAAAGACAACTATGCAGCGCAAAACAACAAAGCAGCTCACGACTTGAGACTGAAATATGAGGCTATCATTACCAACCCGTTTGTGGCCATAGCCTTCTACGACAAAGACGGCCGTCTGATTGAGATGAACGAAACCATGAGACGAGCCAGGCACGACGACACAACCAGCCTGCGCCAACCGCTATATAACGCTGATGGCGAGGTGACAAACTACATCGTGGCCGTTGACAAACGCAGACTCACTATTTGAACTTAAACAAGTTGACAAATCCAGTGGTCTGGAACACATCCTGCACCTCGGCGCTAAGACCCTTGATGTAAATATCGCAATGGTTGGCGCAGAGGCGCTGTTCGATGGCCATCAGCAGGCGCAAACCGCTGGATGAGATATACTCCAGGCGACTGCAGTCTATCACTACCTCGTAGTTCTTGTACTCGAACAGAGGTTCAACCTCCTTTTCAGTCTGAAGTGTAACCGATGTGTCTAGACGTCCGTCGAGAATCAGCGTTACACTACGCTCATTGTCCTTTCTGATTGTTGCTTCCATTTTTATCTGTTTATTTTCCTTGTCATCGTCAATACATTCTGGTCGTCGTGACGCTCATAGGTTACAGCGTCCATATAGTGGCGCAAGAGGTGTATGCCCAAACCGCCAGCCGACCGTTTCTCTATATATGTCTGCACGTCGACCTCGGGCGCCTCGGTAGGATTGAAGGCCAGACCGCGGTCGCGTAGCACAAATCTCATCTCGTCATTCTCCTCAGTTACCTCCAGCAGCAAATGCCCATGTGTGCCCTCGGGATAGGCGTAGTTCATGACATTTACCACAGCCTCCTCGATGGCCAGATGTACAGCCGCGTTTGCCATCTTGTCAAGATGCATATCGTCGCAGATACCATCGATGAACACCGTGAGCACAGGCACCTCCTGCACATCGTTGTTCAGCAAGATGCTGCGGTAGTATATCTTGGGATCGATCTTACCCCGATACTTGATGGCCAGCAGCGAGATATCATCTCTCTGCGGAATGCCGCCCACAAAACGGCGCTCGGTCTGGCGGATATCCTTTACAAAGGTGCGCGAGTCGAGGCGCTTGGCTGCCAGGCGGATAGCCTCCTTAAACATGCGGTCGCGTCCGTACTGCTTCAGGTCAACCGTCTCGGCCTCAGTAAATCCGTCGGTATAGAGGAACACGGTGGTGCCTGGCATGATTTCCATCTCCTGCTCGGTATAACTCCACTCGGGGCGTAATCCCAGCGGGATATTATTATCTACAGGCAGGAATCGGGTGTTAGAGCCCACCAGCACAGGTGGTTCGTGACCAGCATTAGAATAGAGCAAAGAGCCCGTTTCAAGGTCGAGCACTCCCATAAACAGCGTTACAAACATGAAGGAGTCGTTACTCTGGCACACCGAGCGGTTGATAGACTCCACAATGAGCTTGGGCGATACATACTGCATGGACGCACTGCGGAACATAGAGCGCGCCACAGCCATTACCAGCGATGCAGGCACACCCTTGCCAGCCACATCGCCAATACTGAAGAAGAGTTTCTCGTCGCGGATAAAGAAATCGAAAAGGTCGCCACCTACCTCCTTGGCTGTCACCACCTCGCCGTAGATGTCGATATCGGTACGCTCGGGGAATGGCGGATACTTCTTTGGCAGCATCTGCATCTGTATGTTGCTGGCAATCTCCAGCTCGTGCTCCATAGCCACCTTTGAGGCGGTGGTTTCCTTCAGCTCGTCGATATACTTGGACAGCGACACACGCATATCATCGAAAGCGGTGCGCAGGGCAACAATCTCGCGACTCTTAACCTTAGGCAACGGGACGTTGAAATTACCCTTTGCCACCTGATTGGCAGCAGTCACAAATCGCGTCAGCGGGCGCATATTGACTACCAGGAAGCGATGGCACAAGAAGTAGATGAGCGCCAGACCGATGAAGAAGACAAGCACGATGATGGTGGCCAGCACATTACCGTTGTGATGGATAATGTCATCGGGCACCACGATAATCACAGTCCAATCGGCATACTTCACAAACGAGTAGAATATCCACGACGATACACCATTATAAAAAATGTGCCCTACTCCACTCTCGCCTGCCATCATCTTGCAGGCTATGGCGTCATCAAGCGTATCGGGCGTCTGGGCTACCACATCCTGAATCTTCAGTTTCAATACGCATTTCTCATCGGGGTGAATCAGATAAGTGCCGTCGTGATCGATAATAAAGCTATACGACTGCTCCTTAAATCCCTTCTCAAAGCGCTCGTGGTTTTCGGCATCAATACGCTTGTGGCGCAAGCGCAACCAGTTGAGCGACACATCGGCACCAAGCATACCCACTTTCCGACCGGCTGCATCGCGGATATGTGTCATGTAAGTAGTAGTTAGTTGTTGCGATGCAGCGCGGTCGAAGTATGGTGGAGTCCAGTCGCCTTCATCGTTCTCGAACGATGCTTTATACCACGAATGAACCAGATAGTCAGGATGATGCTCGTTCATCTGCTTGCCCTTGACAACGCCAGATGAATCGCGCCAGGCGTAAATCTCGTAGTTATGCCCACGCTCAGGATAGAAGTCGGGCTCGAATATCAAGCGGCAGCTCGACATATACATGTTCTGCCTCACCATGCGCTCGAGGTGAGCCTCCAGCTTGTCGGGGTCGTTGATATCGCGCTCTATATCGCTAAGGTTGTTGATTGCGCCCACATACACATCCGACAGCACACCACGAATCTTCTCGTTGTCAAGCAGAAGGATACCTTCGTAGCGCGATTCGGCCTCGCGAGCCATTGAGTCTCTGGTGATAAAGAATACCACCGACATGATGACAGCCGACATCACAATCAGCACCATCATGATTCTTATACTCAACCTGTTAGCAAGGGTTAGCCTCTTCATGAGCTCCCATCTTTAAGTTAATAGATGGTGCAAAGATACACATTTATTTCTTTTTATGGCTTAGTCGCTTTTTTTTCGTAACTTTGCAAAAAAATAGAGTTTTTGGAGAATGAAGATAATCCATGTGGATATGGATCAGTTCTTTGCGGCTGTAGAGCAGCGCGACAATCCTGAACTGAAAGGCAAGCCGATAGCGGTGGGGCACGATGCCGAACGTGGCGTTGTATCTACAGCCAGCTATGAGGCCAGACGGTTTGGTGTGCATTCTGCGCAATCCATCCAGTTGGCCAAGCGCCTGTGTCCGCAGCTGATTATCGTAGAGCCCCACTTCCAGCGGTATAAGGAGGTGTCGGCACAGCTACATGAGATATTTCATGACTATACCGACCTGATAGAGCCCATTTCGCTCGACGAGGCGTTCCTCGACGTTACTCATAATAAGAAAGGTATAGAACTGGGCGTAGACATTGCAAAGGAAATCAAGCAACGTATCCGCGAGACGACCGGACTGACGGCGTCGGCTGGTGTGAGCTACTGCAAGTTCCTGGCAAAAATCGCCTCCGACTGGCGCAAGCCCGATGGGTTGACGGTGATTCACCCCGACAGGGCGCTGGATTTCATCGCCCAACTAAAGGTGGAGAAAATATGGGGCGTAGGTCAGAAGACTGCAGAAAAGATGCATCGCATGGGTATTTTTACCGGACTTGATTTGAGGAACACCTCGCTGAACCGACTCACTCAGGAGTTTGGCAAGATGGGAAAGGGGTTCTACGAATTCTCGCGCGGCATCGACAATCGCCCTGTTATCAGCGAGTGGGAACGGAAATCCGTCAGCTGTGAACAGACCTTTGAATCCGACATCAGCGAGAATGCTGCCGTTACCATCCATCTGTATCATACGGTGCAGGAGCTGGTAAGACGTATCGAGAAAAACGATTTCGAAGGGCGCACACTCACGCTGAAGGTTAAGTTTCAGGACTTTCAGCAAATCACCCGCAGCATCACTGTTGACCATATTCTGCGCAACAAAAATGAAATTCTACCGTTGGCCAAACAACTGATGCAACAGGTAGAATTTCATTCACATCCCATCCGTTTGCTGGGATTAGGCGTTTCTAACCAGAAGGCCGCCCCACCCCACAACGAACCACAGTGGATAGAACTGGAGCTGGAGTTTGAGCCGTGGGATGATTAGCGCCCAAAATAGAAGGTGGCACCCACGCTCAGAGCACGGTTCTGATACAGATTTACAAGTTGACTCCAGGTGCCTGTAGTATATCCCGCCATATCGTGGAACTCTGCAAAGACATTGCACTTCTTACCTATCTGTTTGTTAGCCTTGACGGAGGCAAAGAGATGGGGTTCCTGTTTGCTGATAGAACGGCGACTGCTGTAGAGAAGCGTAGATGACAATCGGAGTCCGTGGGTGAGGTTTACTACAGGGGCAAACTTCAGCGTCACGTAGTTGTCACTGTCTGAGGCTTTATGTTCACCTGCACTCTCATGCCGGTAATAGTAGTTGGCACCCAGCGTCAGTTCCCAAGGCCCTGTCTTCCAATAAACGGAGTTTCTGAAGCCCAGCAGCATGCTGTTCGGACCAGGCTGATCGGTAAACCAGCTGCCCTCCACGCTGGAGTGCAGGAAGAAGTTCTTCTGCTGGAAAGAATAGCGCAGCACCCCCTGATGAACCAGATTGGTGCTATAACTGGCGGCATCGTATTTCAGAGAGGTTGTAGGTGCTGTTTCGTCTACGAGGAAATCGTTAACCTCTGGCACAATGTAGCGGCGGGCAACCTGGGCCTGTACAAAATGGCGCCCTGCCTTATAGCCCACACTGGCCAGATAGGAATGGTTGTTGCGTGCGTGCGACCACAGACTTCCATCTTGCGAGTCGTATCGGCGGGTCCAGTAGTTAAGCATGCGGAAGCGGTCGCCCAATGTCAGCACCCAAGGTCCATGGGTATAGTCGAGCTGTGCGTAGAAGTCGTTTTTCATACATTGTTCGCGGTTCTTACCTATATTCCAAAGGTTATCATAGTCCACCTCAGCACCTACCATCAACCAGAGGTCGGGCGTAAAGATGGGGGTATTCAATTCAACGAAGCCGTAGGGATAGCTGTCACCCTTCCTGGCGCCATCGTCAGAGGTGCTGGTATAGTCGGCCCCCACCTCCGCAAACAAGATACCATCGTTCTTGAAAGTGTGGGAGTATGACAGCACAAGGTTTCCATAACGGTTATAGTAAGGGTGGGTCGCAACCAAGTCGGGATTGTAAATACGCACATCGCTGTTTTCAAACACCTGGTATGTTTTGATCAGGAGTCTGTCGCTCTGACTGAGCTTCCAATCCAGATTGAGATGCACGTTCTCAGTCAATCCACGGTCTGTCATGCGGTTCACATCCGAAGGGTAGGCCTTACCGTAGGATGTGCGCGCCAAAGCATAGGCCTGAACGGTGAGCTTTTCGCTCCGGTTAGCCACATCGGCATAGAGCATACCATTGCCATAGGTGCTGCCCGAGAGAGCCGCCTTACCACCACATTTGACATCATCACGATAATAAATGTCGATCACGCCTTTCGTACCTGCAACCGCTTTGGCTACAGAGGTATTGCTGCATATCTGGATACGGTCTATCTCGCAGGCCTTCACATTGGCCAAGAATGTTTCTGCATCCACAGCCATATCGATATTGTCTGTACGCAACTTGTAATTCTTGTCTATCTTCTTTCCGTTAACAGACATGAACTCGGGACAGGTGTTTAACACGTCCAACAAGGTCATCTCGCTGTCAGGATTCATCCTGTCTACATGAATCACGTAACGGTCTCCCTGGAACTCAATAATTTCATCGTTGTCAGCAGCACAAACTGACACACAACTCATGCTCAACGTCCAAAAGAGGACGTATCTCACAAGCGATTGGTTTTTCATGCGATATTTAGCTAATAATTTTCCAAAATGGAACATAGCAATATTTTTATTTTAGTTTTATAATGTCACTCCAACGAGTGGTTGGATTCTTACTTCTGAAATCATGTTTGATGGCGTTAGCGAAGACCTCGGCCTTGCCTTTACCATTTATCTGAGTATATTGCTGGGCACCGATGACAATAGTCTCAGAGCCATGCATGCGATTGATGCGGTCTATCACCTCGTCGAGACGGCGCATCTTCTGAATCTGTTCGGCATTCAGGTCGAACAAGTCTTGCTGGATAGGGCTGTCAGGCGATATTCCCATCACAATAACCCCAGCTTTCTTATATTGATAACCTTGTATGAAAATACGGTCGAGCACATCGTGAGCAGCCTGCACAATGGGTATTGTCGAACTGGTTGGGGTAACCAGCCGCGTTTCTTGAAAGTTCCAGTATTGTGCCAGATCTTCACGGAAGGCGTTTGTATTCACAAACACGCCAACGGTAGAGGTCACCGTCTTCTGTGCCCTCAGTTTCTCGGCACAACGGGCAGCATAATTGGCAATATGTGTGCGCAAGGTATTCTTGTCGCTTATCATCCCATTAAACGAGCGACTGGTGCAGATACTCTTCTTCTTTGCCAACTCCTCGTTAGGCACGGCATCCTCACCGTTCAGTTCCTGCCAGGTTCTGACGATGTTGATGTTGTTGAACGTTAGTTGCACCCAGTCCTGATGATGCTTGGCAAAGTCGAGGGCCGTCTTGCAACCCAGAGCCTGCAACTTGGCAGCATAGCGTCGCCCAATGCCCCACACATCCTCGATAGGGCACCATTCCAGCGCCTTCTCCCGTTTGTAGTCGGTATCAATCATGCAGCAATGCTTATAGGCTGCATATTTCTTCGCCAGTTTCGAGGCGATCTTGGCTAACGTCTTGTTAGGAGCCAGTCCGATGCTGATAGGCAGTCCCACCTCGCGCTTCACCCGCTTGTGCAGGTTCTCGCCCCACGTCTGCAACTTATCCAGTGCGATACCGTCGAGATACATGAAGCACTCGTCAATCGAGTAGCGGAAATAGGCTGGCGTCTCCTGGCGGATTATGTTCACTACCCTACCCGTCAGCTCTCCATAGAGTTCGTAGTTCGATGAAAATACGGCTATCTTCTGCCCAGGGAACCGTTCTGCCAACTGGAAGTAAGGCGTTCCCTCCTTGATGCCCATTTTCTTAGCCTCGTTGGAACGTGCCACTACGCAGCCGTCGTTGTTCGACAGCACCACGATGGGCTTTCCCTCCAAGTCAGGACGGAAAACTCTCTCGCACGAGCAGTAGCAATTATCCAAGTCAGCTATACCATATATCATAGAGGTAAGAGGTGAGAGGTGAGAGATCAGATGCGCTCGAATGTACGTATAAGATGGATCACCGTTCCCCAAATCTGGAAGTTCTCCGGATCATTGACTTTGAAAACCGGATAATCGGGGTTGGCAGGGCGCAGTTCGATATAACCATCATTCCGGTGTGTCAGATCGAGGAACTTCATGGTGAAGCCGCCATCCCACCACGCCACAACGATAGAGCCATCGTGTGGCTCCACCGCTCTGTCGATAATCACACGGTCACCATCCAACAGTCCTGCATCCTTCATCGAATCTCCCTCTACGTCGCCATAAAACGAGGCTTCGGGGTGGCGGATATAGTCACGGTTAAAATCCAGTGTTTCATGCATATAGTCGTCAGCCGGACTGGGAAATCCTGCTGCTACACCAGCGTGTTCCAGTTCCAGCTTGGTGTCGAAAACACCTCTCACAATCTTGATGTTTCCCATCTCAATTTCATACTTATTCTTTTTTATTCTGCAAATATAATGAATAAAAAGCAAATTTTGCTATTTTACCCATTAATTTTAAAAGTATTTAGATATATCACCTATTATGTCGCTTACGATGCATTGTTAAACTCTCTTAAAGTTTACGATTAATCGCTTGCGATATAAGTTATTATTCTTACCTTTGCAGCGGTAAAAGAAAATGGAATAAATAAGTAAACAAACAGCACAAATTATGAAATATATCAGGATATCTTTCCGCCTATTATTAGGTCTGTTTATGACCTATGCAGGCATCAGTCATCTGACAATAGCGCGTCAGGAGTTCGTAGCACAGGTACCCACATGGCTTCAGTTCAGTCCAGGCTTTACTGATTTCGTAGTACTGGCATCGGGTGTGGTAGAGATTGCTCTCGGCCTAAGTATGCTGTTCCTTGTGAAGAAAAAAGCACTCGTTGGTGCACTGCTTGCACTCTTCTATGTACTCATCTTCCCTGGTAACATCAACCAGTATGTGAACCATATCGACGCATTTGGTCTCGATACAGACCAGGCCCGTCTCATCCGCCTGTTCTTCCAACCGGTACTCGTATTCCTCGCCCTGTGGTCAACAGGTGGTTGGAAGTATTGCAAGAAACTCTGTAACAACTCAAAAGAATAACATGAATATAGAAGAAGCAATAAAAGCCCGCCATAGCGTAAGGGCATACAAACAACAGCCATTGACAGATGACACTGTCAAAGTACTGGAAAATGCGATTGAGGAGCAGAACCGAAAAGGACATCTGCATATCCAGTTGATTAAGAATGAGCCAAAGGCTTTTCAAGGAAAGCTGGCCAAGTATGGAAAATTTTCCAATGTCAGCAACTACCTGGTTATGGCTGGTCAAAAAGCTGATGATCTTGATGAGCGTATTGGCTATTACGGAGAACAACTGGTTCTTCTGGCTCAGACACTCGGGCTGAATACTTGTTGGGTAGGACTCAGTTACTCAAAGATACCAGACACCTACGTACTCGAAGAAGGCGAGGTTATCAAGACCTATATCGCTATCGGATATGGTGATAACGAAGGTGTGAGCCATAAGGTTAAAACCATAGAGAAAGTGAGCAACACCAGCGACATCACCCCTTCGTGGTTCCGTAAGGGTGTCGAAGCAGCTCTACTTGCCCCAACAGCAGTAAACCAGCAGAAGTTCTTTTTTGAATATATACCTGCCAGAGACGGCAAGCCTGCTCAGGTTATCGCTAAAAGAAGCTTCTCGCTGATTGGTTATACCAAGTTGGATCTCGGCATTGCGAAGTATCATTTCGAAGTAGGCGCAGGAAAAGAAAACTTTGAATGGGCATGAAATAGCTGATGGATATACATAGTTTCTTCATATCGTTATTGAACGTGGTTTGCGAGATGGCTCCCTATCTGCTGCTGGGATTCCTCATCGCAGGCGTGCTACATGTGTTTGTGCCGCAGAGGTTTTATGCAAATTATCTTTCGCGTAATAATAAGTTTTCAGTGCTTTGGGCGGCACTCTTGGGTGTACCCCTGCCACTGTGTTCGTGCGGAGTAATCCCAACTGCTATTGGTTTGAGGAACGAGAAGGCTTCGAAGGGAGCCATTGCCTCGTTCTTGATTGCCACACCACAGACGGGTATCGACTCTATCCTAGCCACATTCTCGCTGATGGGACTTGGCTTTGCCATTATCCGTCCTGTGGCTGCACTTATCACCGGTGTTTGCGGCGGACTGCTGGTGAACCGACTGGTTCGCGAGGATGATATCTCCAGCATCGACAACTGTTCGTGTGAGGTGGAAAGTGGAAACAGAATTTGGCGTGTTCTGCGATATGCCTATTACGATATGCTTCGCGACATCGGTCTGCGACTGCTTATCGGACTGATTGTAGCAGCGCTGATTCAGGTGGCTGTGCCTGATGAGTTTTTCCTCAGTTTCGGCAGTCAGCCATTGTTGCAGATGCTGGTGATTCTGATCATTGCAGTGCCGATGTATATCTGTTCTACGGGTAGCATCCCCGTGGCAGCCGCGCTGATGATGAAGGGACTCTCGCCTGGTGCAGCATTGGTGATGCTGATGGCAGGGCCTGCCGTTAATCTCGCATCAATCCTGGTGGTTCATAAGTCGATGGGGTGTCGTTTTACATCGATTTATCTGATGACCATCGTAGGCTTTGCCGTTCTCTTCGGCCTGCTGCTCAATGCTATAGGGCTCGACTTTGCCGTTGCCGTTCAGGATGCTTGCTGCATGAATGAGTCGGCTATGCCAAGTGTGTTCAAGATTGTTTGTGCCACAGTATTAACATTATTAATTATATTTGCGCTTATGATGAAGTTTTTCAGCAAGTTTACCACCCAAAAAACGTTAGCCCCCGATGTAACCATCTATCGCGTTGAGGACATGCATTGCAGTCATTGCGAGGCTGCCGTGGTTCGTGCCGTTGAGGATTTGCCTGGCGTTGAGAAAGCTAAGGCCAGTGCATCTGCCAACACCCTTACTATCAAAGGTACTGCCACCGAAGAGGCCATCCGCACAGCAGTTGAGGGTATTGGTTATACGTTCAAGGGACGAAAGTAGCACCTACCTTATTGGAACAAGATAGGACTGGAGATGCAAAAAGAGTTAGCTAAATAATTAATTAATTTAAACGATGATTAGAAGAGCAGAAATAAAAGATATACCAGGTATTATTGAACTGTTGCATCAGGTAAACATGGTGCATCATGTATTACGCCCCGATTTGTTCAAGCCCTATACCACCAAGTATAACGAGCAGGAACTGGAGGCCCTGATAGGCGATGACAGCAAACCTATCTTTGTTTTCGAAGATGGGGGAGTGTTAGGCCATGCTTTCTGCAAGATAACCGAAGTAAAGGGCGATAAGTTGCTGCAGGACATCAAAACACTGTATATTGATGACATCTGCGTAGATGAAAATGCTCGCGGCAAACATGTTGGCAAGGCTTTGTACGAATACGTGCGCGATTACGCTGCATCAATTGGATGCAATAACATCACCCTGAATGTGTGGGAGGGCAACGATGCCGCATTATCCTTCTACAAAAACATGGGCATGAAAGTACAGAAAACAACCATGGAAATTGTGCTGTAACTTTGCGACATTATTAAAAATCTATGATAAGTAAAGATATACGCGAACAGATAATAGCTTTGGTGCATAAAGAGGTGGTGCCTGCTATCGGGTGTACTGAACCGATGGCGGTGGCACTGTGTACGGCAAAAGCTAAAGAGCAGTTAGGCTGTAAACCAGAAAAGATTGTGGCACTGCTGAGTGCCAATATCCTAAAGAATGCCATGGGTGTAGGTATTCCAGGCACAGGTATGATAGGACTTCCCATTGCCATCGCCCTGGGTGCGCTCATAGGCAAGAGCGAATACCAGTTGGAGGTGCTGAAGGACCTTACTCCTGAGGCACTTGAAGAGGGCAAACAATATATCACGGAGGATAGAATTGACATCCGGTTAAAGGATGGAAAGTGCGACAAACTGTACATTGAGATTATTGCATCGGCAGGCGACCGACAGGAAACGGCTATCATCGCAGGCAGTCATACCCATTTTGTTTCGGGTGATGCCAGTTACGCCAGGACTGCGGCGAGCGATGAAGATGACGAGATAGCACTGAACATGCGACTGGTGTACGACTTTGCAACTACCGCTCCTTTGGACGAGATACGTTTTATTGAGGAGGCACGCACCTACAATATGAATGCTGCCCGCGAGGCGCTGAAGGGCAACCACGGTCATAATCTGGGTAAGACCATCGATCGTCCGCTGGCCAAAGGCATCTTCGGTAACAGCATCTATTCGCACATTATTTCGCGAACAGCTTCGGCTTGTGATGCCCGTATGGGTGGTGCCATGATTCCCGTGATGAGTAACTCAGGTTCGGGTAATCAGGGTATCTGTGCCACAAACCCCGTATGTGTGTATGCCAAAGAAAACGAGAATACGGAGGAGGAACTGCTGCGTGCCCTGATGCTGAGTCATTTGACGGCCATCTATATCAAACAGAGTCTTGGAAAGCTGTCGGCACTCTGCGGTTGTGTGGTAGCCTCGATAGGTTCAAGTTGTGGCATTACCTACCTGATGGGAGGCGACTACGAGCGTATCTGCTATGCTGTAAAGAATATGATTGCCAATCTGACGGGTATGATCTGTGATGGTGCCAAACCATCGTGCTCGTTGAAGATTACCAGTGGCGTCAGCACGGCTTTGCTGTCAGCACTGCTGGCTATGGAGGGCAAATGCGTATCGCAGGACGAAGGTATCGTGGACGACTGTGTTGACAAGAGCATCCACAATCTTACCAGCATTGGTGCCGAGGCCATGTGTAAAACCGATGATATGGTTTTGAACATCATGACCTCGAAAAAGCATTGAATATCTCAATAGAATTTATTTGATAATCAGCTTGGCAGTGCAGTAAAATACAATTGGCTTAATACCCAGGATTTTGAGTAAGATTTTGGTTTAATGCCCGTACATCTGCTGGGATGGGGAATACCTCGGTGTGGCCATCCGACTCATTGATAGCATCAGGTCCTTCGTAAAGCGACCCATAACGATGGAAGCGGATTAAGTCGGGGCGGCGCCAACCTTCCCAAGCTAATTCCAACAAGCGCTCGTCGAGGATGTTATCCAGAGTGCATTCCCGAGTTGTAGCACCGGCTCGTTTCCTCACTGCATTATAGTCGGCACTGCCATCCTTTCCCAATCGCACATTACATTCGGCACGCATCAGCAGCACATCGGCATAGCGGAAAAGTACGATGTCGTTGTCGACCAGTTTGCCATCCTTGATGGCATTCTTGTCGAACTGGTATTTGAACATACGGGCGCCTGCAGTCTCTACGTATGGCGAACCACTGAGGTCAAGTTGTATCTTGTCGGGTTCGTACGTCAGTGGGTTCCCTGTCCGGTCGGTTACATGTTCTCCTTCTGGGCCATATACATTTGAGTAATGGTAGCAGTCGATGAAACGTGGATCAAGGTCGTCGGGATATCCAAACACCTGTAGTGTTTTAAGCGTGGCGCAAGCACCATTTTCGCCATTGTAACCGTAGGCTGCAGCATGACGGTAGTGCAACGATCGGATGATGTTCTGCTGCTGATTTGAGAAGAGATTCTTGTTCATGGGGATGGTGAAGATGTTCTCCTTTGAATTCTGATTGTAAACCTGGAAGTTAGAGCTATAAACAGGTTCGAGACTGTAACCCAGGAAGTCCAGTTCGTTGCAGTAGCTGATGCAATCGTTCCATCGGGGCACACCTGTATATACCTCCGCCTGCAGCATCAGCTTAGCCAGAATGAAGAATGCCACGGGTTGGGTAATACGCCCGTAGTAGTCGCCCTCGTGGGTGCTGTTTTTGTCGGGAAGGAAGTTGAGAACGCTGAGGAGTTCATCTTCGCAGAAGTTGAACACAACGGCGCGCTGCTCGCGCTTCACCTCGTTCATCGAAACGCTGCTGTTGGTAACTAAAGGCACATCGCCAAAGAGATCGATGAGATACCAGTAATACATGGCACGTAACGCTCTCACCTCGGCTGTCCAGGCACGATGATTATCTTCGCCTGCCAGAGTTTTGTAGGTGTCGAGTGTCTCGAGCGATCTGTTGCAAAGGGTGATAACCTTATAGAGATATATCCATGAATTCTTCATCAAATCGTGACCAGCTGTCCACGAGTGCTTATACATGGCTTGCCACAGACCACCATCGTACCAGTCGCCACCACGTTGAGGAATCATGGCCTCGTCGCTGCCAAAGGTCTGCAGATCGTAGATACCTCGACAGGTGCCTTGCAGTCCCTGTCCATCTTCGTATCCGCCTATGTAATTATATAAGGTGGCAACGGTATTGAGATACAAGTTCTCCTTGGATGTGTAGGCCTCACTCTCGGGTAACTCGCTGCTTGGTGTTTCGTTGAGCGAGCACGACGTAAAGGCAAGTGCGATGATGATGCAGAGGGTTATATATTTTTTCATTCTTAATTATCATTTGTCTAATCGTTTCTTTAGTACGCTTGCCTAAGCAAGAATTATCAATTCTCAGAACTGTATGCTAAGTGCGAGTGAATAGGTGCGGTAGGGCGGTATAGTGCGCTTGTCGTCGACACCGAGTGTAGGATCTACTACCGATGAGTTGATGATAGGTGTAAGACCTGAATAAGAGGTGATGGTGGCGAGATTGTTTACAGAACAGGCCACGCGCATTTTGCTGATGTAGCGGGAGCGGTTGGGAACATTCCAACCCAACGTGACATAGTCGATGTTTACATAGTCGCCGGGTTCCAACCAGTAGTCGCTGATGTGCTGGTCCTGAATATTCATCTCGGGTGCTCCCTGCATCACGTTGTAGTTGGGTAGCGAAGCCATATTCATGTAGGCCAGCGCCGTACCGTTGTATATCTTGTGACCAAAGGCGCCGTTTACTTGTATGGTGATGTCGAACTGCTTGTAACGGAAGGCAAAGTTTGAACCCATCAACGCCTTGGGGGTTGCCTGTCCACAGATGTATGACTCTGATGTCAGGTCGTAACGCTTCGAACCGTCATCTGCTATCGTAAAGCCTTTGCAGTGAGGCAGATAGAACACGCCTAACGGCTGACCTACAATCTGGAAGCACACACCACTGGCCCCATGATAGCCGGCTCCATAGAGATCGCTGATGCCCTGCACGTCGGGCGCTGTAATGTATTGTCCCTGATAGTATCCGTTGAGGGTTACAAGCTTGTTGCGTTCAAAGGTCCAGTTCATGTTGATGTTCAGCTCGATATCTTGTTTCTGCAACGGTGTGATACCAAAGCCTATCTCCAGACCGTGGTTACGCATTCTGCCGAGGTTGGCCAACAGATGGTCGTAAGTGAAAGGTGGTACGGGTACGGTGTAGTTGTAGAGCATGTCGGTGGTACGCGAGGTATAGAAATCGGCTGTTAGCACAATCCTATGGTCCCAGAAGGCCATGTCCACACCTACGTTGAAGGTGCGCTTGATTTCCCACTTCAGGTCGGGATTGGCATTGCGAATGATACCTAAGGTAGTGGTAGGCATACCACCCACGCTCACTACGCCGTTGGGGCGAATGAGCTGTTGCGACAGGAAGGCATCGATACCACCAAGATTACCACTCTTACCATAGCCTACACGCAGGTTGAGTTTCGGGATAATTCGCTTGAGCGGCGCCATCCAAGGCTCTTTAGAAACGTTCCAGGCGGCACTGACAGAGGGGAAGAAACCCCAACGATTGTTTTCGCCCACTTTTGAGGAGCCATCGATACGCGTGCTGAGGTTAAGTGTGTAGCGATCGTTGTAAGTATATTGTGCCTTAGCCAGATACGATGTTAAGCTCGAGCTATAGTTATAAGAATTGGTACCTTCCCAAGGGCGGATAGATCCAGCAGATAGGTTGTCGTAACCGAAGGCATTTGTGTTGAAGTTCGACGAGGTGGCATAGAATCCTTTAATCCTTTCCCGGCTTCCCTCTACCAGTGCCAGCAGCTCCAACTGGTGGCGCATGGCTATACGTCTGTTCCAACTCAGAGCTATATTACCTAACAGTTCTATGCGTTTTTTGTCGCCTTGATAGGCCTCGCCATGACTCCACACGTAGGTGGGATAATAGTGGGCGTTGCCAAAGTCGGAATAGGAGTAGCTACCGAAAAGGCCCAAGGTGAGACCGTAACCCAAGTTGATGGTTGCCTTGGCGTGTGCATTCACGTGGGCATCGTCTTCATCCTCCTTCATGGTGAGCAGGGCATAAGGATTATTAATCCACCAGGCCTCGGTTACGTCGTCGTAACCACCAGAGGCATTGGTTCCAGCTGGGATGGTGGGATTAAAGGTGGCTGCCGAATAGAATAGTTTTTGTTTGGAAGGGATAACATTATTGTTCTGCAACGAACCTAATACGCCGAGATCAACTGTCAGATGGTTGTCGAAAGCCTTCTGATGCAAGTCGAGCTTGGCTATGTAGTTACGCAGATTGTAGTTCTTAACGGTAGTCTTTTGGTCGGTCATACCAATTGAGGCACGATAGTTGGCCGTTTCCGAACCACCACCAAAGGCCAAGTGGTGAGTCTGTACAAGGCCCGTACGGATAGGGGCTTTGGTAAAATCGGTATCAGCGCCTTTATCGAGTATGCTCATACCCAAATTGCTGGCTGCCTGTCGGAACTGACTGGCGTTGAGCATGTGTAGATTCTTGTAGGTGCTCTCTAAACCAACGCTACCGTCGTAGGCTATATGGAACTGTTCAGCTGTACCTTTGCGCGTTACCACCTGTATCACACCGGCAGCACCGCGGCTACCATATTGTGATGTCTCGGATGCGTCCTTCAGAATAGTAAAACTTTCGATGTCGGCAGGATAGATGGTGCTCAGTGTGATGATGTCGGATTGTACACCGTCGATCACCACCAACGGGTCGTTGCCACCTGTGAGTGATGTGGTACCACGTACTCGTACTGCCGACAGCATGGCCTCGTGATTACCCCCAGACTGCACCTGCACACCTGCGGCCTGCCCGCTGAGAGCATCGAGCGAGTTGGTTATCATACCTTTGTTCATGCGTTCCTGCGTTACCGTACTCGTGGCTCCCGTCACTGACGTAGAGTCGCGTAACGTCTGTGCTGTCAGAGGTACTGTCAGTGTCAGTAATAAAGCAGTTTGAATAATCTTTTTCATCGTTCCATTGTACATATCTGTGGCAAATATACGAAAAAAAAAGTAAAAAAGTTACTTTGTAGCAGTTTTTTTCGTACTTTTGCAGCCGAATATATGAAACTAGCGAATAAACGACATATGGCGGCTTGGATGCTATTGGCAGTTTTTGTGCCAATACTGCTGCTGTCGTCTATTCACATTCATGAAACTGGCGACACAACAACTACCGAGTGTAACGACTGCGTACACCATAGTTGTCATGGTCACCTTTCGTCGGTGGCCTCGTGGGATCACGACTGCGTGCTGTGCCAGTTCCTGACGCTGACTATGTTGGCAGCCGCTGTAATGGCTGTTACGTTATATGTTCATGTATGTATCAAGAGTTATGCCCAGCCCTTGTGCGGATTTCGCACCTACAGCTGTGGCAACATCGTAACCCGAGGTCCTCCAACACTCTGATTACCTCGGATTATCTACATACATATTTATATAACATACAATTAATTACAAAACAGAATGAAAGCAAGATATATCATTCTGCCATTGTTGTGCGTATGCATGACCGTGGCAGCTCAGGATAATAGTAAACATCACCATATTGAAGATTCAACAGATGTGTTTTTCCGCCATCTGAACTTAAACGAAGTAACAGTAACAGGCGTAACGGGCGATACAAAACTGAAACACGCTACAGCACCCGTGAGCATTGTTACACCACAGATATTAAAGGCCACGGCCTCTACCAATATCATCGATGCCATCGCCCATCAGCCAGGTGTGAGTCAGCTCACTACCGGTGGTAGCATCTCGAAACCCATCATCCGCGGACTGGGTTATAACCGCGTGGTAGTGATGAGCGAAGGTGTGCGCCAGGAAGGACAGCAGTGGGGCGACGAGCATGGCGTTGAGGTAGATGGCAGCAGCGTGGGCAGTGTTGAGATACTGAAAGGTCCTGCCTCGCTGATGTACGGATCGGATGCTATGGCAGGCGTGGTTATCCTGCACGCTCTACCTACATTGGCCGAGGGCGAGCTGAAAGGCAATATCAGTACCGAATACCAAACCAACAATGGTCTGTTTAATTACTCATTGCAAATGGCAGGCAACCAGAAAGGTTTTGTGTGGGACGCCCGCTATAGCGATAAGATGGCACATGCCTATAAGAATAAGTACGATGGCTATGTGCCTGGCTCACAGTTCCGCGAAAGAGCAGGACGACTGATGCTGGGACTGAACAAAGGGTGGGGGCACTCGCGCTTGACGTGGACCGCCTATCACTTAACACCGGGAATCGTTGAAGGAGAGCGCGATGCCGAGACTGGTGAACTGGAACACGAAGAGGGTTGGACCGGACATCAGTACTCGAAAGCACTCCCATTCCAGCAGGTAAAGCACTACAAGGTGGTATGGGACAACTCGCTGAACCTGTCGTCGGGCTATCTCAAGGCCATCATCGGCTACCAGCAGAACCGCCGTCAGGAGTTCGAGGAGGAAATGGATGAGTACGAGTTGTATTTCAAGTTGCACACACTGACATACGACCTGCGTTACGTTACCAACGAGTTTAACGGTTGGAAACTGTCGACTGGTATTGGTGGTATGTATCAGAAGTCGGGTAACGAGGGCGAGGAGTATCTGATTCCCGACTACCGACTGTTCGACTTCGGTTTCTATGCCACCGCCACCAAGAGTCTTAGCGACAACTGGACACTGAACGGTGGATTGCGCTACGATCATCGCCGACTGCACGGTTACGAGCTGATGGAGGATGGCGACGTTCGTTTCGCCAACTTCAGTCGCCATTTCAATGGTGTAACAGGTAGCATCGGTGCTGTATGCAACATTAACGAGCATTTTAATGTACGTTTGAATCTGGCCCGCGGTTTCCGCACACCAAACATGAGCGAACTGGCTTCGAACGGTGTACACGAGGGTTCTTTGCGCTACGAGATTGGTAACCAGGATTTGAAGGCTGAATACAGTATGCAGGCCGACCTGGGACTGGAGTTTACTTCGCAATATGTATCGGCACAGCTGGCACTCTTTGCCAATCGCATCGACAATTACATTTTCACCCACCGATTGGCCGAGGAGATTGAAGAAGGCTACCTGACTTATGCCTATACCCAGGGCGATGCCCGCTTGTTAGGCTTCGAGGCTGGCGTGGACTTACATCCTGTACACAGCGTACATTTCTCGAATACCTTCTCGTACGTTGATGCACAGCAGATGCATGCCGATCCTGGCACAAAGTATCTGCCCTTTACGCCAGCACCCAAATGGGCTTCGGAACTGAAGTGGGAGCTGTTCCACCACTCGCATACCACGGTAAATCATCACCATACTACTGATGCAGCCCACCGTTCGGTGCTGAACAACCTCTATATTGCAGCTGGTCTCGACTGTTATCTGAAGCAGTCGCATATCTATAGCGCCGACGATACCGAAACTGTTACACCCGGCTATGCGCTGCTGAATCTCTCGGCAGGAACCGATATTCAGGTAAAAGGTAAGAAGATAGCAGAGTTATACATCACCGCCGATAACTTGCTGAACAAGGCCTATCAGAATCACCTGAGTCGTTTGAAGTATGCCGACGAGAATGTGGTTACCGGTCGCCGAGGCGTATATAACATGGGCCGCAACATCACCTTCAAACTGGTAGTGCCCATCTCTATGTAACGCGAATACCTACTTATAATTAATCCGTTTCTGCATACGTGGTAAGTGCGCCGTGCTTAAAACCCCGTGTTTTAGGTATTGCGCACTTCTTTTTTTCGCCGTACCTTTGCAGCGCAATTTTGTTAGTTATTAGTTATAATTGTAAGAAGAAAAAATGAAAATTGAAAAGATTCATGCGAGAGAGATTCTCGATTCAAGAGGCAATCCAACAGTAGAGGTAGAGGTAACACTCGAGAACGGCGTAATGGGGCGTGCCGCTGTGCCATCAGGCGCATCGACTGGTGAGAACGAGGCCCTGGAACTGCGCGATGGCGACAAAGAGCGCTATCTGGGTAAAGGCGTGCTGAAAGCCGTTGACAATGTAAATAAGGTGATTGCACCAGCCCTGAAGGGCGACTGCGTGCTGGAGCAGCGTGCCATCGACTATAAGATGCTGGCTCTCGACGGAACACCTACAAAGTCTAAGTTGGGTGCAAACGCTATTCTTGGTGTATCGCTGGCTTGTGCTCAGGCTGCTGCTAAAGCTCTGAACATACCTCTTTATAGGTATATAGGTGGATGCAATGCCTACACACTGCCTGTACCGATGATGAACATCGTGAACGGTGGTGCGCATTCGGCTGCACCTATTGCATTCCAGGAGTTTATGATTCGCCCTGTAGGTGCCAGCAATGAGCGCGAGGCTATCCGCATGGGTGCCGAGGTATTCCACAATCTGGCCAAGCTGCTGAAGGCACGCGGACTGTCAACAGCCGTAGGCGACGAAGGCGGTTATGCACCTAACTTCGACGGCATCGAGGATGCACTCGATACCATTGTAGAGGCTATCAAGAAAGCAGGCTATGAGCCTGGCAAGGATGTAAAGATTGCAATGGACTGCGCAGCATCAGAGTTTGCAACATGCGAGAATGGCGAGTGGTTCTACGACTATCGCCAGCTGAAGAACGGTGCTAAGAAAGATCCCAATGGCAAGAAGCTCTCTGCCGAAGAACAGATTGCCTATCTGGAGCAGCTCATCACCAAATATCCTATCGACTCTATCGAGGACGGACTGGATGAGAACGACTGGGACAACTGGGTAAAACTGACTGAAAAGATTGGCGACCGCTGCCAGTTGGTAGGCGACGACCTGTTTGTGACCAACACCAAGTTCCTGGAGAAGGGCATCAAGATGGGCGCAGCCAACTCGATACTGATTAAAGTGAACCAGATTGGTTCGTTGACAGAGACCTTGGAGGCTATTGAAATGGCTCATCGTCACGGCTACACCACAGTGACTTCTCACCGCTCTGGTGAAACAGAGGACACTACGATTGCCGACATCGCAGTAGCCACAAACTCTGGACAAATCAAGACTGGTTCACTTTCGCGTACCGACCGCATGGCTAAGTACAACCAGCTAATCCGTATCGAGGAGGAGCTTGGCGATACAGCAGCCTATGGTTACAAGCGACTGAAATAGAGCATTAACTGCTTTTTTGAATAAATCATTTATAATAAAACAACTGAATGCAGATAAGCTGTGAAGCTTGTCTGCATTTTTATCTACAGCCCATGCCAGCATGCTGGCTTGCAAAAATACGCATTCATTTCTGATACGGTTTTACCAATTGTTCGCAAATAATGTTAAATAATTCGCTTTTTAAATCAAATACTTGCTGGAATCGGTTAAAATAACTATCTTTGAAGAAAAAACAACTATTACTATACGATGATGAAAAGAATGGTTACCAGCCTCGTATTAATGATGAGCGTTCTGGCGGTTTCTGCACAAACGATGAATGGGCCTATTTTGGGCGGTGAGCTGAGCAACTCGGCAGCTACGTCGCTGGCCGATATTGACGAGGTGATACCTCGGATGCGGGCATTGGGTCTAAACACCATACTGGTGCCAGCCTATTGGGAGCTGATGGAGCCTGTGGAGAATCAATTTAACTTTGCGCTCATCGACCGCACCATCGATGTGGCTCGAAGGGAGCAGTTGCACGTAGTGTTTCTTTGGTTCGGCGTGTGGAAGAACTCGATGTCGTGCTACACACCAGCATGGTTCAAACAGGACACAAAAAGATTCCCACGGGCAATGACTGCCGAAGGGAAGCAGATGGAAATAGCATCGTGTTTCAGCCCCAATGTGCTGCAGGCCGACCTGAAAGCATTCTCGGCACTTATGCGACATATCCGTGAGAAAGACCCGCAACGCGAGGTTGTGGTGATGATGCAGATAGAAAACGAAATTGGCATGTTGGAGTCGGCACGCGACCATTCGCCATTGGCAGAGAAGGCATATCATCAAGAAAAGTGGGCAGCGCGTTACGGCACCGACGAATATGCCGACGAGAAGTTTATGGCAGTGAGCTATGCCCGCTATGTGGAGCATCTTGCCAAAGCTGCCCGTGAGATACATGATATGCCGCTCTACGTGAATGCAGCGATGAACAGTCGTGGGCGTCGTCCCGGCGAATATCCGTCGGCTGGACCTTTGGCTCATCTTATCGACTTCTGGCACGAGGGAGCGCCCAGCATCGACCTGCTTGCACCCGATATCTACGATACAGGTTTCAAAGCGTGGTGTGCGCAATATGCGATGCCTTTGCGACCTCAAGATGGCGGGAAAGTGAAGAATCGTCTTTTTATCCCTGAGAGCCGATGCTGCGAAAACAGCGGCGTACGTGCCCTCTATGCCTTTGGCGAGCATCAGGCACTTGGCTTTTCGCCTTTCGCCATCGACCAGGCCAGTCATCAGGAGACAGAATCTATAACAAAAGCCTATTCGCTGTTGCGACAAGTATTCAATATCAGACAATCATTAAATACCTGGGGGTTACTCTTCGATCAGAATGATAAGGAACGCGTGATCGATGACAACGGTGTAGTGATGACTTGTCGCCATTATTTCACGCTTCCTTGGGATGCCCGTGCTACCGACGGCACAACGTGGCCCGAGGGCGGTGCCATACTCATCCGTCTTGGCAAATTCGATTATCTCTTGGCTGGCAGTGGTGTGGTGATTGACTTTAAAACCCCTTCAGAAAAGCGCCAGACTGAGCAGAAAAAGTTAGGCGAGGATGGTTTCTTAGAAGCAGGCGGGAGCACAGAACAAAAGGCGAACAAGCGTTTTAGTGGCAAGCGCCTCGGCCTTCTTTCCGTCGATGAAGTGTCAATCGCTGATGACGGCACGATACAGTATCTCCGCCGTCATAACGGCGACCAGACTCACCAAGGTCGTCACGCCCGAATCGGTGTAGGCGAGTGGAAAATCCTCCATATCAAACTCTATGATTATAATTAGATTGAAACAAGGCGGCAATCGCTATTTCAAAAAGGCAAAAAAAAATCTGCACATAGCCAAATGATTTACAGACTATGTGCAGACCATAATTGTTAAAAAGTGCCTAATGGGACTTTTTCAGTGCCCTCCTCAGGGTGGGCCTTATTCCTTCCATAATAACACCTCATTATTCTGGTTTACCTTCCTCTACCTTCAATCCAAGATGATAGTAGTCAGAGATACGCTGCAAGTCATCTTTCTTGGTGTCGTTACTGATATTGGAGTAGATATACCATCCATCACACTCATGCTGCCAGATGCGGCCTGGCACTGTGGGACGTTTCTTCTTTCCTACAAGATTGAAACCATTACCATGCTCAATGCCAACCTCAGGGATACGCGCCAAACCAATCTTTCGCAGAGCATCAATAAAGGTATCAATAGCCTGACGATGCCAGATGACAGTACCATCCGGGAATATCACACGCATTCCCTTTGTAGCGTTTTCAATATGTTTCTTCGGTTCGTGCGGTTCCACTTCTGATGGTTCCTCTTCACTCTTTACTGGTGTACTACTGCGAGGGGTAAGCGTCTTAGCACCCATAATCTCGCTAATCTTAGTCTTACGGCTCAGAGCCACGCTGATTGGTTCGCCAGGATGATACTCCACCACGAGCACTAGGTCACGTTTGATAGGTTCCAAACGAGGAGCGATATCATTGCCCAAAGCTGGCAGTATCTCCTCCTTGATAATACCCTCCTCCAGTTCTTCCACTTGCTGAAGAACATCCTTGCTCAACTTAACTCCCACTTCGCGAGAGTTTTCAATTATGCTGTATAGCTTTTCAAGTTTGGTCATAAATCAGTTTTTAGCAAATTCATCGATTTGCACCTTTATCTTAATATTCAAGGATTGGCCTATCCTCTCCAAAAGTCTCTTTTTTGCAATTGTAGATAAATGCGTACAAACGAATCCTTGTTTCCCAAGCGAATTCATCTGTTTCCTATCATCTTTCTTTTGAACAATCAAAGGCAATTTATCTACTCTATAATTAGTCTGCTCTACTATTTTATTCGGACCAATCTTTTTTATAGCATTCACAAAAATATCTGTCGCATTTTTTCCCTCGACTTTCTTATTTTTAATGAATACAATCAAATTCTTTGATGGTGATTTCTTTCGTTTAAATTCTTTTTCCATATTATTGCTGTTCTATGATAGTTATTTCATCTTTTGTTAGATTGTACAATTGATATACGAATTTGTCAATTAAAGACTCCATATCACTTGTATTAGCACATGAGTCTTTTTTCTTTTTATCTAGAATTTGAATTACTAACTTAACTATTTCATTCTGAATTCGTTCATCACCAACAACAAATGGCAATTTTTCAATTGTCGATTTATTAATAGCCAAGTATCCACCAGCCAAATGCTTATCTTTAAATTTTTTTCTTAAATAATATGATGTATATTTGGAATTTAATAAACCTAAGATGTAATATGGGCTGATACCATTAAAATTATAAATGGCATAAGCTCCGACACCAATTGCAAGGGGGCAATCTACATATGTAGCCTCTATTACCTTTGTCATTCCTGCAACCACTATCTTTGGTTTTGTCCACATAGCTTTCTTTGAATCCGCAATGCTTTTATCTAGGAAGATGTATGCTGTTGGATACTTATCCTTCATATATCTTACATTTCTATTATTATAGGAATATCTGTCAATGTTGCCACTTACCGTAAAGGGGATCGTGTTTGATATAGGATACTCTGTAACAAATTCTTTAATTCTTTGAGCTTCAAATCCTGTAGCCCCAGAACATACCTTTATTCCGCAACTTAATATAGTTTCGTCACAAGAAACCATTGTTCGCTCAACCACCTTGTTGAGAAGAAGACCTTCATAGTCTTCAAGATTGTACATTTTAAACTCTAAATTAGCGATTTTTCCACCATTTAAGATTATAGGATAAACACTAGCCTCTTTAAAAACATTGAAAATAGACACGTCCAAGCTCCTATATAACCCATTTCGTTTCAATTCAGACCGTGATAATTCTGCATAATCTGCTATTAAGAATTTATTAGGTATAATCCAAGTATAAATATTCTTTGATAGAATGCATCCTTTAAGTAAGAAAAGAACATATAAGTCATATGCCCCTGTTGCTTGTGGATAAATCGATTTATATATTCTTTTTTCAACATCCGTTCTCGCCATGTTAACAGCACTAACATACGGAGGATTACCAATCACAATATCAAAACCACCACTCTCAAACACATCACTGAACCATGTGTGCCAAAGGAAGAATTCTGAATTATCTGCAATGTCAATTCCTGACAAATCAATATTGTAAGAAAGGGCATTGATTTGTTGCTGAACTATTTCACGCATCCTCTGACGCAACTCTTTCTTCTTTTTCTTATTTGTTTCACGGAAATACTCACGTCGTAAACCAATAACCTGACGTCGCAAAACATCAACATCATCCTCAAAGAATGTCATTTGAACAGGGCCTTCAACTTTCTTCTTGCTATGCATGATAGTGCTAAGATCAAACCCCTTATACTGCTCTAACAAAGAATTACCACGCATAATCTTAAAGTCGAGGTTGGGCAATGCCTGTGGTGTTTCTTCATCTACAATAAGAGATAACCAGAAACGTAAGCGGGCGATGTCAACTGCTCCTTTCTCGATATCTACACCATATATATTATTCTGAATGATGTGTTTCTTGATTTCCGCAGCAGTGCTTTGGTCAAAGCCTTCTATGGCAGAACGACACTGAAAGAGTTCCTTTAATAATCCCATAGGGAACGCTCCAGAACCAATGGCTGGGTCGCAGATTTTTACATCTTTCAATCGTTGGTCTATTTCGTCCGCCATATTGCCAAGCAAAGTTACATCATGAGTGGTTACAAACTGGCGAATGGATTCCTTCACAGTCTCATCTTCAAAATCTGTCTGGAGATAAGCAATTAAAGACTCACGGCACATATAACTTACAATCTCCTTAGGCGTATAGAATGCACCTTTATCCTTGTTGTCTTCCAGTAGATTCTCAAAGATACGACCAAGCATCTCTGGGTCAACACCTACTTCAGCATCATCAGGATCGTTCTCATCGATGGTAAAGTTGTAGCTACTGAAGAAGTCCAACATTTGCTGCATATACTTGGCCGGTAGAGTAAAGTTGGTCTCATCCTGAGCATCACGCTCGAAGAGTCCACCATTGAGATATGGTGTACGATATTGTGGAAGCGCTTTTTCGTCTTCACTATTGAGATCGTTGAAAAGCGCCTCTAAAACGTTATCGATAAAGTGGTCTTTGTCTTTAGTCTGGGCAAAAATATTCTGAATAAACTCAGCATCGCCAGTGCCCCATTCTTCATTAGTTCGTACTCCTAACCAACCTTTCTTTTGCAGGAACTGAAGGAACACCAGACGGCCCATCAGTTTCTTTACATAGTCACGAACGGCCTTCTCTGGATTCGGAAAATGAGCAAACTCCTTCATAATAGTCTCACAAGGATCTCCCTCCTGTCGCTCTTCCCATTTATTAGCCACCTTTACCATCCGTTTACCTGTAACGTAGAAGATAATATCCTCGTAGTTCTTTTTATACTCTTTAAAGAACATATCGCCTACAGCATCAACAGAGAATGCCTTTGTTAGGTCTTTTAGCGATAGTGGACTATTACGAAGTTTTTCAAACTGCTGAATGGCTGTGCGACTACGATGACCTTCGCCAAGCAGATAAGTAAAGCGTTTAGTATCTGTAGATTCCTTCTTATATGTACCATCTTCAGCAAAGGTCCACGATTCACTTACATAAGAAAAACGGAGCACACTTTCGTTATTTCGGTAGCAGAACATAAAGGCTCCTGCATGTATTCCACGCCATGAAGAAGCAAGCATATCTCGAATACCTCGACGATTACGCTCGATATCAACGCTATCACTTAATTCTACTTCATAGACCGCAATAGTCTGTTCATCACTTAACGTAATCTTACCAAGACATTGAGCGCTTTTAGCAAGACTGCTACTGGTTTCAACATGGAATGGCTGTTGTTGTAAATTAGCACGACTTCCAAAAATATCGTGAAGTAATAACTGCCAGTTCTTACGATTATATTTCGATTCGATTATTGATTTGTAGTCCATTGTTCTTTTTTATTTGAATGATTCTGAAAGAATGATAGTGGCTTCTGTTTCCTCTTCTGCCTTTTGTGCTTCACGATAGTAAGCATTATACTTGTTGGCCATATCGATAACTTGAGGCAATGCATCGTGAATGGTCATACGCACCTTTCCGTTAGTACGCTGAAGTTCTTTTTGAATACGCTGCAAACGTTTGGCTATATAGGTGATTGTACCACGTTCAGCCAAAGCCTTCAGCTGGATAATCTTCATACGAGTCTCAGAATCATCCACAAAACCTAAGATATTGTTCAGCAGATTAGTTGCAATCGCCACCTGAGCACCAAGGTTCGTGCGCTGTTGACGATTGCTCTCTTGCTCGTGGATTTCTTCAGTCTTTGTAGCCTCAAACTTTTTCAGGGCTTTATCCACGTGGTCATGATGCTGGGCTATACGTTCTACCTTTGGTTCTTCTGGCTTAGCCTTGAAGTAAGTTAGTGCGTCAAGCACAGACAATTCCCTTGCTTCTTCATCGCTTACCAGATAGAACAACTTGCGGAAATTGGTCTTCAGGAATACCAGCGTGTCGTTGGACAATTCTACGCCATCCACTTCTCGTGTTTCTCTTCCAGTACGACTACGTAACGACAAACGTTCAATGCGATTGTACTCACGGCGATTATTCTGGTACAAGTCGCGCAACTCCTCATAGAACGGAAGTTCCAAATTGCGGTCGTTCTGTTGTTGCTTCATGCCCTCCTCAAACAATTTATCCAAATCACGATCAATAATCTCATCAGTAGAATAAATCTGATTATCCTCGCCAAAGGTAGTATGGAAGGTCTGAATCTTACTCAGCGCTATCTGGTTGAGATTTATTTGCGCGTTTCCCTCTCGTGAAGGATAGAACACGTAGTTATAGATAATACCTGCTGTAGAACCAATACGATTCACACGTCCGATACGCTGCATCAGTCGTGTTGAGTTCCAAGGCGTATCATAGTTGATGATAATATTAGAACGATGCAAGTTCACACCTTCTGCCAACACATCGGTAGTCAGTATGATGTTGTAGTCATTCTTTTTGTCTTTCCAGTTGGCATCAAAGTTCTCGCGAATGGTCTTAAACTGCTGACTGCGATTTTGCGAAGAGATAACCATCACATCATTTCTGTTGATACGACGTTTCAGATACTCAACAGTGTCAACAGACTCTGAGAAAACCACCAACTTTCCTTCTGGATTGCAATCCTTTTTGAAAAGTTCATGTTTCAGCAAGTCTTCGAATTTAGCAAACTTCGAATCGTCATCATCATCGATGCCTTCCCAGTCTTTGCACATCTTCTCCAATAAATATTGGTCGTGTCGCAACTTATCAATGTATTCAGGATTAAAGTCTTCACGTTTAAAGGCTGCATTCTTGGGATTCATCTCAGCCTTCTCATTCATCTTCTCTTCTATTTCTTCCTCACTGTAACCAGCTTCTATCAGGGCATTGATATCCAAATCAGGTGCAATGAAAATCTTATCATTCTCCCACATATCTATCATGTTCTGATTGGCTTGGCGGAAAGCGGTCAATGACTTATAAAAAGCATAGAAACTACTCTCCAAGCGTTTCACCAAACCATTTTTACGGATACCAGACAAACTGCGGCTGATTACTTCAGCATTATCATACAAACCAGGAGCAGCATCTGGATTCAAGAAAGCAATAGCCTGATAACGGGCATAGGTTAATTCCTTATCTAATGTTACCATTGCTTCCTCAAAAAGATTGGCCAAATGGTTATTCAATTCATATTCTCTTTTAATAGGTCGTTCAACAATAGGGAATCCACCTACATCTTCACTATATCGCTTCACGCTTTCAATATCTGTACGAGTACGGCGAACCGTGATTGGCTTAATAACTCTATCTCTGACACGTTCGGCCAACCGCTTAAACTTCTTCACGTCAAAGTTCTCCTCTTTTCTTAATTTCTTGAACTCTACAATCAGAGGTGAGAAGAAAGATGTTAAGTTTGGCACTCCATCAATAGTACAATGACGTGGATCCTGGAATAGTAGGATTTCATTGTAGAGGTCAGCTGGAGTGTTATTCATTGGCGTTGCTGAAATCAGCATCACCTTCTTTTTATACCCTGGAATGAAGCCTGTTTCCAGGCGAGGCATCTTACATATTTCCTGCAACTGCTGGAAAGCGCCAGTAGTATGATTTCTAAACTTGTGAGCCTCATCAACAAGTACGAGGTCGTATTCATCAGCATTCCAGTAGTCGTAGTTGTCTTCATCCAGCACCTTGGCTAAGCTTCCATTGCTTACAAAACGGGCATACTTGTCAATACCAAAGTCCTTGAAAGTCGTTTTCCAGTTCTGTTCAACTGCAGGCGGATAAACAACAAGAATCTTCGTATGCTCCCATCCATTTTCAATAAGGAACTTCTTGGCTATCATCGTTGCAATGACAGTCTTGCCAAGACCCACAACATCAGCAAGAAAGAAACCATCATAACGTATCAACTTCTGATAGCCTTCAATCACAGCATCCGACTGATAATCGTATCTTGTATATCCCTTCGGCATATCAAAGGGGTCAGTATCATCTGTTGCGAGAACACGATCAGAGAAATATTCCATCAGCATTTTGATATACAACTCGTAAGGCGTTACGTCACCTTTCAGATAAGTACCAGCCATAGTATTTTCCAAATCAGTAGCCTCAATGGGCACGCCTTCTGACTCTTGCCAAAGCAATTCAAACTCTTCTTTGGCAAACTGTACCTCAGGATATTGAGTTAATTTCACATTAAACTCATATTGTTTCTCTTCAGAAATGCCTAGTCCGTAACCACTAAGGTTACTACTTCCAGTAATAGCACAACCAAGCATGTCAGAGTCGTAATTATCAGGATACAGGATATAAATCTTGGCATGTATCTTTCTTGAAGGATGGGCACGCATCTCTAATTTGCCATCCTTCATATCCTGCAACATCTGCAGCATACCATCCTCTACCTGTTTAGTATATTTAGAGTTCTCGACATCTGCTTTTATCTGTTGCAAGGCGTCTTCTTTGACTTCTTCTTCGGCTCCAATAAAGAGCTCTCTATGCTGAGCTGCACGAGCGATGTATTTATCTACATCAATGCCTATTAACACTCGTACCTTATTAATATTATCAAGGAATGGGCGCAAGGCAAAATAACCAGATGCACGTAGAAATCCTACTACTGCATCGAGATTCTTTACCTGAGGATTCTTTGATAAGAATCCCTCAAACTGTTTCATCAAAGTATTCCCATCTCTGTTAGTAAAGAATAGGGAATTAGTTGGGTTGTTGTCTGCCATATTATGATTGATAGCTATTGTCAAATACATCGAACTATCAATCACGCCAAGACGCAAAAAGTGTGGTACACCTTATGCGTATAGCTATGGGGCAGCGTAGGAAGGAAACCCCATCTCCTTAACAAGTATGCACCACACCAAAGTGTGTATGCATCGCTATATAAGGAGATAAAGTGCCCTGTCCAGACACCTTCCAGATATTATTTCTGTGCGTTCTTTTATTTCCAAACAGTTTCCTACGCTTTTGGCTATACGCGAAATAATAGCTGATGCTTTATTAATTTACCCTCAAAAATCATACCGGCGCCTCCGCTGAAGCTCTGTATCAGGAGGTTGCGAAAACCTCTTTTCTGCCGTGGCAGCGCCGTGTTACGACGATTAGCCAGTACTTGCCTGCAAAAATAATAAGAATTTATTAAATCAGCAAATAAATGGGGGCAAAATTGAAAAAGAAAAGGAGAAAAGGTGGTTAAGATGACATATCCGCCTGAACATGTGCCTTGGCCAAATAGGAAATTTGGCTCACATGGGTACAAAAATCTAATAAAGTATCACTTTTTGGCGTAATCGACTTATAATCAAAAAGATAAATGCAGTGATAGATATAATTTATCTATCACTTTTTTAGGGGTAAATGAAAGTTTTTTTGTAAAAAGCTTGCATTTGGCCCTAAAATTTTGTATCTTTGTAACCAGATTAAATTAATCACAAGTAACAATGAAAATAACAATTATCAATCTGGACAGAAATGAAAAGAGGTACACGCGTGTTGAACTCGATGAGTTTGTGACGCAGTTGAGGGATGGCACCTATCGCCAGCAGTACATACGCGACTTTACCAAAGAGGTGTGTTTTGCGGCTGAATGGGCGAAACAGAATGGAGAAAGGCTACGGGTAGGCGAGCTCCGCTCGGGAATGTTGAAAGCTAAAAGCATTAACTGCTTGGTGCTGCTGTCGCTGGAAAACCTACGCAACCTTAGTACTGTTGAGGAATACAAGCGACTGGCCATCCTGCAGCCCTATACCCTACTCTGCTTTATGGGGCACGATGGTCATTCGCTCCACATCGTCTGTCCATACACGGTTTCGGATGGCAATCCATCAGAAACAGCGTTGCTCAATGCCTTCCGCAAACTGCACTACATCTATTCGTCGCAGTTGGGTACGCCATTGGCCGAGCACGAACCAACCTTCGAGACCAGCTGCAAAGCGAGCTATGATCCTCAGCCATTCTACAATCCCACAGCCATTGCCATCGTAGTATCTTCACAGCCAGAAGACTCACCAACGTTCAAAAGCATACAGGAGGATATCAGCGATTACAACTATCCCGAAGAGATTCCTGGTTTGAGTCTGCGCAACAGTCGCATGCGCCGATTTCACGATTGTCTGGATGCTATCATCGAAAAACATAGCAATCTACGCAACGACGAGGAGTTCGCCATCATCGTTCTTGAACAGTTGGCCGATGGTTGTCGCATCATGGGATTGCCACAGGTCTGGTGCGCACGTGTCGCATCGTTTATCCCTATGTTTTCCGATTGCCTTGACAGCAATGCCATCGAGTCCGTCTTCAAGACTGCCTACCTCAAGGAGACTCAGAAGCACATTCCGATGAAGTTTACCCGTCCCTCTGCTCTACTCGCCTTCAAGACCGAGGCCTATATGAAGGAGCACTATACCCTGCGCCTCAACGTGATGACAGGCACGCCCGAATATCGTATGAATGCAGCAGGTTATGGTTTCCAGCCGCTAGACCAGGCAGCCCGCAACACGATGGCCATCAAGGCTCTGAAGGCGGGTGTGGAATCGTGGGATAAGGATCTGAACCGCTATATCGACTCGAACCTCATCCCTAAATATTACCCTCTGGAGGATTATCTGCGCCACCTGCCAAAATGGAACGGCAAGCACGACTATGTGGGCGAACTGGCCCGACGGGTAAAGACCGACAACAAGCACTGGGAAAGCGACTTCCATACCTGGATGCTCTCAATGGTGGCCCAGTGGCTCGGCAAGGACCGTCAGCATGGTAATGCCATCGTACCCCTGCTCATCGGTCCGCAGGGGTCTGGAAAGACCACCTTCTGCCGACGTCTGCTGCCAGAATACCTGCAGATATATTTTAACGACCGACTGTCGATGAAAAACGACAATGATATCTTCCTCGCCATGTCGAGCTATGCGCTCATCAATATCGACGAGTTTGACGCCATGTCGAAATCGCAGCAGCCTATCCTGAAGTACCTCATCTCGAAAAACGACATCAAGTTCCGTCCGCCATACGGCAAGGTAATGGAAGAGCGCCAGAGGTTTGCCTCGTTCATCGCCACCACCAACAACCGCCGTCCTCTCGTTGACCCTACTGGCTCGCGCCGCTTTGTATGCGTCTACGCCGATGAGATTGACAACTCGGGACTGATTAATTACGACATGCTGTACGCCCAGCTCTATGCAGAACTTGAGCAGGGGCGCCGATACTGGTTCGAAGACGAGGAGAACGCCCGTATCATGCAGCAGAACGAACAGTTTCAGCAGGTCGGCAGCTACGAGCAGATGATTACCCTAACCTACCTGGCACCCGAAGAGACATCCAAGGATGCAGACTTCGTATCTCTCCAGTTGATTATGAAGCGACTAGAGAAACTGTTCCCTACCTTTACGATTATGAAAGGAACGGACGTTGAACTCGGAAGAAGGTTGACCAAAATGGGTTATGAACACAAACGATTGAACAAAGGATCAGTATTCAGAGTTGAAGAGATATAATCTTAAAAAGTAAAACAACTTGTTTTACCATGCTTCAGATAGTCTTTATTATAGGAAAAGATGGTACTTTAGAAAGTAAAACAAGTTGTTTTACTGTAAGTGATAGTAGTGATAGATGCGAAATATCTATCACTCTATATAACAAACTGATATTAAACAAGTTATAACAAATAGTGATAGATAATAAAAAAAATCATAGACAAAAAAAATGGCAGTACATATCTGGAAAATATTTTGCAAAAACAGTCAGTCAGGGCGAGGTAACGCTTGACGAGATAGCCGCTGAGGCTTGTCGCAACAGCGGCTTCTCAGAAGGTGCCGTGGTGGGTGTAGTAACCGAATTGCAGGACATTTTGAAACAGAGACTTACCGAGGGACAGACAGTTGTTCTCCCTGGCATTGGTCGTTTCAGCCTACGTGTAGAAAGTATCGGGGTAGATGATCCAAAGGCATTCAACATCCGCCGCCATATTACCCGCATCGTATGTGGTTTCCTCCCTGCCGGTCGTCGCATCCAGGGACGCCATATTCTCTACGACTTCTGCGAGGGTGTCAAAGCCGTCTGGCAGACGGGCTTTAAACCTTAAGTTATTCAAGTTAGTTATTCTTTTTATAGCTCTGTACAGCCCAACACCCCATCAGTGTACCGATGCCCGCAAGGGCTAAGATCTGGTGGGCTGTTTCGTGCAGGCCACCACCACGGATAAAGACGGTGCGGATGGCATCGATGAAGTAGTGCATGGGGTTGACGTAGGTGGTAAGATAGGCCCACTGGGGCATAGAACGCGTGGGGGTGAAAAGACCCGAAAGCAGCATGATGCTCACCACAAAGAACCACATGACAAACATGGCCTGCTGCATAGTGTCGGAGTAGTTAGACACGATGAGTCCGAACGACGAGAAGAACAGCGCCAACAGCATGGCAAGCACGTAGATGAGCCACACCGGACCGGTTGGTGTGATGCCATAGACAAGCCACGCCAACACCAGGCACACGGTGATGACAAACAGTGCAATGAGCCAGTAAGGAATGAGTTTAGCGAGAATGAACGACCACTTGGAGACGGGTGTGACGTTCATCTGTTCGATGGTGCCAGTCTCCTTCTCGCCAACGATGTTGAGTGTGGGCAGAAAGCCCGTCATCAGCATCATCACTATGGCAAAAAGGGCGGGAATCATATAGAGCTTATAGTTCTGCCCCTTGTTGTATAAGGTGAGAGGCGTGATGTTTGATGTTTGATGTTTGACGTTTGAGGTGACTATCTGACTTAGATAGGCGCTACCCATTGAGCCCTTG
>ONAK01000027.1 GCA_900315765.1 uncultured Prevotella sp. | reverse complement strand
ACTGTCGCCACGTGCTGTTACGTCGCCATTGCTGTAGAACTCGTGATTACCAGGTACTAATAGCACTTGCTGGAAGTTCTTTGATGCCCAGTTCCAAAACCGTTTCTGTGGGGCAATGATGTCCCGCAGGTAGAACGTGTCACCTGCGAGCACCAGAACATCGCCCACAACTTCAAACTCATTCGCCTTTATATACCGCGAATTGTCATATAACTCCATATGGAGATCACTCATGTATTGTATTCTCATTGCTCTTTATTGTTAATCGGTTTTACTTGTTTCTGTGGTTCCCATTCTGTAGCCGCGATGATGTCAGCGATTTGTTCAGCAGTAATGTCTTCGTCTACATATGGAAGCCTGATTTCATTTCCTATCTTTTCGTTATGGACATATTTGTTTGCTCCTGGAGTAATGCCGACATAGTCAGTTTCCTGTGCCATGCGGAGCAGTCGCGCAGACTCATCGCATACAACACCAGTTCCAGCCTCACACAATGCCTCCAACATGTTAACCACATCATTGGAATAGCCATAAACGCTAAAAGTCAAGGTGAAATACCATTGGCCAACGGCTACTGGAACATCTTCATCACCCCATCGGTTTTCTTTCTTCCGGGGATAGAGATGGATTCGTGCATACGCTACATCCATACAGTGGTACATATGGTTTTCGTCCTCCCACTTCTGGTAATCCTGCTCGCTGTCAAAATCAAGACCTTCAATCTCGTCTCCTTTGCTATTATAGCGCACGAAGATTTCCTCGTCCGTTTTGTCTGCGAAATCCGACTTAGGTTCAGGACGATATTCATCTTTGGTCCTATAAGTCTCATAGAGCAGGCGCCAAAAATGAATGTAAGTTCTAAGCGTCATCTTATCAGCCGACCACAGAGGCAAGTTATTCATCTTTGTTACGATATCCACCACTCGCTCTGGATCATCGAATGTCCTATAGACAGGACAGATACGGTTCAGGTCTGCACGCTTGATGACTCCGTCCCGCTTTGAATAGGGAAGGTGCTCCTCGACGTAGTTGTTATAGTCGTCAGGATTCTCACAAATGTTATCTACCAATGCTGTGATGTACTTTTCAATTTTCAACAGAGGCTTTGATACATTCCCATACCAGACATCTGGCTTTCTCTCCCCACCAATGTTTCTGGTACTTCTGAGATCAACATATCTATTCTGTCGGTTCCTGATAATCATGTAGTGGAAGCCCTTATAGTTAGCCGTAAACACTTGATACCAGTAATTTTCGTTCTCATCGGCCTCCTCCCAACGATTACGCTTGCCAGGTGCCTTGAGTTCTATCCAGAGCCAACGCTGCTCATCATCGCCCATCACCTCCAGCCGCTGCATAGTCTTCTCTATTCGGAGCATCACTTCAAGTGCCGCATCATCAACTACCACACCATTCAGATGGTGTTCATGGGTCAAGTACATCAAATCTCTGAGGTCATTGTACCTCAATATTTTTATCTTCTTCATTTTTTCTTCTTTTTATAGTTCAACTTATTACCTTACCTCGCTTCGATAGTTGTTCTGTGCATACTCCGCAAAGGTATTACAATTGTACTGCTTAATCTTCTCTGTGGCAGCGTTGTAGATGTCCTCTAGAGTTAGAAAACGCAGATTGGCAAGAGATCCGTCAATTCCAACATCAAAACGCAAATCCATCGATAGTGCATTGTACTCATCCAGCTTACCGTGACTATGACCATGAAGCATCACAGAACCACGAGGTTTCTGATTCCATGTCACCATTGGGTAGTGGCACATCACCACGCAGAGATCTTCTTTTAGGAACGGTGCCACAGACGGTTTGAAGCGCATCTCCTTAATCTGATAGACCTCCTTGAAATAGTTCTTATAAGACCGAATCGAGCCATCATGATTTCCCTCAATCAGGAACTTCTGCCCAGGCAGCTTCTCTAACAGATGACGGGCATTCTCACTCTTCAGGTATGTCAGATCACCAAGAATATACACCGTATCCCGCTTGTCTACAGTACTCTTCCAGAGGTCAAGCAACCATTCGTCGTGTGCTTTGATATCCATCGTGTCCGAGAAAGGTCGCTTAGGTGAATGCTTCAGTATGTTCGAATGACCGAAATGCAAGTCGGCAGTAAAATAAATCTTGTTCATTGTTCTATTCTTTTAAATTTTCTACCTATAAGTAGGGATAAATATGAAATGTTACATTGCAGAAGAGAATAAATCTCTTTTTAAGTCTCCCCCAACTATATGCTGGGAGAGACGATTTACTATTCCATGATATAAGCCTGTCTCATATAGACCTGCTTCACGAGGGCAGTGCAGAGTTTGTTCAACTCCTTGTTGAGCGACTTCTGCTCGCACTTGTCGAGGGCTGTGTAAGAGCCGCCGTGCTCCTTTAGGAAGTCGTCAAGCACGTCTTTGGAGAGTGCACCCATCACACGACCGAAGTCCTTTGGGAAGTGTACCTCACCGATGTGGCTTACCACGTTGGCGAGACGGTTCTCGGTGACGTAAGCCTCACCCTCCTCAATCAGAGTCTTCAATGCATCGCTGTAGGGCACGGGCTCAGCAAAGAGTTTATTGCGTTTTTTCACGCTCTTCCGTTCAGCAAACCGCTCGTTCTTGCTCTTGATTAGCACACGAGAGCCGTTCCTCAGATACATCGGAGTGATGGGGCGGATGACGATACCCTCGCAAATGTTGTCCTCGATAGTGGGTAGCCCAAGCCATTCGGCAATCTTGCTCTGGAAAGCGTTGGGCTGCTTCAGGCACTCAGTCAAAGTCCCTCTGAAGAGAGTCTTGGCATAAAAGAAACTATAGGTCTCGAAGAGCTCGTTGACTTCATCAACAGGGAGGAATCTTCCACCCTCCTCAGTGAAGAGGTAGATGTCAAAGCCATAAAACTCATGGTCAGGAGTATAACAGACACCTCTTTGGATTAGGCCGACTTTCTGCCTTGCCTTGACACCATCATGAGGATACAGACCACCAAACATCTCGCCGAACACGGAGATGTGAGTTACCTCTGGATACTTAGCCTTGATGCCACCGAATAGCTTCAGCACTCTGTCCCGGTATCTTTCGAGCAACTCAGGATAGTCATAGAACTGCTCTCCGTCCTCCAGCATTGACGTACGCTTGGCGAACCTCACGGTCTCACCATCGCAGAGGAAGCTGGTATTGGCACCATGTACCTTCTCCTGCACCACATATTCCAAATCCTGTGGCATCTCTGCCACCACGTGCTCCATGAACTCACGGCTAAAGGAGTTTTCGATAGAGCTGTACTTCTTGAATTCTAACATTTTCTTTTTCTTCTTTTGTGCGCATCGCTGCGCGGTTAATACTTTTTTTGATGTTTAGGTTGTGCCCAGCTGCTAAGGCCGCGGAGAAGTACGGGAAATGGACACACAGATAACGAAAAACCGTTGGAAAGTTTGGTAAGCTCTTTCCAACGGTCTCGTTATCTTCTATACTCTGATGGTCGGCTGCATCTATGCCGTCCGGTCAGACTCTCTATCTGATGATGTTCGTTGGAAAGTATTCGTGTACCAGTCACGTGCTGCAATACTCATCGAGTTTGTCGTATGAACATAGCAGAAGCCTCCAAAGCATTCTTTGCCCTGGAGTGGTAACAGTGTTGATATGTTCATTCTTTGTTGCAGCATTGCTTTTAATTTACATAAATTTGAAAAACAGCGCCAAAATTATACATATTTTCACAAACCACCAAACATTTTCGTATCTTTTTTGCATTTCCAGCCAATATTTACCTTCTTTCGATTTGCTATCTCACGAATTCTTTGTAATTTTGCACCCGAAAGCATCAAGAGCAGTAGCCTTTTGAGGTTAACTCGCCAACCGAGTTTTGGAAACCACGGTGGTCAGTACGATGCGGAAGCAATATTATTCACTTCAAAAAATTCCAAGTTATGCAACAGCACATTTATTACACCAAGTATGCCCTGCGGTTCGCAGACATGCAAATCACCGAGTTAGTAAACATTTTCAATCGTCAGGTCGGTAATACCGGCTGGACTGGGATGCGAGCCTACCACGACCAGGCACTCATCGACGAGTTCCAACGTCGCGGCATTGACGTTACTGTCATCTATGACGGTAAGACCACCACCTTTACCCATTCCGTCAGGTATGATCTACCGAACAACAAACTGGCAGTCATCAACTGACCCCATAAACAATCACCGCCTTTGCAGTCTGCTCTTGCAAGGGCGGTGAGTGTTTGCAGATTATCATCCCTGCAGTCGCCACTGCAGGGATGACGTCGTATTATACAGGCTCAACTTCTTCGAGAAGGTCGATTAGTTCTAGAAGAGATTTTCCATCGATTTTGAACTGTTCCAAGGCTGCGTTGCCATCAGGGAATACCTGAAACTCCTCGGTGTAGCACTCATCGCAGAGAGCTACATGGTCGGGGGTTGACAGGAAATAGTATCGCTTGCCTTTGTATAGAAAGGTCAAGTCGTAGCCCTGAACAGCGAAGTCGTAAAACAGCGTCTCTTCTGCATCGGAAGCATACCCATGATAGATACCATGTTTATCTCCCTTTGGGGGATATTTTCCATTATATGGGTATCCCAGCAGGTCATTTATTACATAATCTGATTTTGCCATATTAACTTAAATTTGATACGTTATCCAGCAATTTTTTCATAGCAGGAGTCAACGGGTGTGGCTCCTCATCGAGAGGTTTACCATCCTTCCACTTGTGATAGTGGGCACCGAGGCTCTTGTGGTCGGTGGTGTGGATTTCCCAAATCTTCTTGCCATCTGAGCCGTATTTGGCTATAGCCTTTACACCTTTACCATCCTTATTGAAGATGGCATAGGTGGAGTTGGGACTATGGCTTTCTTCTGGCAATTTGACAGCCCCTTTCTTGTTCTTCAACTCAATGATCTTAGTACCGTCTTTCAGGACGAGAATCGTCTTCCATCGACGGTCTTTCTCCAAGGCTGTAGAACCGTTTGCGAAACTACCGTTAGCTCCCATGGCGCAATCTCATTAAGCGTTCGTTGAAGAAGTAGATGCTGATATCGCTGTGAGACTCATAAGGCATACGAGTGCCATAGCGAATGATGAGAGAGGGATGGAGCGTAGAAACGGCTTCCTCGTAGCCACGATACCAAAGATATTTGGAAATATCGTGTTTGAGGACACCGTTGCAGTTGATAGCAACAGGAGCGTACTGGGGTATGCCCGTGAAACTATAGGCATAGCTGTCAGGCAAAGACCATGTGACATTAGGGATGACGGTGACACCATGCTGTTGAAGGTAACGAGCAAATGCACGGTTGATCCAGGCACTGAGGTATCTATCGTCAGCCGACATATCAACATATTGAGAGAGGTCTGGTTCTATGACAGCGCGGCACTTCTTGAAAAAATCCTGATACCGCTCCGGATGACGCAGGACGCAAAGGAAGCGGCAGTCGTGGATGAAGAAGTGGACCACGCATCCATAGTCTTTACGGGCATAGGCCTCGTGGAAAGGCACTAACCTGATTGGGGCTATGAACTCTGGCTTTATAGGGTTCAGCACAGGCAGTCCGGTCCTGCTTGCTGAAGGCAGGCTGCCGTACAAATCGGGATGGAGAAGCTCGTCGTAGTTGATGTTGAGCCCACCCTTCTTTAACTTTGTTTGTACAGGTCTTGTCATGATAGAACTGCTTTTGAAAAGTTAAATAAATTAATAATCTCTAATATTTACCCGATTTGAGAACCTGAATTTGCAAAAGTGAAATTTATAATTTAACTTTGCAAAACCTTGCTGGTTCTTCCTGTAATTCGGGGTAACTCGGAGTGCCAATCGGGAAGCAAACCTACTAGCCTCACATTATTGCCGTAGTGTGAGGCTCTTTCGTTACCTTGCTCGGTTATATCTTAGTATGCATGTTCATGCCCTCCGTAATTTATTGTTATCCATGTTATATAGTCTCTGCGTTCTTTCGAACGTTGTTAATACTGGCTCCAAGGAGCGATGCCGCCTTAGAGGTGGAGATGAGTTCCTGGCTTAAAGCACTGTAAACCATTGCCTGAAAACGAGTTGTTTCATCTTCCTTGTATCGAGGACGCTCCACTCTCTCCTTAAAATTAGGATACGAGTTTTTGCGAATAAAGTAGTTCCTATATCGCTTTTCTCCGATAATGTCGAGCTCTTTGAGTTTAAAAACTATCGCATCGACAGATATACCGAAGTTCTTGCTAACGGAGATTAACTCTTCAATCGCTATTTGGGATTTACCTTTGAACAGATTTTTGAGTATTACACCAGGGAGTAACATTTCGTTTGCAAAAGTATTGCAAAGCCTCTCTTTCTCATGAGCAGAAAGCTGGTTGGAGAAGTAACTATTATATAATAGGTGGCAGAGTTCGTGAAGCGTGGTCAACCTGCGGCGCTCAATATATGGATCAGAACTGTTAAGGACAATAACCCAATATTTATCATTGATGATGCCACTGACCCCCAGGAATCCTGATGGCGCAGGAGTAAGCAGAACTTTTATCCCAAGAGCTTCGAGGAGTTCCTGAGTATTTGCAATTGGAGCTTTGCCTAGACTCCAAAACTCGCGAACAGTTTTAGCCATGAGAACCATGTCGCTGTTTGATTCGAGAGGTCTGATTGGGACTAGTTTGTCCTTGAGAATGGTTCTAGGCTTTATTCTCAGAATATCTTCAATCTCGAGATAGCGTTCAACTTGGTCTTGAATTTGGATTTCAAGGGCTCGCTGGTCACCCACAGTAGTGTCTGCTTTCTTTCTGAAGGAGATATTGAGGTCGTCGATGTTAAACCTGAATGGACGGTGGAAATACTCGTGATCAACGTTTAGGATTTCGGCCATAGCAATCTGGACGGTGCTGCTGGGCATCATCAGGGCCTTCTCATATTTTGAGATGGCCTGTTTGGTGACTTTTACGTCAGCCTTTTCGCTCATCAATGTGCTAAGCTTCTCCATGGAGAGCTTGGCTTTGATACGGGCCTGCTGGAGGCGCTTTGCGAATATTTCAAGTCCTTTTTCCATATCGCTCTATTTTGGTGGACAAAGGTACGTAAAAATCTGATATGTCAACCATATCATGCTATTAAATTTTGTTAATTCCTATTTTGGGCATCATAATTAGAGATATCTATTTCATCTTTACGTCCATCCCATTAGGTACAACTTACAAACATACGGGCTTGCAGCTATCCTATAATATCAATTCACTCTGCCCATGCAGTCTGCTCTTGCATAGACGGAGTGTTTTTATTCAAACAATGTCTTTACATACTCCTCGTCGTAATCGAAGAGTACGTGATTCTCCAAGAACTTAGGACGTTCGCCCCATAAATGGATTTCTCTATATGGAGTATTAGAGATGATATAGCTATCGAGTGAGATATCTGGATCATTCAAGGTTGGCTCAACCTCTTCTTTCAAAGTCTTGAAGAGCTGAATCTTGGGATGCTCCAATCCTTGCAGGTTACGAATACCCTTGGGGTCAATAAAGTTGACTCGCTGTTTCTGTCCTTCGTTCACCCACAGAATGAAGTCTGGATAGAATCCACTTGCCTCGAAGAAGCCAATTCCCTTGCGGCTTTCGTTACGCAACAGATATATTTCCTTTCCTAATAAGCATCCGTCCTTATGCACCTCATAATATTCGCGAATTCTTTGAACAAAGCCTGTTTCTCCTTCGTTCAAAGCTACTGGAGAAATCTTTACCAATGGCTCGTTAGTGTCAGAATCTAGCATCACCTTCTTACCATTGGCATCCTTCTCTCTCAGACACAAAATAGGATAGAACAGATGCTGGTCGAAACGCAATGCCTGCAGCCATTGGCCATTTATCTGATAATCTCTTTCCAAATTTCCAGAAATAATCTGTTCACGCAGTTCCTGCAGTCTTTCTATCCAATGCTGCTGATCATTGCGCACCTCCACTGTATATTCATCAAAGAAATTGGGGTCGTTCTGGTCGATATAGACTGTTTCCATGTATTTCGATTCCCACTTTCCTTTACTCCGTTTGTAGGCTCTTTCAATATAGCCACGAAGTAGTGCAATGGTGATTTCCTCCCAACGAGCCACATCACGCCCAAAGTCATGGAACTCCAAGTCTGCATCCTGAATGGTTAGCTCATACCAGTCTGTCTGCAACATCAGTTGATGCAGCATGTCAACGCTGATTTCCATATTATGCCAACTGCGCTCATTCTTCATCTGCTCAATGGCAAAGAAAATACGGTTCCAGTTCAGCAGATTCAGATGCTTTGGATATAGTTTACTTTCTGTCATTTCAGCTGCCATATCCACGCCTGCCCGCTGACTCCAGATGGCATCCACCTTGGGTGTCCAGTCTACCTTTACATGCATCCCTTTCATCATGGTCTCAGGCTTCACCGTCACCATCTTCTTGAAGTCGTAGCCTTTCTTCAGGCGAACAATCTTCAGACGCTTTTCACCCAGCAGATTGACAGTTGGAATGGCGATAGGCGTATAGGTGTCCTCATTGTGTGGCAGACCCTCATCCTCCAGATACTTGCGGAAGGTATCCATATAGTCGGCTCTCACGCCAAAGATGTTCAGCGTCTCTATCTCGCGCAGTCCTTTTGGTATTGGACCAGGATTATAGCTGCTATCGAGCGCACTACTTTTTTTTAATGAATACTTAAAGCCCTTCAATCGCACGCCACGACCAAACAACTGGATAATCTCAGAGCCCTCGCTTCGACCTACGTTCATCAAGCCCATTGCCGATACACGCCAACTGCTCCAGCCTTCGCTAAACTTCTTCGAACCTATCAGAATATTGATTGTCGAGTCCTCATTATTTATCAGCGTAAACAGCGACGACGTTCCAAACTCCTTTGTCTCGCAATCCAGTCCATTAGTCTCGCAGAGTTTCACCAACGAGTCACTATCACCCACATTGATAACGCCAAAATAGTCTGCATTACCAATACGCAAACCTATCTCCTTGTCGCCACCTTTCTGTTTGTCAATATGCAGGTGTGCTCCTGCCACTGTGCTATGGAACAGCTTTTCTATCAGCCTCTCATAGGTCTTACGTGCAAAGGAATCTTCTTCGCCCAATTGCAGTCCTTCCTTTATCTTCATAAAGCTATTGGCAAAGAGCGAATAGCCACGAGGATTCTTGATGCCATCAGCTGGATTCAGCAAGCGTTTGATATATCCGGCAAACTCCTGCGGACGATCAACAAAGGCTTGCAGGAACAATAATATCTGTACCACATCACTGACCTCCAATCCTCGAACCTTTCTGACTGCATTTACTGATCCACCCACAAAGATGCCCAACGGTCGAGCTATCAGGAAAACGTTCTTAACTTTTGGAGAACTCTCATACACCAGCGTCTGTTCATACAGACATAGCAGATAGGCTGTCAGGTACATATTCAGCAATTCCTCATCGTCCCATGAAGTCATGTTCATGATGCGATAGTCCTTGCCATAGCCATCATTATAAAAATAACGATAGCTATAGTCAAACAGCGTCGCCTTGCCGTATCCTTTTAGCAGCGCATCGCGACTGGCACCTGTCTGAGCTGCAATGGCCTGACCAAAAGTAGCAGAATACTCGAAAGAAAAACCTTCCTGTGTCAACGTATTGCGATAGCCTTTCCAGACCTCACCACCTGAGCCCTTATGACCTTCATCCACCAGCACCAGATTATTGCCTTCAAAACTCTCTACAGCCACAGTCTTGTCACCATCTGTATCAGCCAGTTTATTGATGTCTATCACCTCGATGGTCTTGCCTGTAAACATGCCACCACGCCCCTGCTTTGAGAACAACTCAGCGTTGAAGTTTGACAGATACAGCTCTTGCAGATGCTGACTCGACAGCCCCTCATTAGGTGTCAGTATTAGGATACGGTTCAACTTCTTGGCATGATATTTCTCAGCATAGTGCAGATATTGTTTGATGTTGATGTGCATCATCAGCGTTTTACCAGAACCAGTAGCACACCAGTAGGCCAACTTGTTCATGTCATCCTCCTTAAACTCGTCCATACCGTGCCAAGTTTCTGTACGGAAATTGAAGTCATCATTCAGGAAGGTATTGACGCTCTGTCGTAATTTTTCCCTATCTGCAAAGTAACGGTCAAGATATATCTCAGTAAACAACAGGGCCAGATACTGATAATACTTCCACTGTATTTTCTCTGGTCGCTTCTCATTGATCTCATTGGTATGACGCACGATGTTCTGGTCATACTCAAACAGCTTCTCCTGAGGTATATGCAAATCGTACTGATGTTGTCTCAGCACATAATACAGACGCGATACACCCTCATCGTCCACACCTTCCAGCGCAGGGTCTTTCAAGTCGCGACTCAGTGCCTCCAAGTCTTTGCATCCCAAGAGACTCAGAATATATTTATGCAGCACCAGTGCCTCTTGCAGTCGTGCTGGTTGCTTGGTTTGTTTCTTTGCCATATCAAGCCTCCTCGAACATGCGTTTTGCGAATTCCTCTTCTGTCAGCACCACCTTCCAGTGCTCTTCGTCTCTGCGCAGGTTGGGCAGTGTGTTGTCACCATTCACAAAGATAAGGTCGAACTCAGTATCGCGAGTGCGGAAGTCCATCTTGTCGAAGAACATGCAGAGCTGGTCGTTATTTACAATCTTGCAATTGCGCCAGATGACAAGCGCCTTCAATCCCTCGCGATGGGTACGGCCCTGTACCACACAGATATTATCATCTTGATACCAGTCCTCTGTTTCTACGTTCAGACCTATCAAGTAGTTGAAGGTCTCTACCATATCCACTTTCGTTTCCACCAGTTCATTGTCCTTGGTGGTCTTCAGCGTCATCTCAAAGGGATTTTCAAACCACTTCAGATTCAGCAGCGAGTCACGTGTTTCTGTGTCAAGCATATAGCTGAGCATATAGCTTTCCTGGAACTCCTTAGGTTGGAAAACCAACTCTTGTTTCTTATTTCTAGATTGTTCAGCGTATCCTCGTATTGCTCCAAACGTATGTATTTGAAGCATTGGGAAGTACCATTGCGAGAAGCGGGTCTTTCGTCCTTCCAACTATCAGAATAGATAACTTTTTCTATCCTTGGTTTTGTTGTATTGTCAAAGATGTCCCCAACTTGTGACAAAAGGTATTTTCTTTTGCCCTTATCTTTATTCATTTCTATTACAGCATGACCCGTTGATCCTGACCCTGCAAAGAAATCGGCAATTACGAAATCCTTTCCTTTCTTCACGTTTTGTAGAGAAAGAACGTGGTCCAAAAAAGCAACGGGTTTCTTTCCATTACGGAATGGAATACCGCCTTCATCAGTTGCATCATTAAATGCTTTCTCAAAGTCGACGTAATTGGGATATGGAATTTCAATGACATCTTTTCTGTTTAAAGGTGCGCCTTGGTAATAATCCCCGTTTTTCCTTCCGCTCTCAACAGAAGGCGTCCAAAAGAATCTATACCCCAACTTATCGTCTCCCATATTAGGAACCTTGAAAATATATCCGCTATGTGTGGAAGCTAAATTTTCTAGATACGCAACATAGAAACGCCCACTAGAGTTTCCTTCTCGAATAGAACCTCTAACGCTGATAGGCTTCAAATAATCAAAACTAGAATCTTTATGTTTAATAATCTTGTAATGACCTGGTGCATATGCTTCAACGTCCTTATTTCCCAAGTCTAATATTTCATCAGGTCTTTCGTCAACCTCAATTGTATAAAGATAATCTGCATCCGAGGAGTTGTCTTTCTGACGTTTCAATGGTTTAAAGTTTTCGCTATAGGCATACATTAACAACGACTCATAGACTTCATGGAAGTCTTTATCACCTTTTAGGATTCTGTCTTCATGTCGAACTTTTACGCTAAATGTTGTCAAATACTTTGCAAACATATTATCTAAGAGGCACTTAGAATTGAAAAGTTCATTTTCGTTTATGCTGATAGCGATACTACTGTCATTAGTCATTAGCTTTTTGGCTATACAAAGTCTATTTTCCATCATAGATAACCACGAAGAATCTTTGTAGAGATCCTTGTAAACAAATCCATCGGTACCAGTATTGTAAGGTGGATCTATATAGATCGCATTAACGGAATCATTGTATTTGTTGATAAGAAGTGCTAATGCATGGAAATTATCAGACTTTACCAGTAAACCATTTGTCTGTTCATCGATATTCTCCATGCTCTTTACCAACTGGTGCTTGAATTTGTCATCAAAGAATGCGGTATCTAGGACAAGGAATTGGTTCTGCTTCAAGAACTCGATAGTCAGAGGCTCACTATAGCCCACAGTATGCAAATCCTCAGAATCTCATCAATGGCAAACAGACGTACCCATTCTTTGCGTTGGGCTTTGTTGGCAATAATCTCAGGATAGAGTTTCTCAGGCACACGATCAAGGGTAATACAGTAGTCGCTCTGCACTATAAACTTCTTCTTCAGCCACAGCTTCTTCTGGAAGTTCTCCAACTGCGCCAGCATCTGGATAATCTTCTGGCCTACCTGCTTGATGGCCTTTACGATCGACAGCTGGCTGTTGATGTGTTGAGGATCAAGGTCATCGATATGCAACACCTCGTTTTTGATATAGAAATCCAACTCACGACTAAGGAAGCCACCAAGGTCTTTATGAATGAAGTAGTCGAAAGAGTTCTTGGCTGTATAGTCCGTTAGATGCTTCTCCAATAAAGTGCGATTAGGGTCTTTTGCTGTAGGTGTCTTTATTGTCAGCAATTCCTCATAACCTTCTGGAATCAAAGACTTGATGTTTTCAAATGCAGCTTCTCTCAGAGTTTCTTGCTTTGTGGTCTTAGGCATTAGCTCGTAGGTGAAGTAGATGTTCAAATCACCCTCTGCTGTCACTTCAATTACCTGTTCTCCTTCATTTTCTGGCTCCCATAGCGCAAATCGACGCTCCATATTATTGGCTGCACGATTGTTGTTCTGTTCTGTGCTGGCATCTTTCAATACGAAGTGTACCTTCTTGCGTGATGTGGGCAGCACAAAAGTATAGTCGCGAAAATACTCTGAGGTCTTGATATAATACTGGTCGCTATTGGCCCAATGCAGTTTCACTTCCTCACCATTATAAGGGATGGCGTAGGTATTATCTTTATAACGACGCTTAGACAGAAAGTCGCCACCATCGTAATAGCGAGAGAAGAAGGTCACCAAGTGAGAGAATACTTCACCCTCCATATCTTCTGCATTGCCGCCCTGAGCTAACTGAGCTTTCAATTTTTTGTATTCTGCAACGTTAGGATTTGAGTCTGGTAGCGTTTCAATATCCATGCCTGCAAACATCTGCTCAATCTCAGCCATACGCTGTTTTGCCTGTTGCGTATTGCCAGCATCGCCTTGCAGAGCCTGCTTCACTTGTGGTAGTAAATCAACTTGCAGGAAGTGATTAATTTCTTCACGCTTCTGATTCATGATACGATAGATTCCAAAATCCAACTCGGCATGATCCATCATGAATATCTCTTGTAGTTTAGCGACAAACTTGTCGTAGTAATTCATTGCCATATCTTGTTTCTTTTATTATTTCACTTTGAATTTGATGACAAACAGATTACTGGTTTCTGTAGCCTTAACCATGCGTTGCTCCAGTTCTGTTATCATCTTTTTGCGCTGTTGGCTTACTTCTTCCTCTCTGTCCTCGAGCTCATTGCGCAGGCGACGACGCTTGCGCTTCATCTCCTCTACCTTCTTTTCAAGTTCCAGCTTCTCTGCTACAGACTGGGCATTGCGAGCATCACGTTCTGCTACGAGAATGTTTTTCTTCAGGGTTGTGATTTCGTCCTCTATGCCATCAATCACATCGTGCTCCCATTGATAGATGCGTGTTTCTTCCTGCTGGAAGAATTTCAGATTACGTGTATCAATCTCTTTCAGTTTCGCTGTAGAGTGCTGAGCTACATCGCCTTGCAGACGTTGGCGTATGTCATCAGCGATATTGTCTGATTGTACTTCTAAGCCACCATTCAGGAATAACTTTTCGCAGTCTTCCTGCGATAGCGGTGAACCATCATTCTGGAAGGCGTTGAACAAAAGATATTGTTCGTCAGAAAGGGCTGACACTCCCAATGAGGCTAACACCAGATAGCCCTCGCTACCATTTAGATAGTCAGGCAGGTTGGCATTCATGGGCAGAGCCTGTTGGTCGAAGATGATTTCTGCATTTTCGCTGAGTGAAAGCGAAAGAGCGGAATTGATGACATGCTGCGCCAAAGGACTGCTCAGACGATATGGAATGGCATCCTCTGTGTTACGAAGCATGGCATATTTACCTGTACGCTGATTAGCAACAGGGGTACGCAAAACGAAAGTATGCTTCTCGTCATTGAAGACAGCCTCCTTGCTCAGCATATATTTGGTGAGTTCCCAGAAGATGTGCTCATAGCGATTAAGGAAAGTGCCTGTCGTATCTTTTGTCATGCGAAGGTGCTCCTGCACATTGATGTCGAAATTCTCCAGTACCTGCGAACGCACTTCTGTCATGCGTTCGTCTATCTGTTCCTGCATCTCGTTTTGCAGTTGCTCGAAAGCCTGATTGATTTCCTCTTCGCTGCGACATTGTTGGTAGATTTCCCAGATACGTGACTCGATATCGAGGGTATCTGCCTAGCCCAACACTTCATCGCTGGCGCCAAATACATCGTCGAAGAGTTTGAACTTGGTAGAGAGCAGATTGAACACGCGCACATCTGCATAGTTACGCATATTCAGGAAGTTCACAACCACCACATCGTACTTCTGCCCATAGCGATGGCACCTACCAATGCGTTGTTCAATTCTTTGCGGATTCCAAGGCAGGTCATAGTTGATGACCAAAGAGCAGAACTGTAGGTTCAAACCTTCTGCAGCAGCTTCTGTAGCAATCATAATATCAGCCTCGTGCTGGAAATAATCAACAGCAGCAGCCCTGCGGTCAGCAGCCTTGATGCCACTCACTTTGTCTGGATGCTTTGCGCACCACTTCTTATATATCTCGTTGGTCTGTGGTTCGCTTGCCTTACCATTAAACAACACGATGCGACCTGCATAACCATGAGACTCTAAATAGTCTTTTAAGAAAGCTTGCGTCTTGGTGGATTCTGTGAAGATGAGCGCTTTGCGTTCAGCACCTTGCTCAGCCAGTTTCTTGAAAGCCTCTTCCAAGGCCTTGGTGAGTGCTTTGGCTTTCGACTCTGTCTTGATGTTCTTGGCTTTCTCGATAAAACCTGCAACGGTGGCAATCTCTGCTTTCAGCCTTGGGATATCTATTTCCTCTGCATCGAAGAGATCTTCATCATCCTCTGGCGGCAATTCCTCGTAATCATCCAAGTTCCACTCATCCTCATCAATTAGGTCATCCACATCGAAACGCTCCTGCTTCTCGTTTTTCAGCATCCTCTCCAAGCGTTCCTTGATATGCTCCAAAGTGAACACCAAAGCATAGGTAGAAGATGCCAGAATCTTGCGAACAATCATCGTGGTAAGCTTACGCTGGGCAGCTGGCACGCTATAGATGTCCTTGCGACGCAGGAAATCACTAATCTCCTGATAAAGAACTTGCTCTTCGTCTGTGGCCTTGAACTTCTGAGTTAGTGGCAGACGATGGGTATAATTGATATATTCTCGCACATCCTTGCGAAGGGTGCGCGTATAGAGTTTTTGTATGCGCTGACGTAACTCCTGCAGGTTTTCGCCTTTGCCATATTGTTTGCGGAAAGACTTCTCGCTACCAAATAAACGGTCGTCAATGATGCTGGTGAGACCATAGAGTTCCATCAACGAGTTCTGGAAGGGTGTAGCAGTCAATAAAAGTTTGCGAACACCTGTCAGAGCATCACGTACTTCTGCAGATGTACGTGCAGAAGAGCGATAGACGTTACGCATCTTGTGGGCTTCATCGATGACTGACAAATCGAAGGCGTGAAGCAGGATGTGCTCCTTGTGCTTAGCTGCAAAATTATAGCTACAGATGATGGCTCGCTTGGGACTCAATGGATTCTTGCCCTCACGCTGATAGGCATTGTAGTTTTTGGTGTCGAGTATCTCACTGGGAATACCAAACTTATCAAGCAACTCTGCTTCCCATTGTTTGCGCAGAGAGGCTGGGCAGACAATGATAATCTTTCGCTTGCCTGTGGCCCAATACTGGCATATCACCAAACCGGCCTCGATGGTCTTACCTAAACCCACCTCATCAGCCAACACCACACCCTTCGACAGCGGACTGCTAAAAGCAAACAGAGCCGCATCAATCTGATGGGGATTGATGTCAACTGTAGAACTCAACAGCGACTGCGACAAAGAGCCGAGGTCGCCATTGGCCTGCTGCTGGGTGAGCAGGGCCGCATAGTAGCGTGCGTGAAAACGTGTGATGCCTGTTGCCACCGTCTGTCGTTTTGTGCGGCCAGGCTCCCTGAAGGCTGCGAAGTTACTATTGTTTTCAGGTCATCACACCAATGAACACAAAACGTGGAGCCAGTCCTGTTGCTCGTTCCACGTGTTGAGGCCTTCGCATTGCCCAGTTTGTCGAAACGAACAACGCAGAAAGCCCCACGCAGAATGAATATAGGAAAAGCCTTTGTGCCATCCATACTGGCAGACATACTGCCATAAGAATACACTATAGGCTGTCTATAAACACCCTAAGGGGCGTCCCCGTTGCCTTGTTTTTGACAAACTGTTCGAGTTTGCGAAGTTCCAACACGTCAAAACCAAAGCGTCCAGAAAACGCCTATGTCCATGATGTCATCCCCATCCCATCCGCTCCACCCTAAGGCAAAGCATCCGCGTGGGAACATCTGCAAAGGTACGAAAATAAATCCTTTTTTATATATAATAAGGTGTAATTTAAAATAAATTTAACCGTCTGAAGTACAGAATCCCACTAACAATGACCATTTTTGCCTTATCATCCTGAACGAATGTGTTTCAATTCTTCATTGTGCTCATTGATGAAAGCAAGGAGCATTGCGTTTACCAGTTGCCGGATGTTAAATTTGGCATCCGACTCGAACTTGATGCGTTCAATCTCTCGTTTTACATCCTTGAATAGCCAAACGCATTCACCATGTTCTGGGACGTTTTTGAACTCATCCAAATAGTGGGTGAAGTGTCGCCATTCTGTAGCATCGGTTGACGGTTCTGTGATGGGGCTGTTCCTCACCTGTTTAGTAAGGCCGCTCATACCACCATTTGGTAGTTCAATACTAAGCTTCTTCTTCTCCATAGTCATTTTATCTATTAATCACAAACTCACATTATCGCAAAATAGATTTTACGACAAATCGAAAACTCTCATAAACAGCATGCTTCAAAGGTAGCGGGACATTGTAGGTGTTGACTCGCTTCATTTGAGCTCGATAGCCGACAGGTGGGGCAATAATCCCGCTTTGGCTAAATTCATCATCCATCTGCTTCCAAAGTTCCTGCTCTTCATGCGTTCCCATTCGCGCATCGACCTTATTCGGCACGAAGAAGATTTGAGCTTTCATCTGCGGATTGAGTTGACGAAGGCGGTTAACGACTTGGATAAAGGTGCGGGTAGAGCTCAATGACTTCGACTCGTATTCATACGGACAGATGATGTAATCGGCATAGATGAATATCGGTGCCAGACCATCGTCTTTGATTGTACCTGGAGCATCGAACAGCACGAAGCCGTCTTGCGACTGCGCATTTTCCATTAGTATCTGCATTGTATTTGGGTCGCTGACCTCAAACGACTGGATGCTGTACGGTTCTTCTTCCCCCAAGGTTTGCTTATCCTGCTCACGTTGCAGGGTAGCGGACTGTTGGAGGTCGGTATCAATGATGCAGACATTTTTCTTCCAATACGCCAGATAGTCTGCCAGAAGGATGCAGAGTGTGGATTTGCCCACTCCGCCCTTCTGATTGGCGAAAACTATGATTTTGTTCTTTTTAGATTTCATTACTTTGCTATTTTGTTATGAATCGTAAATGTTAGTTTATTATTTTGTGAAAGTTAATATCGTTTCTGCTTTCTTTGCTCAGATCTCATAATGCTGTCGCATTTTTGTCTGGCCCGTTTTTCATAATTGTCCACTATCTCGTGGATTCTGCTAAAATCATATGAGCCTCCGTCTTCAAACAAGCTATCTACAAAGGACGTGACCATTGGAGTAACACCTGATGCCCTGACATATCGATATTTCAATGCTGTAGTCTCTAATTGGCCGAGCTCCTGCTTCATATTTTCATATCTCCATATAAGAAGAGACATCATCAAAACAAAAAACATATACACAAGGGCTACCCATAGATGACGCTTAATGAATAACCATCGGAATAAGTGCTTAGCCCATTGATTAGAAGCCCAATAGCGGGCTTTCGCTTGTAGTTCGCCATACTCAGCCTTAAGATTCGCATAATTAGCTTGCATGTCATCATACATACGAACTAAATTTCGAATCCGTTCTTCAGCAACTTTTCTGGGAATCATCTCCTCAAACTTTACGGGTTTTAGAGTTGGACTCAGGATGTTGTTTAGTTTGGTCAGCTCACCTGAAAGTGTATCAAGTGAGGTTTTCATTGAAGTAACATCTTTCTGTTGCTTGCTGTTCTGCTCGATAAGTTCTGCGAGCATCATTTCAGTAGAATTTAATTGATCCATATAAAGATATATTTATTGTTAATACTATCGGTGCATACCGCGATGCTTCTTGCGACGTACACCATATTCATCAATATATTCATCATCAGCGAGATCTTCTGAACTGTTGTTTCCGCCACCTCCACCGGAGGAGATACTTGGAGAAGAAGGTGTTGCAGCCATAGCATTAGCCATACCAGAAGCAATAGCACCAGTAGCGCTTACAATACCAGAAGCTACATCAGTAACAAAACTGCTAGCAGCCGACACTCCAATATGAACACCACTAAATGTATCTGAGCCATATGGCTGTTCATGCAATGCCTCTGAAATACGGCTATTTGAACTTCTGCGTTGAGAATGAGTCTCATGATCTTTATAGTCCTCATATTCAGAGTCGCCATTTACAGAACCTCTTCTCTGATGCATCTCGTTTTGTTTCAAGGCTGTGCTTATTTTGGAGTAACTATACTTCCGATCGATCTTGGAACCATTGAAACGAAGTCCGTCTTTTTCAAAAACTACACCTTGGATGTCAGAAGTGGTACCGCGATGAGTAAAAGACAACGTAATGCCTTGATGGGCCAATAAAGCGCGCAATTCCTCCCAAGTTCGACATCTTTGAACTGCTGCTTCCAAAGCATCATAGATTTGATACTTCACGGCATCGGCACCACGAAGACGTTCACGGTGTACATGATCTTTGCCATTAGCAATATGTAGCTGGTATTTCTCTGACAGCGTTCGGCAGATCTTTGCACTGCGAATGCGGTCATTCCTATCAGAGATAAGTTTCCCGTTGTTGCCAATGCGGTTGAAAATGATATGGCAGTGAGGATGCTTACGGTCATAGTGACGAGCTATGATGTATTGAGTATTCAAGATATTCATCCTCTGCAAATATTCCTGAGCCACCTTAACCATAAAGTCATCACTCATTTTGTCAACGTCTTCAACAGAGAAGTCGAGGGAAATATGCCTAACCATCACCTTAACATCTGGCCGAAGTTGACACTGAAGACGGAAAGAGTTGATGATGGACTGTTTGTCATTCGCCAGGACACCCCTCGAATCCAACAACTTTGCCTCCTTCTTATCCTGCATAACATAACAGACAGCACCGCCAAAGCTATGTCCCTTAGTTATCTTGGCCATCATAGAGAATCTTCTTGATAAGGTTGTTTACTTGCAGCGCATTCTCATGATAGAGTGCTGCGTCTTTGTTATAGCCAAAAGTGTTGGCTTGGTGAGCCAATTGATTCTGGTTGTTGCCAATACCTGCCAACTGACGATAAAGATCCATTTGTTCTGGACTGATGCGTTCTACGACATAACCCTGCAACAGTTTCTGCCGCTGATATTCAGTCAGCGACAAGCCTGCCTGCTTAGCTAGGTTCTTCACCATTACATAGTTCCTTGTGCCTAACCGGACTGGCGGCAACTTGTATTTCTTCTTGTCTATAGTAGCCACTTTGGGGCGACCACCTTTATTCTTTTCTGTCATAGTTTCAATCTTAAATTAAGTTAGACCAACGGGATGAAAACACGTCCCATTAGGGGAATCGCAGGGTTTTGAGCAACTCAAAACATAAACTTGCTCCCTACAAAACATACTGATACTTTAAGATGAGTTCTTTTGGGCCATCTTCTGAGCTTGCAAGTTTTCAACCAACAGGTCAGCGATGTCGATTTTCTGTTTACGTTGTTCTGGTGTTGCTATTCTTTCAAGATAGTCACTGACTTGAATATGCCATCCAAGGCGATTCAACTCTTCTGCCCTCTCATCCCACTTCTTGAAAGCGAGAGACTCTGGATCTGTATCAGGATATAGGATGACATGACGGTTCTTAACTGCCTCCATCCTGTCCGTCTGGACATTGCCCATAGAGCCAGTCGCCATCCAAAGAAGGGATGGAAGAAATAACGAGCAAATGATGGCTGTCTTTTCACTTTCAACAATGCCAATAGTCTTTTCTGCGTATTGGGGATGCCGAATCAGATGCTCACCAAACAGGGTCTGCCTAATGGTGTACTCCTTTGGGAAAAGCCCCTTCTTCGAGAGTTCCTTGGGAATACTTATAGGATTGAATGAATGGTCACGATGCCCATCAGCACCATAGGCCATAATCTTTCCATAGCGTATGACGTTGTCTTTGTCAACATACCAATAGACTACATGGTGTTCACAGTTAACCCCCAGATGATATAAACTGGTTACGTCAACAACGCGGTCAACACTATCTACCAAAGTCTTCAGATAACAGGCAAAATCTGACACTAAGTATTTGTCGAGACTCTGGGTTAAATAGCTTTTTTCTATTGAAACCACAGGAGCTAAAGGACGATTAACTGCAACATGGGTTGCCACAGGTTGAACAATTGTTGTCTCAAGATCCTTGTCATAGAACTTGTTCGTATCAATGCCATGTTGCTGACACATATATATAAAGGTGGCAATCCCAATACGGTTGCTGGTGCTGAGTGCATTCTTGAACTTTCGTTCACACTCGGTGGCATTGTATTTCTGGCTAAGACTACTGATGGTCTTAAAGATAGCAAGTCCGTCCTTCCCAAGATTGGAGAGGGCAAAGGCTCCCTTTGTCCACTCGTCAAAAGACTCAAACATATTGATGCCACGTCTGACAACCTCGTTGGCCAATGCATTATAATCGTAGTTATCCATGAATAATTCCTTTCTTCTTTTCGTATCGAGCAATAAATTTAGACACACCAGACTTATCCTTATAACCGATGGTTTTGGCAATTTCTTCAAGAGTCTGTCCTTCTGCCTTCATTTCCATAACAAGTTCGTATTTGTCATCTTCATCGCCGGAGATTGGCACCAAACTTTCAAACGGGACCCTTTCGCCTGTTTCCCTAAATGTAAGAAACTCTGAAAAGAGGAGTTTTATAGATTCTGTCTTATAGTCAGCAGACAAGTAGTTGCCCTTGACACAACACAGATGTTTAACGGTCTTGTCTGCCACATCGCTTCGAAGTTCCAAGACCAGTCGCATCTTTGCTTCGAAAGCTTGGCTTCCAAGAAGATTATGTTTGCTTGGCATAAAATTCTCAGTACGCTTACCACAATGATGTAGGAAAATGATAAGGCACTGATACTTATTAGCCAATTGAGAATATTGGTTAAGGAATAGCCGAACCTGATTACTTTCATTCATATTACCTGTATAGAGGTCGGAAAAACAATCAACTACTATCAGATCCGCCGGATGTACGGCCAATCGTTTATCCAGTTCTGCCACAATATTTTCACTTTCAAACATAAACCGCAGATTTTTTAGATTTGATGGCGGGATGTCAAGATCGGTATTCTGTCTATTCAGAAGATAAGCAGTCGCAGTCTCATCATCTTCCGTAGATACATAATATGCACTCTGATGGACTGTATTGAGTTTCATTCCGAGGAAAGACTGTAATCCTGCAGATACAGCCATGACCATCTGACGAAGGAATGCGGACTTACCCGTATCAGAGCTGCCAGCCAGGCATGCCAGACCGACCTTTGGAAATAGCGGTTTCACAAGGGTTGGAATCTCATGAATCTGTTTCATTAGCAGCATCTCACCAGTGATTTCACTAGACAACTCCGCAGCAGAAACGAAATTTGCCTCCAACTGTTGTTGTTCTTCAGTAATACCTTGTACATGATTCTCCATAATAAGCATTACTTTCGGTTATACTTAGCCAGTTTACCAGACTTCATCAACTGGTTCACTTCCAATTTAGAGTAGAGATTTTTACGCCCCACCTTCTGGCTTTTCAGCAAGCCCGACTTCTCAATGCGCCATAGAGTAGGATATGCGATATGCAATAGCCCACATATCTCATCACGGTCATAGTAACCCTCATCATCAGGTCTACTCACACTCTCCTCAACCTTTCTTTCGTCGAGACATCTACTTACAGCGGCATAAACAACTTCTGCCAACTGCTCTTCTTTAATTACAATAATACTATCCATAATTTCAATAATATAAGAATCAAAACTATGGGGCATAAAGAAGCCCCCGAACTGAGTCTTTCTCAATCCGAGGGCAAAATTATTAGTTTCTTTTCAGGCCATGACTGAAGTAAAGGCCAATTAAATAGTCTGCGTGAATTAATTGAATTGATTGAATTAATTGGCCTCTATAGAGGTTTCCTGAACTCCATTATCATGCTCGTTTTTCGTTTCTTGGAATATCTTGATGTATTCTAATATTTTCTTTCTTCCTGATGCAAATTTGAGAGGCACCTTACCATTATTGTGGAACGAGAAAAGCCCTTTGTAACTATCGTTCATGGTTTCATAACCAACAATGTTGGTGTTCTTCTTGTGTAGTATTTCCCAAAACATTTTCACACCACCATTATCAACGCATTTGATTATTTTACAATATTCCAAAGCTATGGTTAATGCAGCCAAATCTTCTCCTGTAGTACAAAGTTCGAGTTGCTGAACGATTTTTTTGACGTAAGCATCTACATTATTACAGCTTCCAGTGCTATACTCAATGAATGCTTCCAAAGTATTTTCTTTCAGCCCATCAAATTTCGTCTTTCTACCACGTTTGTTAGTAGACTGCTGATTCTCTTTAGAAGCTTTGGGAAAGGTTGATGCATAACGATCCAAGCACTCCTTCAACTCATCTTTTGACAATAGAAGTTTATCGAAGATACGTTGTGAACTCCAATAATCCGCATTCTTCAATTCGGTTATGAGACTATTTCCAATCAATCGGTATTGGAGCTTACGCAAACCTTCTTCATAATCATCCTTATTTGGGTGTCTGACGGTCTTGTTGATTATACAAGTGTGCAAATCGCCTATTACGAGCCAAGTTAAAAGAGCCTTTTTTAGTTTTTCTTTTTGTAGCAAACATTTAGCATAAAAGAATTTATCGTAATAGCATAAAAGATTTAGCATACCAGCCATACCATTAAAACCACTCTTCTCATGATATATCATGAAAAGATCTTCACAAGCACCAAGTTCTACTTGTCCAGGCAGATTAGGGAGCTCAGACATTGCATAATCGTATATATGCATATAGGCTCCGAGCGTTGCCTTGTGATTTTTCATTGCATGGAGACACTCATTATAAAAGTTTGTATGATCCTTCTTCCAATTCTCAAGTTCTTTCTTGTATTCTTCTATGTACATTGTGTTATCCTGTTAATTCGTCTTCTTTTCTATTTCCACTTTTCCAAGCGTATTTCTATCTCTCGTTTCGGGAGTCGTGCGTTAATCCTGAATAGTGCCTCCAATTTCTGTGAGACTTCGTATGGTGACACCAGATTATGTTCTACAAGTTGGTCAAATACATATAGAATTCCAGAAACCATGATGCCGCGTTCTTCCGCCCTATTACGTAACTGCCGATCACCTGTCAGAATTCTACATCCAGCAAGAGATTGGGCATAATAGATGACGGTAGAATCGGTTAATGTCAGATTGCCACCACATTCCTGATTGAACTGATATAGATTGGGAATGCTTGTTGAAGGATAGTCTTTTACAACAAGTATTCCCCTATCAATAAGGAGTTGTATAACCTTCTGTTGCTCAGGACGAGTGATTTCGTTGATAACGAAGTCAACGGTATGCACCTGTACTGGCAACTGAAAGAATACATCCAGCAGGCCTGCGTCATACAGATCCAGAAAGATATTGGTGTCGTTGATTACAATATCCATTCTCTGCTACACCAACTCTAATTGTTCACGGACCACGTAGATTGACTCATTCAGCAAATCGGATGCCTTGGAGAAGGTTATCAGCTCAGAAGCCAGAGCACGATAGACAAGACTCGCAAATCGAGTTGACTTCTCTTCATGGAAAGTACTCTTCTCAACCTGTTCCCTAAATGCGGGATTCTGATTCTTCGAAATACAGAAGTACTTATAGCGTGACTCGCTGATAATGCCTAATTGCTTTGCCTTGAACATCTGGGCCTCTACTGATATGCCAAAATTTGACTGAATTGCACGAAGTTCATTCAGAGAAATGTCATGGCGAGAGATACCAAGAAGTTTCTTAAACACATCCAGGGAAATCAGCATCTCATTGGCGAACAGATTGCAAAAACGCTCAACATCCTTTTGTGGGAGTGCATCGTCAAAGTCAAGTAGCAAATGTCCCAATTCGTGCATAGCGGTAAAGCGCTTACGCTCGACGGGGAAGTTCTTGTTCAGAACAATGATAGGCTTGCTATCTCCGATGATACCACTCAGTCCATCGAAGGTGTTAGGAGCATCCATCTCAATTACCTTTACGCAGTGCTCCTCCAACATCTCTATAATATAAGGTATTCCGTCATGTCCTAATTGCCATGCAGCTTTCAGTTGCTCAGCTATACGATATACATCAGATGGAGCAATAACAGAATTCTCCCGAATAGGATTGGTAAAATCGGAACTGATACCCAAGATTTCTTCTACTTCGATATACCGTTCAATTTTGTCGCGAATCTTTTCCTTTATAGCCCTTTCCTCTTTCACACTCATCTTGGACTTCTTACGGAACTCTATTCTGTCAAGTGAGACCGTAAACGGGCGTAAAAGGTAATCGGGCTTAACATTCAACGCATTGGCAAGGGCAATAAGATTGGTAGAGTTTGGCAACATTTTACCAGACTCATACTTGGATATCGTCTGCTTAGATACTAAGTTTTTCATCTTAGCGCAGAGGTCATCCATAGACATGCCATTAATGATACGGGCATTCTTTAATCTTGCTCCAAAAATGTTTTTCAGTTCCATACTCGACTTGATTTTGGCGACAAAATTACAAAAATTATTCTAATTTGTCAACCAAATCCAAGAAAAAACTAATTAGAACTGATGTTTTTTAACACAAAGCATGATTATGCAATTACAAAATGCCCATAACTCAGAATCTTTTCGAGTTCCAGATTTTCCACTATGATTAATTTCGAAAGGGCTATATCACATGCTAAGAACGATTCTTTTCCTTGACTAAAGCAAGGGCTTTGTCTGCATCTACTAAGATCTTTCTACCTACTTGCGTTATAGCATCATCGATTACTCCACTCCTTTTAATGCGACTTGCTGTAGAAATACTACAACCAAACAACTGCGCGATTCCCTTGAAGCCAAAGACGTAATGTTTCTTTTCTTCCTCGGAACTTACAGATGGATTGTCTAATTGTTCAGACAAAACTCCTTTAATAAGATATACTAAATCTTTTCCATCCATTTTGCAGATAGGAGTATTAAGCATCTCTATCAACTTAAAATCCAATGGTTCTTCTTTCATTCGTTTATCCCTTTTTGGGTTTTACTTTTTGTTTCCCATTTCGTCACAGCAATTATTTCCTTCACTTGACGTTCTGAGATGTTTTCGCTTACGTAGGGGAGGGATATCTCATATCATCAAGGCACATGATAGCCCGGAAATCGCTATATTTCATTATTGGTAGATTCATCATACGCTAGACACTATTTTGTACTCATTCGAAAGTTCCAACTCCATCAGGCAATTGATAAGAGAAGCACAAAACCGTACAAGAAGCCCATAATCGCCCCACCTTTCACCAGTTTTGGGGTCTGGTTCTGGCTCATAGGGAAGAAGTTCCTCTTTATGATTTTTCAAGTACATCAACCCTTCAAACACTCCATGCAGATAATCTGTCGATGCTATCTCAAATCCATGTTCTTTGGGGTCCCATAGATAATCGTATAAAGTCAGTTCTCCTATTGGAACATGATCAGCCATCTCTGTCATGTTATGGGTGATATTCCCATGCCACATATCATCGGTCTCATAATCGAATTCTTTGATGTGACTAATATCTGCATCTGGGAAATACTTTCTAACCTCTGCCAACGATTCTAACTCACGGGTTCCCCCTTTCTCTCTAACATACACACCAGTTCCATGCTTTAGAATTGGCGTCTTCGATTTAATGTGCAAATCTAAACTCATAGCTATACAATTTTGTGAATGATTAATAACTCTTCATCCACATAGTATGTAAAAAATAGAAATGTTAAGTCTTAAACTCAAAAAAATACAAAAAATATTTCTTCAGACCATTAACATTTGGTGATTTTGCATACATAACAATAAAGTGAAACAAAAAACGGAGAAAAATGAAGAAGAAACAAAGGAGTCCTATTCATGCTTATAAGCAACTGCTGGCCAACGACCACGATTGGGATTATGCTTATCTGATAGCATTAGAGAGAAAGAAACTTCAAAGGATGCGTGACTGTATTAAACAAGAACACCATTTAGCAAACAACGAATTCGTCGTTCGCGAAATTGGAATTTGTATTCGTCTTATTGACATCTTCATGGAAGAAGATGCTGTTCATAAGACATGGGTTGAACGTTCTTACTCAGGTGTGAAATTAAAATTCCGCAAATTAGATAATGATTTGTATGAGTTGGTGGATGATAACAAAAAGCCATTGGCCGACCTTCCTGTTTATGTTAATGTCAGAAATGAACGTCGTTTCTTTCGTCGTACCCCCATAAAAGATGCTACAGCAGATAACAAACGTGAACTGTCAATTCTGCTAAAAATCAGCCTCCGAAAACAAAAGGCACTTCATTTATACCACTTAATCAGAGAATACAATCTATTTGATTGGTGGGATTAATCTGTAGTATAAAGATCAAAGTATCCACAATATGGCAAACTCTCAAACCTCTATTAACGACCAACAAGAAAGTCAGCCTTTTGAAACTGATTTTGAGAACCTGCTTTTAGCACATCGGCTAATTTCTGAGATTCGCAAGAATCCAAGCCAGATTTCACTTACAGTTACTGGAAATGGACTGATGGAACTAATCAGAGCAATAAGGACAGTGTTACTAAAAGAGGTAGAACAGGAAAAGGCAAACTCATCATATCAAGACGAGTTAATAACTAAGAAAGAGGTGATGGACAATCTTCATATCAGCCCGACAACACTCTGGCTTTGGGAGAAGAAAAAATACTTAGTACCCGTCAAAATTGGCCGACGAGTTTTTTATAAACGGCGTGACATAGAAAAATTGAAAGAAGGGAAATAAAACAAAGGCTATTAATATTTGCCAACAAGATGCTGTGTCCCAGAAAGGGCAGTAAGTGCATCGAAGGCATGAGCAAAGATGTCATCATACTCTTTCTTATATCGAGGTTGATGCTGCATAAATTCATTGGTAGCTACCCATCTGCAGAAAGGGGATTCATCTTCTAAATTTTCGGGACCTAAAAGAAAACCAACCTTATAAGTTGGATATAGACACTCTTTAGCACCTTCACTGATAATCACGACCATAGCACCGTTATTGTTATCGCAATGATCAAGAACCTCTGTGCAATCCTCCAATTTGTTAAAATCGTATTTCCGCCAGTCTTTATCTACGACTTCAATACCATCTAAGTGAATAGCCTTGGCAAAATGTTCAAAGATATCAGTAGTTAACGGCTTAAAGTAACGGCTCGAGAGAATATGAAGAAATGCCATAGGCATATACTTTCGACAGCCCCACTGGAGATGATATACTTGGTTCAGGTGTGAACCATTTCTGGCTTCAATTTGGAGAAGGATATTTGTTCTTTGTCCCATATCTCATTTGCTATTATCTGTATATATAGTAAGGAAAAAAGAAAATTGTTACACCAATTGGTGAATCTATTATCTTTTTTTAAGAAAAACGGTTATCCATAGCATGGAACACCCCTATTTATCAAAAAAAACATAAAAGAATTACGAAAATTGGAGTTTTCTCTTGGAATTTCGAAAGAAAACTATTATTTTTGCAGAAATTTCACAAATAAAAGAGTTATCTTTATGATTATCCAGTTTTCAGTTGAAAATTTCCGCTCTATTATGGAGCCTGCCACCCTGTCGTTGGTAGCATCACCTCTTAAAGATGCTCGCGTGGCGGCAGAGGATGTAATATTCGACATTGACGGAATAGATGTCAGCCTTTTAAAGAGTGCTGTCATTTTAGGTGCCAATGCTTCAGGCAAGAGCAATGTTATAAAGGCCCTCGATTTCTTCAAGAGCTATATAATTGATTCGTTCAAGAATCTGCAAGCTGGGGAGGAGATAGGTGTTGAAGCCTTTAAACTGAATACAGAAAGTGCTAAAGCACCCAGCTCTTTCGAGATGATATTCATT
>ONAK01000030.1 GCA_900315765.1 uncultured Prevotella sp. | reverse complement strand
AGCCGACTTAGATGCAGGTCATCTCAACTGTACGTTCATCTGCTGTTGGTGGGGAGATGGCTGTTCTGAGCGTTGTCCGCGTGTCCGCTTTGGAAAAGTGCATGTGACCAACTGCCTTTATGATGGTAATGACTTTAGCTATTGTGTAGGTTACGGTGTCTATTCTAATATCTTTGTAGAGAAGTGCGCCTTCGTGTCTGAGGCGGCAAAGAGTAATGTTATTAAAGACTGGCATGGCGACAAGGATTTCAATATCAAGTTAGTGGACTGTCTGGGCGTAGATGACATTGAGTTGTCACATGGCGATCGTCAACAGTTCGTTCCCACCTATGATTATAAGATTTTCGATTCTAGTTTGGTGGAGTCTGTTCTTAAGAATGGCGACAACGGTGCAGGTGCTACTCTCAAGATTTTACTATAGTAATGATTTATGGCATAATTGTTTCTGATTTCCAAATACTTCCGCCCACCACTTATTAATGGTGGGCGGTGTTGTTAGCGATAGTTATTCGTCAAAATATGATCCTTAGTCGTTGATGAAGTTCTTGGTTGTCATGTCGTAGTATAGTGCCTCGAGCTCTTGGAGAGTGAGGTTCTCAACAGAGTGCTCGATGATGCGTATCAGTTCGTCTCGCCTATAGTCTTCCGACTTTGTAAATTTGTCCATGTATCCCATTGATGTATACTTAATTGTTTTTAATCACCTGCAAAGTTAAGTAAAAAAACGTAAACAGCAAACTTGTTGCGAAGATTTTTGTTGGTAAAAAAATAATTCTTATCTTTGCAGCGTCAAACCATTTAAATGATTGAAGCATATGAAAGAGAATCGTATTATTGCATCAGCCCTTATAGCTTTGGGTATTGTAATGCTGGGACTGTTTATCAAAGGTGGCATCGATAACTTTGCCAATAAGGATCGTAAGGTTACGGTGAAGGGACTGGCCGAGCGTGAGGTGCCTGCCGACAAGGTAACATGGAGTATAGGTACAAAGGTGACAGGTAACGACTTGCCTCTGCTTTACGAGAACATAAATAATCAGACGGACAAAATTAAGAAGTTCTTGCTACAGAATGGTCTCGAAGACAAAGAGATAACGGTTAATCCCCCAACGATAAGTGACCTGGAAGCTCGCGAATGGGGCGATAACCAGAAAAACTTTCGCTATATTGTAAATACCACGATAACAGTAGCTACAAATAAAGTTGCTGAGGTAAATAAGGCTATATTTAAGCAGGCAGAATTGCTGAAGCAGGGGGTAGCCATCGAGAATAGCAACCCTCAGTATGAGTATGCTTCGTTCCAGCAGATGAAGCCAGAGATGATGGCCGAGGCTATCAAGAATGCCCAGAAGACTGCCGAACAGTTTGCTGAAGCAAGTAAGAGCGAATTGGGACAGATACAAACAGCTGGACAGGGGCAGTTTGAAATAGAAGATCGCGACCAGAATACGCCTTACATCAAGAAGCTGCGCGTAGTAACCACCATTACTTACTCGCTGAAGGATTGATTATTAACGGATGAAAATCTAAAAATCACTTTGAAAACTAAATTTATTACCTAAAATGAATCAGCGTAACACCATAATTGTTGTTGCTGCTGCCTTCATTATGATTGTAATGCTGCTTCGTGAGGGTATCAGCAAAAGTTTGTGACGAGTTTGCTGACGCAGGAGGACTTGTGGAAAAGGCTGATATACTCAGAATTATGATGATAGTACTCTGTGACAGCTTGGAGCAGCGGGGGGGGATTTATCGCCGTTCTACGCAGGTCTTAATAGCTAGGTAAAAGACTACATGATCAGTGACTAGATGGAAGGTGTGTTACAGTAGGCCCAGCCTGAGATGGAAGATATGGAAGTATGGGTTGAGAAGGATCCTACAACCCCCCAAAAACATGTTTCAGTAATTGACAGGTTGTGTTGAGGAAACACAGCTGAAGCTGTGAATGAAGCAAGAAAGTGATAAAATGCTGGAGTTATTCCATAGTACGCAATGTGCCAATACGAGGGCGAGAAGATAGAAAACGTGAAGGGGCGAGCCTTGTTTATATATACCGACGGACTGAATGAGGCTGAGAACCGGCAGCAAGAGCAGTTTGGTGATGACGATTTGCTCGACATCCTTCGAAACACCCGCTTCGATATTGCTCAGCAAGTTGTTGAATTGCTGAAGGCTGAAGTAGAACGCCATCGCAACGGCGCCGAACCTAACGACGACTTCATGATAATGTGCATCAGGGCTGTTGATGATATAGATAAATAAAAAAAGCAGATTGAAAAATCTGCTTTTTTGAGCCTCTTGTCGGATTCGAACCAACGACCCCGAGATTACAAATCACGTGCTCTGGCCAACTGAGCTAAAGAGGCGGGTGGGTAAGCGATCTGCATCGCGCCGCTACGACCTAATACCCTTGCTGCGTTCCCACCCTGGGGGATTCAAAGGGAGCTGGCCGTACAGGACTTACCCATGATGATAAAAGATCGATTTGCTTGAAAGCGGGTGCAAAGGTAAGCATAAAAAATGAGAATTGAGAATAGGGAATTGAGTTTTTTTGTGATTTTAACTATTTTTTTTAAGAAAGCCCCCGTTATATGTGGGAAAATGATTAATTTTGCACCCTGAAAGAGTTAATTGTTAAAATGACAGCACCAGAATATATACAACTAAAGGCATGGGCACGTCAGGATGGTTTCTTCCTGGCATTGTTTTGGATAGTCTGCTTTATAAGCTACATTATAGGACTGAGTAATCAGATGGTAGGCATGCTATCCATGCTAATGGTGGTGACAAGTCCGTTTTTTGTAGCAAATAGACTGAAGAAATTCCGCGACGAGGGCAGGGAGGGGGTCATATCCTTTGGCCGTAGTTATGCCTATACCATTTTTGTATTCTTCTACGGCGCAGTATTATTGGCTGTGGCACAGTATCTGTATTTTGCATATATGGATAACGGCTATTTGGTAAACTCGCTGGCCAGGATGATGGGTACTGAAGAGGCGCGAGTGGTGCTTGAGCAGTATGGTGCGCAGCAGATAGTAGATGATGGTCTGGCTGAGATGGCTGCCACACGCCCCATAGACTATGCCTTGAATATACTAACCATCAATATCTCGTTGGGCTTTATACTTGGTGTGCCCATTGGACTTATTATGCAACGAAGAAAAATAGATTAAGATTATGGATATATCAGTAGTTATACCTCTTTATAATGAGGATGAATCAATTCCAGAACTCTATGCGTGGATAGAGCGCGTCATGAAACAGAATAATTTCAGCTATGAGGTTATCTTTATCAATGATGGCTCTACCGACCGCTCATGGGAGATTATACAGGAGCTGAACCAGAAGCAGCCCGACGTGGTGAAGGGTATCAAGTTCCGTCGTAACTACGGCAAGAGTCCTGCATTGTACTGTGGCTTTGAGCAGGCACAGGGCGACGTGGTTATCACTATGGATGCCGACTTGCAGGATTCGCCCGATGAAATACCAGAGCTGTATCGCATGATTAAGGAAGATGGCTACGATCTAGTGAGCGGTTATAAGCAGAAACGCTATGACCCGATTTCGAAGACCATACCTACTAAACTGTTTAATGCTACAGCGCGCAAGATTAGCGGCATCAAGAATCTGCACGACTTTAACTGCGGTCTGAAGGCTTATCGCAAGGCTGTGGTTAAGAATATTGAAGTGTATGGCGAGATGCATCGCTATATACCATATCTGGCAAAGAATGCCGGCTTTAACAAGATTGGTGAGAAGGTGGTTCAGCACCAGGCACGTAAGTACGGAACTTCGAAGTTTATGGGGCTGAACCGTTTTGTAAACGGATATCTTGATCTGCTTACTCTTTGGTTCCTTAGTACTTTCGGCAAGAAACCTATGCACGTGTTTGGATTCCTGGGCACAGTGATGTTCTTTATCGGATTCGTGGCAGCAGTATGGATTGGCGCCGACAAATTGTGGTGTCTGGCTAACGGCATACAACAGCGACTGGTAACTGATTCGCCATTCTTTTATATTGCGCTTACGATGATGATTTTGGGTACACAACTGTTCCTGACAGGATTCCTTGGCGACTTGATTAGTCGTTCGTCATCAGGACGAAATGACTACCAAATAGAAGAAACTATATGATGAAGCGTGTTACATATCTGTTGTTAGGAGTGCTGGTAGCGGCGTGCACATCGATTGACTGTCCTGTGGAGAGTAATGTGGCAACGCTGTATCAGGTGTGCTATAGCGACGGTACAGAGTTGAAACTGAGCGACACTATTACTGTGACTACGAAAACCGCTAATGACAGTGATACCATCGTATATAATAAAGGTATCGGTATAAGTTCATTCTCACTGCCCATAAGCTATAAACATCCTGAGGATGTGCTGGTGTTCAGCTTTGACAACGATAACAATAGCTTGCATGTTTCCGACACGGTGTGGATTAAGAAAGATGACTATCCCCACTTTGAATCGGTAGACTGCAGTGCTGCATTCTTCCATCAAATTACAGATGTGAGATATACGTGCAACTATATCGACTCAATTGTGATAAAAAATCCATCGGTGACATATGACTCTAAGACGGTTCATTTCTACTTCTATCCTAAGAGCTGCAATTAGCATTGTGTTGCTTTCGGCATCGGTGCCTGCATCTGCTCAGAAGTTCTTTGCGTTCCAGAAGGACTCGATACCCACGTTCCGTGGCTTTGCCGTATCGTTCGACCTAGTGGGAGCAGGACTGATGGCTTTCAGTGATAACGGACAATATGAAGGTGCACTGCGTATAAATCTGCACGATGAGTGGTTCCCTATTATTGAAGCAGGTCTGGGTAGGGCTGATCACAATGACGAGGTTACTTTTATCCATTATAAGACTTCGGCTCCTTACTTTAGAATCGGTATCGACAAGAACCTGCTGAAGGATAAGCACGGTCCTTACCGTCTGTATGGCGGACTGCGCTATGCATTCACGTCGTATAAGGTGGACATTGCCCGACAGGATTTTCCTGACCCTGTATGGAAATGGGAAACAGGGTTCGGTATTAAGGATGCCCAGTGCAACTACCACTGGATAGAGGCTGTGGTTGGCGTAGATGCCAAGATAGCCGGACCAGTACATTTGGGCTGGAGTCTGAGGTATAAACGACGTATATCGCATAGCGAGGATGGCAACTTTGGCAATACGTGGTATGTGCCTGGATTCGGAAAATTCGGTGATACCAGACTTGGTGGAACTTTTAACGTGATAATAGATATCTAAACTAATATGCAGCAGTCGGGAAATAAAAAATGGATGTGGCAGTTGCCTTTCTTGGTGCTGCTGATAGTAGGAACAATACTGATTATACGCCATGAGCGCAACGTGCCGTACCAGAAGAGTGCCGATAAGGTGTTTGGTACCTTCTATCATGCTACGTATCAGTGCGACTCTGACCTTACCTACAGCATCAATGCAGAACTTGCCAAGGTTGATGCATCGCTGTCGCCATTCAACAAGAACTCAATCATCACTGCAGTGAACCAGAATCAGGATGTGGAGATTAACGACATGTTCCAGGATGTGTTCTATCTGGCCATGCAGATATCAAAAGAGACCGACGGTGCATTCGACATAACTGTGGCCCCTTTGGTTAACGCATGGGGATTCGGATTCAAGAACGGTATTGAACCAACCAGTGAACAGGTGGACAGCTTGAAGCAGATAATAGGCTACCAGAAAGTGTCGTTGGCAGGTGGAAAGATTACCAAGGCCGATGACAGGCTGATGCTTGACTGCTCTGCTATAGCCAAGGGCTATGGCACAGATGTCGTGGCGCAACTGCTGCGCAGTAAGGGCATCAAGAACTTTATGGTTGAGATAGGTGGTGAGATAGTTACCAGTGGTGTTAATGCTGAGAACCAACCCTGGCGTGTGGGAATATCGAAGCCTGTTGAAGACCCTATGGGTACTGCCAGTGAGGTGCAGAGCATTGTGAAGATTACTGATAAAGCGATGGCTACCAGTGGTAATTATCGCAACTTCTACTATAAGGACGGAAAGAGATATGCACATACCATCGACCCGAAGACGGGCTATCCCGTACAGCACAACATACTGTCGGCAACGGTGTTTGCCAAGAGTTGTGCAGTGGCCGATGCCTATGCCACATCGTTTATGGTGATGGGAATGGAGAAAGCCCAGCAGTTGCTAGAACGTCACCCTGAACTGATGGCGTATCTTATCTATAGCGATGAGGATGGTAAGAATGCTGTATGGTATTCGCCAACGTTGGAAAACAAAATCCAGAAATAGTTTATGGCCTCACTTCAGTTGTTCGACAAATTGTTGCAATTCCCCTTGTTTCAGGGTATGAGTCGCGACGATCTGGAGATAGTAGCTGGACACACCCGCTTTGGATTTATGAAGTTGGGAACAGGCAAGACTGTCGTGAAATCGGGTGATACATGCACACAGTTGCACTTTCTGATAAATGGAACGTTGAAGGTTCGCACATATGCTGACGACTACGGCTATTCGGTTGAAGAGCAGATGATGGCGCCGAACATCATTCAGCTGGAGTCGATATTCGGCTATTATCAGCGCTACACCCACGACTTTGTGGCACAGACGGATGTGAACTTTATCACTATCGACAAGGAAGAGGTGGTGCGATTGACTGAAGATTTCCTTGTTTTCCGTCTGAATATCATGAACCATTTTGCCACACAAACCCAGAAGCAGTTGGGGCGCGTGTGGAATCGTCCGCCACAATCGTTAGAGGCGAGAGTGGTGAAATTTCTGAGTCAGCATTCAACTTATCCTGCAGGACACAAAGTGTTTAATATTCTAATGACGAGATTGGCTGAAGAAGTGAACGACAGCAGGCTTAATGTGTCGCGTGTTTTGAACGAGATGCAGCACAAGGGATTGATAACGCTAAGCAGGGGAAAAATAGAGATTCAGCAGCTTGAAAGACTGCTTTACACCAAATAGAAACGGCTAATGTGGCCGTTTTCAACTTTTTTAATGCATAGATTTGTGGAGTATCGGATTTTTGTCGTAACTTTGCAATCCAAAAGATGTTAGTATGAATACAAACGAAAATATTGAGAGAAAGAACCCGTTTTTCGAACCTTATAACACACCTCACGACACAGCTCCCTTTGACCGTATCCGTATGGAAGATTACGAGGAGGCTATGTTGGAGGGTATCCGTCGTGACGATGAGCAGATAGAGAAGATTATTAACAATCCTGCCAAACCTACTTTCGATAACACCATCATCAGTGTTGACGACGAGAAGGATAAAGATGGATATTATGACCTGTTGAGTCGTGTGTCGACAGTATTCTTTAATCTGCTGTCGGCTGAGACCAACGATGAAATGGATGCACTGGCTCAGAAGATGAGTCCGATATTGACCAAGCATGCCAACGATATTCGACTGAACGAGAAACTTTTTGAGCGCATCAGATATGTGCATCAGCACCATCGAAAGCTTACTGCTGAGGAAAAGATGCTGCTTGACAACTGCTACGATGGATTTGTGCGTAGTGGTGCCTTGCTGAATGCCGCAGGAAAAGAGCGCCTGCGCCAGTTGACAGAGGAGGCCTCGATGCTTGGGCTACAGTTCTCGCAGAATCTGCTGAAGGAGAATAAGGCTTTTACACTGCATATCACTGATGAGAAACAGCTTGACGGTCTGCCTGATACGGCCCGCGAGGCTGCTGCACTGGCCGCAAAAGAGGCTGGAAAAGAAGGATGGGTGTTTACGCTCGACTTCCCTTCGTACTCACCATTCATGACCTATTCCACTCAGCGCGAGCTGCGCAAACAGTTGTATATGGCCAAGAACACAGAGTGCATACACGATAACGAGGAGAATAATCTTGAGATATGTAAACGCCTGGTAAACCTGCGTCGCGAGCTGGCACAGCTGTTAGGGCATAAGACTTATGCTGACTACGTGCTGAAACATCGTATGGCTGGCAACGTGCGCAATGTGTATAAACTGCTGAACGACCTTATCAAGGCTTATAAGCCAACAGCAGTGAAAGAGGTTGAGGCTATCGAAAAGATGGCTCGCAAGATGGAGGGTAAGAATTTTAAGCTTGAGCCATGGGACTTCTCTTACTACTCGCACAAACTGCAGCTTGAGAAGTATAACATCGATGCCGAGATGCTGCGCCCATACTTCGAACTCTCGAAGGTTATTGATGGCGTGTTCGGTCTGGCCCATCGCCTGTACGGCATTACATTCAAGGAGAATAATGAGATACCAGTATATCATCCAGATGTTAAGGCATACGAGGTGTTTGATGAGGACGGAACGTTCCTTGCTGTATTCTATGCCGACTTCCATCCCCGTAAGGGTAAGCAGGGAGGTGCCTGGATGACAGAGTATCAGGGCCAGTGGAAGGAGCGCATTGATGCGAAGAAACCATTCGGACCAGAGAATATGAAGAATGTGCGCCCGCATGTAAGTGTTGTGATGAACCTTACAAAACCAACAGAAGAGAAACCTGCACTGCTTACACTTGGAGAGGTGGAGACATTTCTGCATGAGTTTGGACACTCGCTGCATGGTATGTTTGCTAATACCCGCTTCGAGAGTCTGAGCGGAACCAATGTATGGTGGGACTTTGTGGAGCTGCCATCGCAGTTTATGGAGAACTTCGCCATTGAGAAGGAATTCCTGCGTACATTCGCTTTCCATTATCAGACAGGCGAACCATTGCCTGACGAGCTGATAGACCGTATCGTTCGCAGTCGTAACTTCAATGTGGCTTATGCCTGCATGCGCCAGGTGAGCTTCGGGCTGCTGGATATGGCTTACTACACTAAGAAGGATGAGTTTACGGATGATATCATCCCATTCGAGAAAAAAGCATGGGAGAAGGCTATGGTGCTGCCACAGTTGCCTGATACCTGTATGACGGTGCAGTTTTCGCACATCATGGCAGGCGGCTATGCTGCAGGTTACTACAGCTATAAATGGGCAGAGGTGTTGGATGCCGATGCCTTCAGTGTTTTCAAGAAACACGGTATCTTCGACAAGAAGACTGCCAGCAGTTTCCGCGAGAACATTCTGTCGAAAGGTGGCACGGAAAATCCGATGACATTATACAAACGGTTCAAGGGTGGCGAACCCACCATTGATGCATTACTTAAAAGAAATGGAATCAAACGACAAGCAAAGTAAGCTTGATGTGCGCTATCTTAGGATGGCACGTATCTGGGCAGAGAACTCTTACTGTCAGCGTAGGCAAGTGGGAGCACTGGTGGTCAAGGACAAGATGATTATCAGTGATGGTTACAATGGTACTCCAAGTGGATTTGAAAACGTCTGCGAGGATGACAACAATGTGACAAAGCCTTACGTGCTGCATGCCGAGGCCAATGCAATAACCAAACTGGCACGTAGTAACAACAACAGCGAGGGGGCAACCATCTACATCACTGCATCGCCTTGTATCGAGTGCGCTAAACTGATTATTCAGGCTGGTATCAAGCGCGTGGTGTATGGCGAGAAATATCGACTTACTGATGGCATCGAACTGCTTGAACGCGCTGGTATTGAGGTTATCTACATAGGATTAGAAAACATAGAAAAATGAGCAAATTAAACAATAACCGATTTATGCCCTTGCTGATGGCTGCTTGTGTGGTTGTCGGCATCATGGTGGGTACATTCTATGCCAACCATTTCTCGGGCAATAGACTTAACATCATTAATTCGAGTGGTAACAAATTGAATAACCTGCTCCATATCATCGACGATCAGTATGTTGACACGGTGAACATGAACGAGCTAGTTGAGAAAGCAATGCCGCAGATTCTGGCTGAGCTTGATCCACACTCTGTTTATATTAGTGCCCGCGATGGCGAGATAGCCAACGACGACCTCCGTGGCTCATTCTTCGGTATTGGCATCGAGTTTACCATACGTCAGGACACCATCCGTGTGCAGAACGTTATTGGAAACGGTCCTGCTGAGCGTGCTGGCGTGCTGGCTGGTGATAAGATTGTGGAGGTTGACGACTCGATATTCGTAGGCAAGAAGGTTACCAACGAGGAGGCTATGCATCGCCTAAAGGGGCCTAAGGATACCAAGGTGAAGCTTGGCATACTGCGCTATGGCGAGAAGAAACTGCACCACATCACCATCACTCGTGGTGAGATTCCTACCAAGAGTGTTACTGCATGTTATATGCTTGATGAGGAGTGTGGCTATATCAAGATTCGTAACTTTGGTGAGAATACCTATCCAGAGCTGCTTATAGCCCTGGCAAAACTGTCGCAGCAGAGCTTCAGCAATCTGGTTATCGACCTTCGTGGTAACACGGGTGGATACCTGGAGTCGGCTGTGCAGATAGCCAACGAGTTCCTGTCGCGTGGACAGCTCATTGTTTATACTCAGGGTCGTGCATTTCCGCGTCAGGACTATCGTGCTGATGGTCGTGGCTCTTATCAGCGCCTGCCATTGGTAGTGCTGGTTGACGAGAGTTCTGCCTCGGCTTCTGAGATTCTGGCTGGTGCCATACAGGATAATGACCGTGGTACCATCATCGGTCGCCGTTCGTTTGGTAAGGGCTTGGTTCAGAAACCAATGGAGTTCAGCGATCACTCTATGATTCGTCTTACCATCGCTCGCTATTACACACCTTCAGGACGTTGCATCCAGAAACCATATAACAATGGAAACCATTATGATGACGACTGGCTCACACGCTATCAGCATGGTGAGTTCTTCTCGCAGGATAGCATCAAGCATACTGGTCCTCAGTATCACACCAACAATGGTCGTATTGTTTATGGCGGTGGTGGTATCACGCCTGATATCTTCATTCCAGAAGATACGCTTGGTGTTACCTCTTATTATAAGGAGGCTGCCATGTCGGGACTTATTCTTCAGTTTGCATTCACTTATACTGATGATAACCGTGCCAAACTCTCGGCACTGAAGAGTGTTAAGGAGATGGAGACCTACCTGAAGCGCCAGAACATTCTTGAGCAGTTTGTGGTTTATGCTGATAAAAACGGTCTGAAGCGTCGTAATCTGATGATACAGAAGTCGCAGAAACTGCTGGAGCGCTTTGTAGTCAGCCGTATCATCTACAATATCCACAGCGAGCAGGCATGGACAGAGTATCTTAATCAGGATGATCCTGTGATTCAGGAGACGCTACGCCTGTTCCACAATGAGGGCGCATTCCCTCAGAAACCAGTAGCAGGCGTGAAAGGTAAGAATGTGGCCAAGGCTGGCGACGGCAGAGCCATCAGACAGATAAACACATTGATAGCCCATGCTTAAACGAGAGCTCAGGACATTGATGCGACAAAAGAAAGGACAGTTCACTCAGCAGCAGCTGTGTGAACTGTCTCTGCCTATAGTGAATCGTATAATGCCTATGCTTGTTGATGCCAGAGTGGTGGTGGCATACTACTCATTACCTGATGAAGTGGATACGCACCACATGATTAACCTTTTGGTTACTGAAGGCAAGACGGTATATCTGCCAAAGGTGGTAAGCGATGAAGACATGGTGCTATGCCGATATACCGGGGCTGAAAGTCTGCGCGAGGGGGCTTTTGGAATTATGGAGCCAGCAGGGACAGAGTTATCAGTTGTTGAGGCTGTCGATGTAGTGCTTGTGCCAGGAATGGCGTTCGATGTCGAAGGAAACAGATTGGGTAGGGGAAAGGGTTATTATGACCGTTTTCTTAAATCGCTGAACAATCCACGCCCAAGGCTTATTGGCGTATGCTTTGATTTCCAGAAAGTAGATATGGTGCCCACCGAACCTACTGACGTGAAGGTTGATGTGGTTGTCTAATTAAATCGTATCTCGGCTATCACTTGACTGCCCACATGGGCGTTAAGTTTTCTTACCAGTTCGCTGCGCACCATCATCATCTCTGAACGTAGAGCAGGACTGGTGAGATGTACAAACAGCGTTTGGTTTTTGATAAACAAACCATCGGTATAGTTTGCCACCATGGGGCCTGCCACTTCTGCCCATGAGTCGATGAGGCGTTTCTGCAGCAGTGGTGTCTCAAGTCCCTGAGCTCGCAGGTTCTTCAGTATCAAGTCTTTTATGTTGTTTACGTCGCGTTTAAACATCTTTCTTTATTTCTTCTATTTCTCCGTTGTCTACATGGAATATCTTGTAATCGAGAGATGATCTGCTTAGGATCAGGTCCAGGTGGTCGCGATTGGTATCCGTAATAAAAATCTGTCCGTATTCATCGCCTGCCACCAGTTTCACTATCTGTTCTACGCGTTGGGCATCAAGCTTATCAAAAATATCGTCGAGCAGCAGCAGTGGGGTGGTCTTTGAGTTGGTACGCTTCAGGAAGTCGAACTGTGCTAGCTTCAGGGCTATTACAAATGTTTTGTTCTGTCCCTGACTGCCTTCGCGTTTCATCAGGTGTCCGCCAAGTGTTATCTCCAGGTCGTCGCGATGTACACCATGTAGCGAATATCCAATGGCGCGATCCTTAAAACGGTCGCGCTGTATCACCTCAAGCAGTGGTCCGCGCTGGCAGTGCGATATGTAGTTCAGTCCCACCTGTTCGCGATTCTCTGCTATCGTCTCGTGTATGCGTTGGAATATAGGTGTAAGTTCCTCAACAAAAGCCTTACGAGCCTGATAGATGCGTTCGCCTTCGATGGCCATCTGCTCTTCAAAAAGAGTCATTACATCGATGTTGGGCTCTTCTTCCTGTTTCAGCATGGCATTACGCTGTTGCAGCGCCTTGTTATATCGGTTCATGGCCTCCATATACCCATGGTCGTATTGCGAAATCACCATGTCCATAAGTCGGCGGCGCTCTTCGCTTCCACCCTCTATTAATAATGTGTCTGATGGTGCCACAACTACAATGGGTATCAGTCCGATATGTTCTGACAATCGGCGATACTCTTTCTTGTTGCGCTTGAAGTGTTTTTTTACGCCACGCTTCATGCCGCAGTATATGTGCAGATCGCCTTCGTAGGTGCCTTCGAGCACAAAGAACTCCGAGCCGTGTTTTATGACCTGAGAGTCGATGGGATTGCTGGCCGAATGGCAGAACGAAAGATAATATATAGCATCGAGCACATTTGTCTTTCCTACGCCGTTTTGTCCTATCATACAGTTTATTTTGGGCGAGAATTCAAGTGTGGCTTCTGCTATGTTCTTGTAGTTGATAACCGATAACTTTTCTAAAATCATAGTGCAAAGGTAGCGTTTTTTGACCATTGATGCTAAGGATTAACACAGATTAATAAATATTTTCTATGAAAAAATGTAAATTGTGTTGCTTTTTTAGTAACTTTGCACCCGATTTTTGAAATTAAATATAAATATTATAATGGCAAATACAACAAATCAACAGCAGGCTACTCCAACTATGGAGCAGAGCCTGAATCAGAGTGAGGCTTTCTTCCTGAAGTATAAGAAGGCTGTTATTGCTACTGTAGTAGCTCTCGTAGTAATCGTTGCTGGTGTAGTTTTGTATAAGACTTATGTCAGCGGTCCAAAAGAAGTGAAGGCTAGCACAGCTATCGCAAAGGGTCAGGAGCTCTTTATGGCAGGCGACTACCAGAAGGCACTTAACGGCGACAGCGCCAACTTCAAGGGTTTTGTTAAGCTCGCTGACGAGTACAGCAGCACAGCTGCAGGTAACCTGGCTAACCTCTATGCAGGTCTTTGCAGCGCTAAGCTCAACAAGTGGGAAGATGCTGCCAAGTATCTCGAGAACTTCGATGGTGCTGATGATCAGATGATTTCTCCAGCTGCTGAGGGTGCTCTGGGTAATGTATATGCTCACCTCAACCAGCTCGATAAGGCTGTTTCACACCTTAAGAAGGCTGCTGAGAAGGCTGACAACAACTCTCTGTCTCCTACATTCCTGATTCAGGCTGGTGAGATTCTTGAGAGCCAGGGTAAGAACGATGAGGCTCTGAAGCTGTATCAGATTGTTAAGGAGAAGTACTTCAATTCAATGGCTTATCAGACCATCGATGGTTATATTGAGCGTGTTTCTGCAAAATAATAACCATGGCTACTAAAAACTTATCAGAATACGATATTACCACCGTTCCCGATGCTTCGAACATGATTTTCGGAGTGGTTGTGGCCGAGTGGAATCCTGAAATAACTGGCGCCCTGCTTGACGGATGTGTTAGCACACTCGAAAAGCATGGCGCTTTGCCTGAAAATATCCATGTTAAGACAGTGCCTGGTAGTTTCGAGCTTATCTATGGCGCTCACCAGATGACACTTAATGATGGTTACGATGCTGTTATCGTGCTGGGTAGTGTTATCCGTGGCGAGACTCCACACTTCGACTACATCTGTCAGGGTGTAACTGAGGGTATCGCACGTCTTAATGCAACAAGCAATATCCCCGTTGTCTACGGACTGCTTACAACCAACGACATGCAGCAGGCGCAAGATCGTGCTGGTGGTCGTTTGGGCAATAAGGGCGACGAGTGTGCAGTTGTTGCTATCAAGATGGCTAAATTCTAATAATCTAATCAGTCAGTATTATGAAAAAGGTAATTATTCTACTCTTAAGTTTAAGCTTAGGCTTTGCTACCGTTAATGCACAGGATGCCAACAAGAGCGAGCTGCACCAGCGTGCAGAAAGTGATTTTGAAAAAGGAAATGTGCCAAGTGCACGCTTTCATTTTATCCGTGCTTTCGAGGACTATGCAAAGAAAGGCCAGCTGAAGGCTGGTATGGAGTGCGCAGCACGCGGCACTGCATTGTATTACAAAGAGAATTATTGGAAAGAGGCTTTCGACCTTCTTCGCCGTGCCGACCAGGAGGTTGACGCAAGTGGCAAGAACGCCAAGGAGAAAGCAGCCCTCCATTATATCATCACCAAGGAGCGCTTGGCCATGTATATCAAACTGCGTAAGAGCGATAGTGCTAAGGACCAGATTGAAATCATGGAGAATCAGGTTACCTATGCTGCTGATGATGCTTTGAAGAATGACCTTCTTTATAATAAGGCTGTCTATCACTATTCATTCGGTCAGAATGCACAGGGTAATGCAGTGTTCAAGGAGATGGCCACCAAGCTTACTGCCTCAAAGCAGTATGATAAGGTTGATGGCGTTTATCAGACATTGATATCTAATGCCCGTAAGAGTGGTAATGCCAACATGGTGGCTCAGTCATACAGCAACTATCTGGCATGGAAGGATTCTGTAAGCGCACTTAAGCTTGCCGACGAGACAGGCGCGCTGAAAAAGCAGATTACAGAGAACGAGAAGACTATCGACGACCAGGCAAGTTCGCTTACTGCTCGTTGGGCTGTTATCATCGGTCTTTGTGTGCTTGCTGCAGCGTTGGCAGCAGCCCTCATTCTGGGTGGCATTGTGCTGATGCGCTATATCCTGCTTACCCGCAAGCAGAAGAAGACCATCCGTCTGGCTAATGAAAACAATGCGCTGAAGGCTAAGTTCATCAGCAACATCTCTGCCCAGCTCAATCCTACACTCCACAAGCTCGATGCAAAGATTCCAGAGGTTAAGGCTCTGCTTCAGTTCTCTGAGCATATCTCCACTCTGTCGAATATCGAGAACACAATGGACGAGGAGGTAGAACTGGAAGACGTACAGCTCACCCCATTCTGTGAGGAGCTTATGAATCAGATTAGCAACAAGGTTCAGTCAGGTGTTACTCTTAAGACCAATGTGCCCAACATGAGCGCAAAGATCAATAAGGAGTATGTATCACACATCCTGCTTCACCTGCTTAATAATGCTGCCATCTATACACCGGCTGACGGCACCATCTGGTTGGATTACAAGAAACGTGGTGCACATGTTCACCAGTTCCTGGTATCTAATACAGGCGATGTTATTCCCGAGGAGAAGCGCGATGAGGTATTCAAGCCATTTACTGAGGTGAAGGATTTCACTGAGGGCGACGGCCTTGGACTGCCTATCTGCAAACAGATGGCACTGAAGATGAAGGGTGATCTCGACATCGATGGCGAGTTCACCAAAGGCACACGTTTCGTGCTGCTTCTACATTCCTAAGCTAACACTACACCTTTTATAACTTTACAGTTGAAATGTCCACCAGCCCATTAACTATCGCATAGATAGTTAATCCGGCTGGTGAATGTATTTGTAGCTTGCGGGCTATGTTGCGTCGATGGGTGATAACCGTATTGGTTGATATACACAGATGGTCGGCTATCTCCTTATTCGACATGCCCTGTACAAGCGAGATGATTACGTCTTTCTCTCGATCGCTCAGTGCATCAGGATTCTGTGCCTGGGCACTTCCGAATACCATGCCAGATATGTTGCGCGATACGTCTTTTTTCTTGGTTATCTGCTCTAGTCGGCGAATGGCAGGCACAAAGATATGGTCCTCAACCTCAGCGTGCTGTCGCAGCCATACCTCGTTCTCATAAATGTCGTGCAGGGTGGCAGTAAGCTGGTTGTTGTGCAGTCCGTCTTGTGGCAGATATTTGATGATGAGCAGCTTCAGCTCGCGCAGCTTCTTGTCGGTAGCTCCGTGGTGCTTTGAGAAGGTGTCAACATTATAATCGTTTGCAGGCTGCCCGTCGATAAGCGACTGCACATAGGGGAACAGTGTTTTCTGTTCGTACTTCATGTGGCGCCTAATCTCGTGGGCATACTCATCATAGAATTTCAGAATCAGACGTCCTAACGAGTCTCCCTCATTCAGGCACTCTTGTAACTCGCGACGTATGTATGGCAGCTGGAACTCGAGGAAGTAAGCATGGCAGGCCTCCAGATAGTGTAATAGTGTGGGCACATCCAGTTGTGTGTCGGCCTCAAACTCGCCATATCCGTTTATGGTATAGTTAACTACAGCCAGGAATGTGTAGGTGTCAACGTTGTTATCCTCGCATGTCTCGCGTACCGTCTTATCACCGAATCCCAAGTTGATACCAAAACTGCCAAGCGACTGTAACAGGTCGTAGTTGTCGCGGATCAGCGAGATCATCTTGTCGTCCGCCTCATACATTTTTTGATTCTTCATACCTATTTATTATTACCGCTGCAAAATTATGCATTTTTCTCGAGTTATACAATAATAATTATTAGGTATTTTTTGAGAAAAAAGTGAATTGCGAATAGCGAAAAGGGCTATTTTCACTATTTTTAGGTATTGTGTAATTATGCAAAACACCCTACCTTTGCAGTCGAATTGATTATAAATGAGTTAGTAATGAATAAGATTGTAAAATTAGCGATGTGCTGTCTGGCAGTTGTAAATGCTGCAGAAGTAGAGGCACAGGTTAATGCTGCCGACAGCGTGATGCAGCACGCCAAGGGTAACAAGTTAAGCGTGGGTGGCTACGGAGAGGTAGCTTACTCACGTAATTTTTATAGTGATCATGTAAGCAGGTACAGTCAGCCTGAGGAGCACAGAAACGATCCTAGTCATGGTCGTTTCGACATTCCTCATGCCGTCATCTATCTGGGTTACGACTTTGGAAAAGGCTGGTCGTTTGGCACCGAGGTTGAGTTCGAACATGGTGGTGCTGGTCTTGCTTATGAAAAGGAAGATGAAGAAGGCGGCGAGTGGGAACAGGAAACCGAGAAAGGTGGTGAGGTAGAGCTGGAGCAGTTCTGGATTCAAAAGACTTTCTCGCGTTCAGCCAATCTCCGCTTCGGACATATTGTGGTGCCTGTTGGCTTGAATAATGCCCATCACGAGCCCCTTAATTTCTTTACCGTCTATCGTCCTGAGGGCGAAAATACCATCATGCCAAGCACATGGCACCAGACGGGTGTTTCGTTCTTTGGTCGCTATAAGAAATTTCGTTACGAAGCACAGTTCCTTGCTGGACTGAATGCTGACAACTTTACCAATGTAAACTGGATAAAGAAGGGAGCTGCCAATCCGCTTGAGTTCGAGGTGGCTAATAAATATGGTGTGGCACTCCGCATCGATAACTACTCTATTCCAGGTCTGCGTCTCGGTCTCAGTGGATACTATGGCGAGAGCATTGGTAATAGTTATCCTAAGAATGCCAATGGTGTGGATGCAGAGTATAAAGGACAGGTGATTGTTGGTGCGTTCGACTTTACTTACAATGCCCACAACTGGATTATCCGCGGACAGGCCGACTATGGCTATCTGGGAGATGCTGAACAGCTGAAGTATGTTTATAATCGTACCAATAAGAAGTCGCCTTATCACCACTCGGCATTTGTTAGTAAGAATGCCTATGCAGTGGGCATCGAGGCTGGTTATGATATCTTCTCACAGATAAGCTGTATGCGTGCCGACGAGAAGAAATTGTATATCTTTGGCCGTTACGAGCAGTATAATCCTTATGCCAGCAATACTAAGGGCACTGCCTACGATTATACAGATGTTAAGCGCATGGCTGTAGGTGTAAACTACTATCCTGTGCCCGAGATAGCCATCAAGGCAGAGTATTCTAACCGATTCCTGAAGAGTCAGTATAACAACGAGCCTTCTATCAACATCGGCGTAACTTACGAGGGATTCTTCCTTTAAAAAACATAGATTATTGATAATAAAAACTAATTAATTTGAGTTGAAATGAAAAAGATTTTTGTGCTATCAGGTGCACTCATGATGAGTGCTTTGACATTTACATCGTGTAATAATGATGACGATAAGAGTGGCGACGAGACAGAATTTGCTGTAACCGAGACTGCTCCTGTTGTCGATGAGGATAACTACAGTCTTAATACCACTGCAGCCAACTACTCAGTAAAGAGCTTTGGCGAGAGTGCTGTCGATGGTTGTGCCGATGTTGTAAGCGAGCTCGAGGCTGCTAACACCATCATTGGTAGCGCCAAGCTTTCTGAGGCTCAGGAGGCTTACCTGCGCGAGGTTCTTAAGAATCTGGTTAACGAGGTAATCGTTCCAACATACACCAAGCTGGCTGATAATACAGAGGCGCTCGAGAAGACGCTCAACGGACTCACCACCAGCACCATCACTCAGGCTCAGATTGACGAGGCCTGCAAGGATTTCAAGGCTGCCCGTATGTACTGGGAGCAGAGTGAGGCTTTCCTTGGTGGTGCAGCTTCTGATTTCGATATCGACCCAACCATCGATTCATGGCCTCTCAACCGTTCACTGCTGCTCAGCTATTTCAACAACGGTATGAACGACGAGATGCTCGACGATGCTACCATCCTTGGTTTCCACGCACTCGAGTTCATCCTGTTCCGCGATGGTCAGCCACGTAAGGTTGCTGAGCTCAAGGGCAACGACACCTATAAGAACTTCGAGAATATCTCTGGCGAGAAGGAGCTGGCTTATGCCCAGACCATCTGCACCCTGCTCAAGCAGCGCACCTTCCAGCTGCAGTGCGCTTGGGATGGTGGTAAGAATGCCAGTCGTATGGCAGTTGTTCAGGCTGCTGGTCTCGACTATCAGACAGAGAAGGGCCTCTCTTACGGCGACAACCTTGTAAATGCAGGTTTCAGCGGCTCTGGCAGCTCATTCCCAACACTTAAGGATGCCATCGCACAGGTATTGTCTGACGATGAGGGTAGCTGTGTAGCCATTGCCAACGAGGTTGGTACTGCTAAGATTGCCAACCCATTCTCTGCAGGCGATGTATCTTATGTTGAGTCGCCTTACAGCTATAACTCTATCACCGACTTCCGCGATAACATCCGTTCTATCCGCAACGTATGGTTGGGTTCAACCAATAAGAAGGCCAACAAGTACAGCTTCCACACCTTCTTTGCCAGCGTTAAGAAGGATGCTGTCAACACAGCTGTCGAGGGTGCTTACGTAAGTGCTATCGAGGGTATCAGCAACATGCCATCGCCCTTTGTTAAGTACTGCAGCACCATCTGGAACATCGCTTTCGAGGACGATGAGGACTGGGAGACTGAAGAATAATAACTAACTTAAATAACGATGACAAATACTTTTAAGACTTTTGCAGCGATAGCAGCTGCTACCATGATCACAGCCTGTACAAGCAGCGACGATGCCAAGGGCCTTGGCGAACTCGAAACCGAAGAGCAGGCTTTTGGAAAGGCAACAGGAAACTTTACGGCCGAAGAGTGGTTCCCTGGCGGACAGCTTGGAACAACCGAAAAGGCCAGTTATTCGGCCCCCACACCAGCTGTGCAGAACATAGCAGGTATGGAAGAAGATTTTAACACAGGTGAGGACTTCTTCGAACATTTATATACTTTCGAGCAGGCACCCAGACGTGGTCTGGGACCTGCTTGGGTTCGTAATGGATGTATCACTTGCCACCCCTCTTATGGTCACGGCAAGCGCCAGACGGAGTATCGTGCCAACACTGTGGGCAACGGCTATCTGCTGGTTATCTATCACCCCGAGACCAATGCCTACATCTCTGAGGTAACAGGTATGCCCCAGACTCAGGCCATGGCTCCCTTCAAGGCGCCTATCGACGAGAATCAGATTCAGATAGAGTGGAAGACCGTTACTGAGATGGAGAGCGGCCTGGCATTGACCTTCCCCGATGGCGAGGCTTACTCGCTGATTTATCCTGAGGTGCGCATCCCTCAGTCGGCCTTCAACACCAATCCTAAGCCAACAGACTACGAGGTACGTCTGGAGTCAACCATTGGTGTTTACGGCACAGCGCTGCTCGATGCCATCGACGATGAGGAGATTGAGAAGCAGTGGGCTTCTGAGGCTCGTTTCACTGAGCTGAACCCAGCCATGTGGGACAAGGAGGCAAACACTTTCAAGCCTTCAGCCTACTATTCGGCTCCTTATAACGATACAGGCGCTCATCGTGGCTCTCATGGTCCGCTCAAGCGTTTCACCTATGCCATGACGCGTGGCTCGCTGCAGGATGGTGCAGGCTCTAACGCCATCTGGAATATCACCAACGTTACCCGTTCCGATCGCCACTGGCTCTACACCACTACTGCATGGGCCAAGGCTCAGAGTGAGGACCCAGAGGTTATCAGCTATATCAAGCAGCATGGCTCATCGCCTGCCAGCATCCTTTATCCATACTATGCCGATGGTACCGATGAGGGTATCGCCAATCGCGTTTTCGAGGTGCTTAACACCCCTTCGGTGGCTTATAAAGACACCTTCGAGAAGTATCTGCTCAACGGTGCACCATATAATGGGGTAGAGGAGATGAGCGATAAGCAGTACTATCAGTTTATGGTTTGGCACCGTGGTCTGGCCGTACCTGCAGCACGTAATCTTAACGATGCCGATGTGCAGCGTGGTAAGGAGCTGTTCAAGGAGATTGGCTGCGCCAACTGCCACCGCCCATCATGGACCACAGGTTCTGATGATATGTGGATTGATGCCAGCACCAAGGCCTATGCCAAGTCTATTGGTAAGAGCGCCAGTAGCATGCTGCCTAAGTATGCCAACCAGACTATCTGGCCTTATACCGACATGGTTCAGCACCGCTTGTTCATGGCCAACGATATCCGTACCGGCTGGTGTCGCACCACACCATTGTGGGGCCGTGGCCTGAGCCGTCGCCTTACAGGTGCCGACGATCGTCTGCACGACTGTCGCGCACGTACTGTCATCGAGGCCATCATGTGGCACGGCTACTCTAAGCAGTCGCAGGCTTATCGCCCAACAGAGAAGTTCTATAATCTCCCTAAGTCCGATCGTGATGCCATCGTTAAGTTTATTGAATCGATTTAAATATGCATTGCTGGCCCTGCTCATGGCAGGGCCGCATTGCGTCTTTGCTGCGCCTCTGGTCATCCCTCAGGCGCAGGCTGAGCATTTCTGTCAGCTTCTCATCTCCGATGGTGGTTCGCTCTCGCCTCTGTCTGTTCATGCCCGCAAGGCCATCCAGGCCGACGATAGTCTGAGTGTGGAGCAGATATTCACAGGTTTTGTACTGCTGGCCGATGGTTGGCAAACCATGCGCATCTTCCCCCATCAGCATGGCGGAAAGGTGTCGTGGTATAGCCCAGCCGATGAACTGCCCTCATCCATGAGTGCCGAACATCAGAAGTACATCCGGGAGGTGTTCCCCCGCTTGATAGCTGAGGTGCAGGCAGGCCATTGGCAGGCCGTAGATGAGTATGTAGAAAAAATGCTGCAGTATCAGTGTCAGTTTGGCGGCTCCGAGGCCTCTGCGCCAGTGTCGTCGTCGTTTCTTGTCTTGGTAGTTTTAATTTTTGTGGTTCTTATTCTTGTTTCTCGATTTTTATATTTATCTTTGCACCCCAAAAGAAAGAATCAATGATGAATCAGAAAACTATCAATATGAATACTAGCAATACCAGTACCATTGTTACCTGTTTCGACAACGGCACCGATGTTCGCGAGTATCATGCAATCATCCAGGTAACCACAGGCTCGCTGCCATGGGCTCAGCAGCTCGATGCAGTGATGGGGGCCTATCAGGATCTTCTCTCCAACGTGCCTGATGCCCAGGCCGTTTTCAAGCGTTATTTCCTAAGCGATGCAGCCAATCAGGCCGACGATGTTGTTGTGGCCGATGTAACCGATTGTGCCAAGAGCATCATCCAGCAGGCTCCACTCAATGGCACCAAGATAGCCTTGTGGGTGTGGCTGATGACGGGTGTGCAGACGGGCGTTACAGCCAGTGGACTCTATGAGGTGCGCCATGGCACATTCCGTCATCTGTTCAATGCCTCGGTCCACAATCTGGCTGCCAATTCCGAATACCAGATGCGCCTGCTCTTCAACGAGTATGTGATGCAGTTGGCTGAGGAAGGATGCATACTCTCTGACAACTGCATCCGAACCTGGCTCTTTGTCAACGATATCGACCTTAACTACGGTGGTGTGGTTCGTGCCCGCAATCAAGTGTTCTTCACCCAGGGCCTCACTGTCAACACCCATTTCATAGCCTCTACAGGCATAGGCGGCAGGCAGCAGGATACCAATGTGCTTGTCCAGATGGACAACTACGCCATCGCAGGCGTCAGTCAGCAGCAGATTCACTATCTCTATGCGCCTACGCACCTCAATCGCACCAGCGACTACGGTGTGTCGTTCGAGCGTGGCACCTATGTCGACTATGCCGATCGTCGTCACGTCTTCATCTCTGGTACAGCGTCTATCAACAACAAGGGCGAGGTGATGTATCCCAAGGATATTGTGAAGCAGACCGCCCGTATGATAGAGAATGTAGAAACACTGCTGGCTGAGGCCGAGTGTACCCTCGATGATGCCTGCGAGATGATAGTCTATCTGCGCGATGTGGCCGACTATCAGGTGGTGCGCGATGTGTTTGCCCAGCGCTTCCCCTCTAAGCCCGTTGTCATCGTCAACGCTCCCGTATGCCGCCCAGGTTGGCTGGTAGAGATGGAGTGTACAGCCGTCAAGGCCATCACAAACCCCGATCATCCACAATTCTAAGCATAAAAGCAATGAAAGTAAAGATTCATACATCACTTGGCGACATCGTTGTTCGCCTTTACGACGAGACACCAATCCATCGCGACAACTTTGTAAAACTTGCCAAGGAGGGGTATTACGATGGCACATTGTTCCATCGTGTTATCAAAGATTTTATGATTCAGGGTGGCGACCCCGATTCAAAGGGCGCTCCTGCAGGCAAGATGCTTGGCATGGGCGGCCCCTCATATACCTTGCAGGCCGAGATTGTAGATGGTTTGTTCCATAAGCGTGGCGCCCTTGCAGCAGCCCGTCAGGGCGACGAGGTTAACCCCGAGCGTCGCAGCAGCGGTTCGCAGTTCTATATCGTATGGGGGCAGGTGTATAATCAGGGCATGCTTCGTCAGTTCTCAAAGCAACTCAAAATGAAGAAGGTTCAGGAGGCCTTCAATCAGCTCGCCTCGCAGCATCACGATGAGATTATGCAGCTTCGCCGCGATCGCAATCGTGCAGGCCTTCAGGAGCTTCAGGATAAGCTTGCAGCCCAGGCCGAGGCGATGGTAACAGCCGACGGACTCACTCCCGAGCAGATTAAGACCTATTCTACCATTGGCGGCACTCCGCACTTAGATGGTCAGTACACCGTCTTTGGCGAGGTTGAGCAAGGTCTCGAGGTAGTAGAGCAGATTCAGAACACCAAGACCTCACAAGCCGATCGCCCCTCCGAGGATATCCAGATGACGGTAACAGTCATCGAGTCCTGATATGGCGCAATGCTATAGACTCTTTTGAATATACCTGAGCACGAAGACTGCGAAGATTACCCATACGGTAGGACTAATCTGTCGTATTCCCTTCATGCCTATTCCTGCTTTCATCAGCACATACATGATGATACCCATCATGATGCCATCGCTGATGCTGAAGCTCAGCGGCATGATAATCATGGTGATAAAGGCTGGGATAGACTCCGTATAGTCGTCCCATTTAATGTTAGTGGTGCTTGAAATCATCATCACACCTACGATGACGAGCGCAGGTCCTGTGGCCGTAGCGGGGGTGGCGAGGAACAGTGGGGCAAGAAACAGCGCGAGCACAAAGCATAACGCCACTACAAAGGCTGTAAGACCGCTACGTCCGCCCACGGCCACGCCAGCGGTACTCTCTACATAGGTGGTAGTGGTCGAAGTGCCCAGGCAGGCCCCACGGTGGTCGCTATGGCATCAGCTGTCAGCATGCGCCCAACACCTTCAATCTTACCCTCCTTATCCACTAGGCCTGCCTTTAAAGATACTGCAATCACGGTGCCGATGGTGTCAAACAAATCTACAAGCAGGAAGGTAAACACCACGATAAGCATGTCCCACGATAAGATATGACTCCACTCAAACTGGAAACATATGGGTGCTATTGATGGTGGTGTAGAGAAGAGTTTATCTAACTGAGTCACGCCCATAGGGATGCCGATGAGTGTCGTCAGAAGAATTCCCCAGAGCAATCCTCCTGGTATGTTCTTCACCACTATCAGTCCGCAAATCACCAGACCGATAAGTCCAGGGATAACCGACGGTTTGTTAAAGGTGGCGAGAGTCACCAGCGTGCCTCCATCAGCAACGATGATGCCGCTGTGCTGCAAGCCGATAAAGGCGATGAAAAGCCCTATGCCGCCTCCGATGGCCGACTTGATACAGGCAGGAATGGTATTAGCAATCAACTCTCTTACTTTGAAGAGCGAGAGGATAATAAAGAGTATACCTTCTATGAAAACAGCCGTCAGTGCGAATTGCCAGCTATACCCCATGCCGAGGCACACCGTAAATACGAAAAACGCGTTGACGCCCATTCCTGGAGCCAGTCCAAAGGGCTTCTTGGCGTAGAGGGCCATCGCCAGCGACCCGATGGCTGCGGCCAGCACAGTGGCTGTGAATACTGCGCTGGTAGGCATCCCTTCTGGTTCAAGAGTACTGAACACGCTAGGATTCACAGCCAGTATGTAAGCCATGGTAAGAAAGGTGGTGATACCAGCATAAATCTCTGTACGCACCTTATGATGTGCCGGGTCAAACCCAAATAATTTCTGTAGCATAGTTAACAATGTTTTTACAAAGATAATAAAACTTCTCTATATATCAATAATAATTGTGTGTTTTTTTACACTTGTGGTTATTGGCATTCCGTTTTTCTCATGTCGTGCATCCACGCCCATTTTGTTATGTCGAGCGCAGTCAAAACAGCTTGTTTTTGTCTCTCACGTGTGCGCGCAAAATTTTCCACGTGTGGGCGCAAACTTTTGTTCTCATTGACGATGCAAAGGTACAAAAAAAAATAGGAGATAAAACAAGCGATATTTCAATTTGTTTTTAATTAATTCTGAAATTCTAAAATGTAAAATAACGAGAAAATATTAGCAACTGTTGGGGGCGTGACGGTGTGTACATTTATTGCTGTTTTGTCCCAGCGGTGATGGCCTCGTTTAGGAGCTGGGC
>ONAK01000035.1 GCA_900315765.1 uncultured Prevotella sp. | reverse complement strand
CTCTGCGGGTGTACTTAAGTCAGAAAGTCAGCAAGATTACAAGTCTTGCTGATTTTTTTATAATGGATTTGGACTATAAGAACATCAGAATGGACTTTAGAGAATTGCATGACGAAGAAAATCTGCACACGCAGATGGAAGACCGTTGGGAGAACTATGGCAGCTTAGATGGGATTATTGACTTAGATGACCCGTTCACGCTGCAAGGTGCACCACGGTTTGAGTTGTCAGAGAAGATCAACAGTCTTCTCAGCAATGCTCTGACTGATGACGAGAACCTGCTTATTCGCCAGGTGCTTGGCATGGGTTGTAAACAACGTTCGGTGAAGGAACTCGCAAAGATGCATGGGATTACTCAGAAGGTAGTCCAGAAACAACTCGTGGATATAATCAATAAACTTCGACACCACGACGATTCTATTCTGCTTTGGAAGTATTTAAATAGATAGGAATCAGATTAATTAAGTAGTGGTTATCCTAAATAATCACAAAATTCCACTTCATATCATGACAATATGAAAGATAATTTGTATATTTACGCCGCAATATTGCAGACTAACTACAATAAGTGGTAACCAGCAAAATAAATAGCATATGGCAAAGAAGATTATGATTATTGATGGAGGTCCTAGAAAGAATTTTAATACGGCCTCTATGTTACAGGCATTTGCTGAAGGAGCAAAGTCAGCAAACAATGAGATTGAAGTTAAAATAGTGCGTTTATATGACATTGTTTACAAGGGATGTATGTCATGCATGGCTTGTAAGATAAAGGGCAAAGCATCAAACATATGCAAGTTTAAAGATGCGTTGACACCCATTCTGGAGGAGATAGCTCAAGCCGACGGTCTGGTATTGGGATCACCGATATATTTTGGCCAGATTACAGGTCAAATGCAATCATTCTTAGAGCGATTGGCTTTCCCGTGGCTTTCGTACAATGACTACAGTTTGACTGCTCCCAAGAAGATACCCGTGGTCTTGATAGAAACCATGAATGGTCTACCAGACAACAACAATAGTCAGGGGTACGGATCTATGGAATACTGTATCACAACAGCCCTCGGGCAGCCTGAACATATCAATGCCTACAATACATATCAGGTAAAAAGCTACGACCGATTTGAATTGGCAAGTTTTTCAGAAGAGGCCAAGCGACATTATCGTGATGAGAACTGGGAAAAAGACCTACAGAAAGCCAGTGAAGCAGGCCGTAAGATGGCAGAAAACATCAGATCATAATCAGAAGACAACTCTGCCGGATGGCGATAGTGCTAATTTTGCAAGGAGGAAATGCATTTTCCCGAATAGCATTGTCTATGGAGTTGATAAGTGGAATGCTAAGCAAGGGAAATGGCGGATATCAGAAACCACTCTCCTGATGTTAGCAGCAGTAGGCGGTGCTATAGGCGCACTCTTGGGCATGCAAGTCTGGCACCATAAAACAAAACATTGTGGTAGGTGGAATTATGCAAGGGCGAGATGATTAAGACTGGCGAAAAAGAATTTTGGACATAGAATTAACCATCATCATGAATACTTACCTTTATTAATAATATATATGCCAGATGCCGCAAGTCCACCGGCTATAATATATTTATAATGAAACGTTTCGCCAAGGCAAAGACACGAGGTAACAGCACCTACAATAGGAATCAGCGAGTTATATATTGCCACCTTTCCTACAGGATTACAACTAAGAAGCTTGTTATAAAGGGCAAAACCGATAGCTGAGATGGCAATGAGCAGTAAAAGGCATAATAATCCGAACAAATTCACATTAGGTAGTGTTCCGCCAAATACAAGCCCTGCAACTAATAGCAGTAAGCCACCGATTAATAGACTATACCCCGTACCGACAAAGACATCTACCCTACGACTCAAACCACGAGTCATCAAATTGGAAATAGCCCCACAGATAGCGTTAAGGATAATCATTCCGTCGCCAAGCCACGTAAATTGACCACTCTCTGCTCCACCAAGATTCAAAGTAAGTATTCCACAGAATCCAACAACACAGCCAAGAATCTTACTATAAGTAAGTTTGTCGCTCTTAAAACAAGCACAAGCCAGCAGTACAACAAGAAAAGTGCTCAATGAATTAAGAATAGCAGCACGAGAACCTGCGCTATGAGACATACCTATATAAAAGAAGAAATAGTGAAGTGCGGTGTTCATCAATGCAAATGCAATAATAAAGCGCCAGTCAATTAGCCTACTTGTCTTGAATGAACGCCCATTACTGCGGGCAACTAGTAATACTATTAGCCCTGCCACAGCAAATCGGATACCAGCGAATAACATCTTACTGCCAGTCATATCTGCAGTAATCTCAAAGGCACTGAACCCAAGTTTAATAAGTGGAAAAGCCCATCCCCAGGCTATTGCAGCAGTAAGGGCAAAAACAACCACCCAAACAGGATGTTGGAATATAGATTTGCCTGAATTTTCAGCCATAGCACATAATTATTTATTATCTGATGTAATAGTCAAAGCACTTGCTCACATTTCGGCTACAAAATTACATAAAAATATATAAAACCTTGTGGATTATAAAATATTTTGTTACTTTTGCAAAGTAATTATTATCATCAATCAACAATTATTGCATTAACCGTTTTATGAAGAAAATTCTAACATGCCTATTATTGGCAAGTACTGTGACTGTTCAGTCACAGGTCCAACGTTTTACAGGTAAGTCGGCACTTGAAGAAATAACTGCCGACAAGTTTTTGGCAGCAGGCAATATGACAGACTATGATCACCTGCCTCGTACTGCCCTAACCCCTACTCCCAAGGGTTACGAGCCCTACTATTTTTCTCACTATGGCCGACACGGTGCACGCTATCTGCTTGAGGAGAACGATTACGCCATGCCTGTTAAGACTTTGCGTCAGGCTAAGTTTGCAGGAAAACTCACGCCATTGGGTGATAAGGTATTGGCAAAACTCGATTCGATGCAGAAGACTACTAAGGACCGCCTGGGAGATCTGACTGCTACAGGACAGCGCCAGCATCATGGTATAGCCAAGCGTATGATCCAGAATTTCCCAGAGATCTTTAAAAGCCCCAACCTACCCATACACTCGGTATCTACAACATCCATCCGTGCAATCATATCGATGATGGCAGAGTGTGAAGAACTGCAGGCAGCCAACCCATCAGCAAAAATATACAACGATGCCAGCAAGGCCGATATGGTATATATGAACTACTCTGCACCACGCGGTGAAGGTGGCGGCATGTTTCGTCCCGACATGATGAAGGCTATGCAGAAACAGCAGCAGATGAGTGACAGCCTTAAACACCCAGAAAGACTTATGCAGCAGTTGTTTAACGACCAGCACTGGGTATACCTGAATGTTACAACAGGACAGCTGATGAGTAAGATCGCCGATATTGCACTTAACATGCAGAGCCATGATGGCGATGCAACATTGTTGGAACTGTTTACTCCAGAAGAACTGCGCGACCTATGGCGTAGCAACAACCTGTATTGGTATCTGCTTTACAGTAACGCTCCACAAACAGGTGGTCGCATGCAGTGGAATCAAAAGAATCTGCTGAAGAACATCATTGAAACAGCCGACACCATTACGCAAGTTCAGGCTTCATTGCGATTCGGTCACGACACCGTAGTCCTGCCTTTGGTATGTATGCTTGATCTTGATGGAGCTGCTGTACAGGTTGATAATCTTGACGAACTCGAAAATTCATTCCGTACATATTATCTAATCCCAACAGGAAGTAATGTCCAGTTCATCTTCTACCGTCCAAAGAAAGGTAAGCAGGGCGACATTCTGCTGAAAGTTCTGTTTAACGAACGCGAGGCTCACATGCCTCTGGCTACCGACAACTGGCCATACTATAAGTGGAATGATTTTAAAGACTATTATCTTAAGAAGATAGAAGAAAACACTCCAAAGAAAAATAAGTAGCCGGTTGGCTACTTATTTTTCATTTACTCTATACTGCGTGGACCATGATGCTTCTCACGCATTTTCTTTTGATCGTCCTGATAGCTCTTATACTGATCGTCAGTCATTATTTTCTTGAGCTCAGAATCATAGGCCTTCATCGTTGATTCCATCTCCTTACGACGTTCCTTCATTTTACCTCCGTCTTTAGGTGGTTCGCGGCGTTGAAGCTTGTCATCCTTTGGTGGCATTGGTGGACGACCTGCACCATGACGACCATGATGGCGATGGCCATGTGGCATCATCTTATCAGCATACTTAGTATTAAGCTCCAGCAATTTCTTGGCCTGCTTTTCATCAAGTTTGTAACGACTAACAAGCTTATCAGTACGATGCTTGATCATTTCAGTCTTGTCGAGTTTACCACGATGACGAGGTTCGTTCTGGGAATCCTGAGCCATAGCTGATGTACCAACCAGCAAGGCAACCATCATTGTTAAAATCATCTTTTTCATTGTTTCTTTTTTGTTTAATTGTTTATAATTCAAGTTATTATTCTCATTGTTGCAACTATCTTTTTGACGTACATCTGTACATCAAGTTTAATCTTCAGAAAGCATGTTTCAGTGAAGGATGCATAACTTTCAGCCAACCAGAAGATTCTTTCAACCAACCAAACATAAGAAGAAAAACGCACTTCTAAAGAAAATAATGACCTAAAAATTTGCACGTACAAAATAAAATGAGTACTTTTGCACCCGCTAAAGGAGACCTGCCGATATGGCTCAGTTGGTAGAGCAACGCATTCGTAATGCGTGGGTCGCCGGTTCGAGTCCGGCTATCGGCTCTCCTATTCAAAAATATCAGAGTTCATTTTATTATTGCGGAATTAGCACATCGGTAGTGCACGGGCTTCCCAAGCCTGGGAGGCGGGTTCGATTCCCGTATTCCGCTCTCCCCCCATTCTTTTTATCTAAGTCTTAAAGCATCGCCAACCTTAATCTGATAATCGGGCGACAATTTATTCATCTTATACAGATTCTTTATACGTATACCATACTGCTGGGCAATGGTGTACATCGACTCGCCCTGGCGAACATAATGCAGTCGGCCCTTGTAATTCTTTGGAGCCTTGCGCTGCTTTTTCTTTAGCCATACAATCTCCCCCTCGTCCAAATGATCTTTGCGATGACGCTCATTATACTTGGCTATCTTGCGATAGCTGATGCCGACCTCCTGACCAATAGACTTGAAAGTATCGCCACGACGAGCTATCAAATAATAGTTCTTATTAAATATCTTGATGGTATGCAGTGATGCTCCACCGACCTCATGATCCTTGGTGCGCTGAGCCATAAAACGATCGTAGCCCTTAGCGCTATCATACTGATAGAGTTTGTATAGCTGAATAATCTCAATCAACTTCTCTGCATAAACAGGATTTGTAGCATAGCCAGCCGCCTTTAAGCCTCTGGCCCAACCTTTATAATCTGTTGTTTTCAGCCGAAACAGCGAACTGTAACGCTGATTTGCAGCCAGAAACTTTGAATGATCTTCATAAGAGTCGTATGCAGAATCGTACACTCGGAAACAATCATTGCGCTGATCGTCATCGTGATAGGCCCGACGCCCAGTCCATCCATTGTTACACTTAATGCCAAAGTGGTTATTGCTGGTGCGTGTAAGCTCACTGCGACCTGCCCCACTCTCAAGCAGTCCTTGAGCCAAGGTAATTGATGCAGGAATACGATATTTCTGCATCTGCTCAATGGCAATATCCTTATATTGATCTACATAGAGTTGATATGCTTGATTCCATTTTATCTGTGAGAAGGCAGATAAAGAGAACGAAAAAACAATGAAAAGGAAGTATTTTCTCATCTTTTTGCGAATTATTTCTGCAAAAGTAATGATTTCTCTTGAATTATTTGTAATTTTGCCAAAAAATATAGCATTTTATGAGGGAACTGGAGCTGAAGTCGGTTATTAAGGTGTGTAATATGGACGAACTGAGTGCCGAAGAAAAACACCTGATTGAATTAGCAATCGAGGCTACAAGCCGTAGTTATGCACCCTACTCAAAATTCCACGTAGGTGCAGCAGTAAGACTGGATAATGGTGAAGAAATAATTGGCTGCAATCAAGAGAATGCGGCCTATCCATCAGGATTATGCGCTGAACGTACAGCGTTATTTGCCGCAGGAGTCCAATATCCCGATGTTCCCGTAAGAATGTTGGCTATTGCAGCAAGAGGCACCCATGGTGAATTGGAAGACGAGCCTGTTCCTCCCTGTGGCTCATGCAGACAAGTTATGGTAGAAACAGAAACACGTGCCAATGCGCCAATGCGCATACTGCTATATGGAAAGAAATACGTATACGTTATTGATGGAATCAGAAAGCTGATGCCACTCACGTTTTCAGAGTTTCAACGATAACAACCCAATCCTACAGCAGGCGATATAGAATCGAGATGGAAATCATATTCAAGGTTGTCTTCATCAATCTTGATAAAATTGTCTTTTCCTTGAATAGAATCCTTAGGCGACTCCCAGATGATGTTGCTGAAATGCTGAGGTTCATCGGCCACAACAGGTGTGCGTAACAAGCAATTATCAAATGAATAGTTAAATGGTTGTTCAGCAGGTGTCATATATCCCATAACAACATCGTCATCATAGCCAGTAAGAATCGACCCACTACAAACAATATTGTATAGCGGGGCAAATTGATTAGTAAAGTATAGTGCAGCCCCACGCCCACCAACGAAAGGATAGAATTGTGCAAGCGTGCAATTCTCTATTTCAACGATACCGCCATTAACAGCCAGACAATGCCCCATAGCGTTTGAAAGCTGACAATACTCCAAGCGAACATGAGCATTGGTAACATTCATGCCATCGCCCTGAGAGTTATGTACCACACAATGCTTAAGCTGAAGACGATAATTTACAGAATCTATTGCAGCCGAATCACACACCAGCCCCTGGCAAGAGTTTCTTATCTGGGTGTTATTCAATATATTACCATCTGAAGTATCATAGAATCTTACACCTCGCCATTGTCCCGACAGACGATCGTAAGGCAGATATGTGAACATACGGTCTAAGCGATCTCCACGCATTGTACAATTTTCTGTAAGCAAGGTGCCACGAACATCAAGCCCTGCACCATCATGGAAATAAAGTGTAGTATTGCGAATGGTAAGTTTAACCCCTTCATTCACTACAAAATCACCATAAACGAGCAAAGGCTTATCTGACTCTATAACAGAGTCTTTTTCGATTATAGGTGAGTACAACCTAACAGCATCCCATGCCCAGGCCTGCAGACAAACACGCTGCTCTATTCCACTCTCTAACGAGAAAACCAGAAAGTCTGTAATTGATTCCGGATTGTTTTGATAGGTATCGAGTGGCGTAATTTCAACAAACACCAATATACTATCCTGCTTGCGTATCTCTACATCGTTGGTTTGCGAACCGTTTGAATTGTCAAGATATATACCATCTACATTAACGCGGAAACCAGTCTGGTTACCTTTCTTCAAATACACACTCTTCAAGCGAACACCATCATCGTTTCGATTATGAACCCAAAATGAGTAGGTAGACGATGAGGTACGACTAAACACGGTGTCTAACTTTACTGTATCTGATGGGAAATCAAGACGCAAGCCAGAAGATGCTGAAAATGAGTCATCATCAGCACAAGCCACAACTAAGGCTACAACGAAAAGAAAAAATAAAATCCGTTTCATCTTATTGATAAAACGGATTATTATTATATTTATTGTGTAATTACTTACCAAAGTAGCGCTTAAGCAGTCCGGCAAAGCCTGCACCATGACGAGCCTCGTCCTTAGCCATCTCGTGAACGGTGTCGTGGATAGCATCGAAACCAGCAGCCTTAGCGTTCTTTGCAATACGGAACTTATCCTCGCACGCACCAGCCTCAGCAGCAGCACGCTTCTCAAGGTTTGTCTTTGTATCCCATACGCACTCGCCCAGCAATTCTGCAAAACGCGATGCATGATCGGCCTCCTCGAAAGCATAACGCTTGAAAGCCTCTGCAATCTCAGGATAACCCTCACGATCAGCCTGACGAGCCATAGCCAGATACATACCAACCTCACCACACTCACCGTTGAAGTGAGCACGGAGATCGTTAATCATTTCCTCAGATACGCCCTCGGGCTTACCATCGCCAATACGATGAACTGTAGCATAAGTTACATCTCCATCTTCCTTAAGCTCAGAGAACTTAGAAGCAGGAGCCTTACAGATTGGACACTTCTCAGGAGCTGAGTCACCCTCGTGGATGTAACCACAAACAGCGCAAATAAATTTCTTTGTCATAATTCAATATTTGTTTAGTTATTAATAATGTGAATAATATACGTTAGTAAATAGTAAACTACAATACTTCCGTTTGCAAATATATGAATAAAAAATAAATCCCACAAATATTTTGCAGGATTTATTTTATCTTTTCGCAAATTTGCGCTATTACATGCAATTGATTGTCTTTATTATCTCATCGATAGTTACGAGACTCTGCTCACCACTCTCCATGTTTTTAAGAGTAAGTTTCCCCTCCGACATCTCATTTTCACCAGCCAGAGCAACAAATGGAATCTGCTTAGCATTAGCATACGACATCTGCTTTTTCATCTTGGTTGCATCAGGGAATATTTCGGTACGAATGCCAGCTTCACGAGCCTTAGCCACAGCAGGCAGACAGTAAGCAGTCTCTTTATCACCAAAGTTGATGAACAGCAGCTGTGTGCCGTTGGTAGCATCCTTTGGATAGCAGTCAAGCGCATTGAGTACATCAAAGATACGATCGACGCCAAACGAGATTCCAACACCCGAAATACCAGGCATGCCAAAAATACCAGTAAGGTTGTCGTAACGACCACCACCGGTAATTGAGCCAATCTGAACATCGAGTGCCTTAACCTCAAAGATAGCACCTGTGTAATAGTTCAGACCGCGAGCCAGAGTAAGGTCAAGCTGAATCTCATTCTTGAGTCCAAGTGTCTTCAGAGTATCAAGGATGAATCGGGTCTCTTCTACTCCCTTCAGTCCTGTCTCACTGGTAGCCAGAACCTCTGCAATAATATTCAACTTCTCATCGTTGGTGCCCTCGAGCGAGATAATAGGCTGAAGCTTCTCAATCTGCTCATCAGAGAGCCCGTCCTCGCGAAGCTCCTGATTAACATTTTCGAGTCCGATTTTGTCAAGCTTATCGATAGCTACAGTAATATCTACGATTTTCTCTGCAGCGCCTATGACTTCTGCAATACCAGTAAGAATCTTGCGGTTATTGATTTTTATCTGAACCCTTACTCCAAAACGAGTAAATACAGTATCAATAATCTGCATCAGCTCAACCTCGTTAAGCAATGAGTCAGAACCTACAATATCACCATCAAACTGCCAGAACTCGCGATAGCGCCCCTTCTGTGGACGGTCAGCGCGCCATACTGGCTGCATCTGATAGCGTTTAAATGGCAACTGCAGTTCCTCACGATGCATCACCACATAACGTGCAAAGGGAACAGTAAGATCATAACGTAGTCCTTTCTCACAAAGTTTAGCAGCCAGACGAAGAGAATTGCGCTCAGCAAGTTCCTCGGGTGTAACCTTCGAGAGGTAGTCGCCTGAGTTAAGCACCTTGAACAGCAACTTATCACCCTCCTCGCCATATTTTCCCATCAGAGTGCCGAGGGTTTCCATAGCTGGAGTTTCTATCTGCTGGAAGCCATAAAGCTGGTAAACCTGCTTGATAGTATCAAAAATATAATTGCGCTTCGCCATCTCCATTGGCGAGAAGTCGCGGGTTCCTTTGGGTATACTTGGTTTCTGTGCCATTATTACTTTCTTACAATTGTCTGGTCACGATCAGGACCGATAGAAATAATTTTAATAGGAGTCTCTAACTGCTTCTCTAAGAATGAGATATAATCACAGAACTCCTTAGGGAACTGATCCTCGCTGGTAAACTTAGTCATATCTGTTTTCCATCCTGGCAGTTCCTGATAAACAGGCTCGATACCCTCTTCGATGTTATATGGGAAGTAATCTATCTCCTGCCCGTTTTGCTTATAAGCCACACAAGCCTTAATAGTATCGAATCCATCGAGTACGTCGCTCTTCATCATAATAAGTTGGGTAACACCGTTTACCATGATTGAATACTTCAGGGCAACAAGGTCAATCCAGCCACAACGACGCTCACGACCTGTTACAGCACCATACTCATGCCCCAAGTCACGAATCTTTTTACCGGTTTCATCGAAAAGTTCTGTTGGGAAAGGACCTGCACCTACACGTGTGCAGTAAGCCTTCATGATTCCATAAACATCACCAATCTTGTTTGGACCGATACCAAGACCGGTACAAGCACCTGCGCAGATAGTGTTCGAAGATGTTACGAATGGGTATGAACCAAAGTCAACATCGAGCATTGTGCCCTGTGCGCCCTCGCAAAGAACACTCTTACCGCTCTTAAGCAGATTGTTGAGCTCGTGCTCAGAATCAACGATTGGGAACTGACGGAGGTATTCTACACCCTCAAGCCACTTCTTCTCTACCTCAGTGATATCGTATTCGAAGTTGAGCGACTTCAGGATAGCCTCATGGCGAGCCTTTGCCTTAGCGTACTTCTCCTCGAAGTTCTCAAGGATGTCGCCAACACGCAGACCGTTACGACTAACTTTATCGGTATAAGTAGGACCGATACCCTTACCTGTTGTACCAACCTTATTCTTACCCTTCTGAGCCTCGTATGCAGCATCGAGAATGCGATGGGTTGGCATGATGAGATGAGCCTTTTTCGAGATATGCAGACGACTACGAAGCTCGTGCCCGCTTGCCTCAAGAGCTTTGGCCTCGTCCATAAAGAGGTCTGGAGCCAAAACAACACCATTACCGATAATGTTAACCTTGTCGCCCTGGAAAATACCAGATGGAATAGAGCGAAGTACATACTTCTGGCCCTCGAACTCAAGCGTATGACCAGCATTAGGACCACCCTGGAAACGGGCTACCACATCGTACTTTGGGGTTAACACGTCAACCACCTTACCTTTTCCTTCATCGCCCCACTGCAAACCGAGCAGGACATCAACTTTTCCTTTGTTCATTTTTCTGCTGTATTCTTGTTATTACTTTTCTTTCTAGTTGTATTTTTACGTTTGGACATCTTCAATTGGCATGAGCTGCAAACACCATAAATATAAAGCGTAAAGCCGTCTTTTCTGAATCGTTTTAGGGGCAGGTTCTCAACGGCAGCTATGATTTCAGGCGATTTTATCTCAGTCACCTTTCCGCACACAGAACATATCTGATGGCAATGACTCTGGTTATCGTAACACGCTTCGTATTTTGTTGAGCCTTGGAAACGATGCCTGATAACAAGCCTGAGCGACAAAAACAGATTAAGCGTGTTATATAACGTTGCTCTGCTCACAGGAAAATCCATTTCCTTATCCAATCGGGCTTTCAGTTCATCGATGGTAAAGTGTCCGTGAATGCTGTAAATGGCTCTAAGAATGGTGTATCGTTCAGGCGTCTTGCGATGATTGTTCATCTCAAGATAGTTATCCAGAAGCCTTTCTACAGCAGAAATAACACTTTCTTTCATCTGATTATTTCACGAAAACCGCACAAAGGTACACATTTTCCATCAGATAAAAGAAACATTCTTTATAAAAAATCCAAATTAGCACGTTTTAATGCACTTTTTGCAAGTCTTTCGTATACTAATCCAAGTTCAGCAAAACGCATAACAGCATTCATCGCAGCTTTTTTCACCATCAAGCTATCTCCCTGAAGTGCAGCCAAAGCCTGATCAACAAATTCGTTGATGCCACGTTCGTTGGGCTCCTGATGGTTCATAAACAAACGCGACAGAATATGAAAACCGCAAAGCTGATAGAGTTCTTTATCCGATGCCATCCAGGTATAAGCCTTTTCTGGAGCATAAGGCAGATACTGATAAAGATTGAATGTGGCCTGTTCGGCTATCTCCTGACAATCGGTCTGTTCCATCCAGATATCCACCACTTCCGGCAACATCTTATCTGCAGGCATAAGCATGGTTGCCAGAATCTTACACTCACGCACATTTTCTTTCCAGAGAGCGATGGCAAGATCGTAATTCTGCCCTATTTCTTCAGCTTTTGCTTTCAATCGGGGCAACGTCGCTCCCCAGTTCAGCTTATAGTCTACGCCTTTATTGCGCATAGATGCAGCAACCATTCCGTCCATCATCAGGCGGAATGATTGCTTTATCTCTTTTATCTGTTCCTTAATATCCATTCAATGTTCAATTATATCAGCGTACCATATTCAGCGCTGTAACGCAGCATCTGGTGGGCATAGCTCTCACCATAGTAAACCTGAATATCGCAGATTTCATCGTTATCGTTGTAAACAGGCAACAACTGAGGATTTATAAACCCTTTGTATGGCGCAAGATTCAAACGCTTATAGCGTTCCAGCACTTCTGCATGCAAATCAGCATCCACCTTTACTGCATAACGCTCCACCAAGTCTCTTGCTGCCTCATAGTCGCCTTCACTCTTTATGCGCTGAATCTCAGCAAGTAATCGGGCTATCAGAGAACGAAGCTTGGGATAATCGGCGATTTCAACGTATGTCTTACCATCGCGCTTTACCATTTTAATAGCGTCGCCGTTCTCATAACACCAGTGAGCTATAAGCGCACGGTTACGCATGTGAGCCTCTTCAATCTGATTGCCTGGAGTGATACGGATAAGCTGAGTCATCAAGCCATTCATCATATAGGTGTAATACTGCGACTGATAAGCCTTTTCATCGGGCACAAGTCCGAGTTCTATCAACTTGGGATCGGCTATGTAATACAGTCCGAACAAATCGGCTCTGGCCTCCTCTATCGTACTGCTGTAGGCTTTCAGCGAGTCGGGATCAACGCCAGGCAGGAGCTGACCACTACCGTGCCCCAGACACTCATGCAGATCGGTATGAAGGTCATCGCAAACATCGCCATACTTTTCTATCACATCGAGTGTTTCATTATCAACCACAAACTCCTCCTTGAAACCACTGCCACGCGATGCTTTGTTATAGGCATCGGTTATATTGCTGATGGTAATACTCTTGCTACCGTACTGAGCCCTGATCCAATCGGCATTTGGAAGATTAATACCGATGGCTGTTGCCGGATATTCATCACCACCCAGCATAGCTGCACAGATGACATTGGCCGAAACACCTTTCACCACAGGCTTGCGGAAACGAGGGTCTACAGGCGAGTGATCCTCGAACCACTGCGCATTGTTGCTAATAGTCTGTGTACGGTGTGTTGCTTCCTCGTCGATGTATTCCACAAGTCCTTCCCACGAGCCTTTCAGCCCCAGAGGATCGCCATACACCTCGATGAATCCATTAATAAAGTCGATAGCAGAATTGTGCTCTTTCAACCATTCAACACAATATTTATTGAATGTCTGCAAATCGCCTGTCTTATAGTAAGTTATAAGCTCAGAAATCACCTTCTTCTGCTGCTCGTTTTCTGCTACTTCAAGCGCTTTCTCCAACCAATATATAATATGGTGTATAGCGTTAGAATATTTTCCACCTGCCTTCCATACCAGTTCCTTCACCTCTCCGTTCTCTTTTACAAGCGTTGAGTTCAAGCCGTACGAAGGCGGTGTATCTGGATGAGCCTCCGATTGCTTCATACTATCGTAAAAAGCCTCGGCTTCAGCCTGAGTCACGCCATCATAAAAGTTGCAGGCCGAGGTTACCAGCAGATCCTCGCCATCAGCCTGATTAACACGCTTAGACATCACGGTTTCATCGAAGATAACCGGAAAGAGCTCGTCACACATATCATCGATGGATTCGCCCGATTTCAACGGCAGTTTACCTGCTTCCACCCTATGCAGGGCATCGCGAAGATATTCGGCAGTGAAGCCCGGCTTGAATTTCTCACATCCGTAGTGATGGTGTATACCGCTTGAAAACCACACACGCTTAAGATACACCTCAAGTGCCTTAAACTCGCTGGTATCGTGCGATATGTTCATATCAACATATACAACCTCCAACATCTTACGGATGCGGAGGTTGTATTTTCCAAACTGATCAAATGTAATATCTCGTCCAAACAATGTTGCTTTCGAGAGATAATAAACTAATGTCTTCTGCTGCAACGAAAGCTTTTCAAAGCCGTTCAAACGATATCTGAGCATTTGCAAGTCAGCAAAACGCTCGTTCTGATAGTTAAATTCCACTGATTACTTCTTCTCTGTTTTCTTTTCAGTCTTTGATTTGCGGCCACGCTTTGACTCGCTCTTCTTCATCGAAGGATGCTGCATCAAGTGCTGCATGCGATAATCACGTGGTGTCATACCCATAACTCTGTAGAAAGATGCATAGAACGACTGACGGTTAGCAAAACCTACCATATCACTTACCTCTTCCATACGTAAATCCTGAAAACGCTTGTCAACAAGGATAGTCATAGCCTCGTCAATTCTGTACTTATTAACAAATGATGTGTAATTCATATGGAATCGTACATTAACGACAGCCGAAATATAACGGGTATTAGTGCCTAATTCTTCTGCCAATCTCTTTGCAGAGAAATCCTTGTCACGATACTTCTTCTGCATCACGATGATGTTCATGATTTTTTCCTGCATTTCATCCATCATCTTGGGGCTTACCAAACTTCTGTAAGCTGCTTCTTTTTCCTTTTTTTCTGTAATGTTGTACTTTGCCATTTGAGTTTGCTAAATTTTAATGATGTGCAAAATTAGAAAGATTTTTTGAATTAGCAAGGGTTTTAGAAGAAAATTTGTAAAAAATGTAGTACCTTTGCACAAAATTTAGATATTTATGGATATTTTTAGCGTTTTACGACAATATTTCGGATACAATTCATTCCGCCAGAACCAAGAAGAAATCATTAAGCATGTCATTGCAGGTAATGACGCCCTGGTGCTGATGCCTACAGGTGGCGGAAAGAGTATCTGCTACCAGATTCCTGCACTCACAATGTCAGGAATTACGATAGTCATTTCGCCATTAATCAGTCTGATGAAAGACCAGGTTGAAGCACTTCGTTCAAACGGCATCGAAGCCGAGGCACTGAACAGCGGCAACGACGTTACAGCCGATACCGTGATTCGCCGTAAATGCATGGCCGGACAGATAAAACTGCTATACATATCCCCAGAAAAAGTGATGGCCGAGATGGATTATCTGCTCAAGAACATCAACATATCGCTGTTTGCCATCGATGAGGCTCACTGCATCAGTCAGTGGGGCCACGATTTCCGTCCGGAATACGCACAACTGGGCATTCTCCGCGAAAAATTTCCGAATGTTCCGATGATGGCACTAACAGCCACCGCCGACAAGATCACACGCCACGACATCATCGAACAGTTGAAGTTAAGGAATGCGCGTGAGTTTATATCCAGTTTCGACCGCCCCAACCTCAGTCTGTCGGTAAAAAGAGGCTATAAAAGTGCCGAGAAGATGCACTTTATCCTCAACTTCATCAAAGCGCGCCCTCACGATGCAGGCATCATATACTGCCTGAGTCGTAAAACCACCGAGAAGGTTGCTGCCGACCTGCGCAAGAAGGGCATCAATGCAGCAGCATATCATGCAGGACTCTCTAATTCCGAACGCAGTCTGACGCAGGAACAGTTCAAGAACGACCAGCTGCTGGTGGTTTGCGCCACCATTGCCTTCGGAATGGGTATAGATAAAAGCAATGTGCGCTGGGTGATACACTTCAACATGCCCAAAAGCATCGAGAGTTTCTATCAGGAGATAGGTCGTGCCGGCCGCGATGGTGCTCCTGCCGACACCGTATTATTCTATTCACTGGCTGATATCATCCAGCTCACCGAGTTTGCGCGCCAAAGCGGTCAGCAGGATGTAAATATGAGCAAGCTGAAACGCATGCAGGAATATGCCGAATCGAGTGTGTGCAGGCGCAGAATACTGCTCAACTACTTTAGCGAGCAGACCGACCACGACTGCGACAACTGCGACATCTGCGAGAATCCGCCACGACGCTTCGATGGTACGAAATACGTCCAGATGGCCCTGAGTGCAGCCAAACGTGCCAACGAGGCAATAAGAGTCTCTACCATTATCGAGATTCTTAAGGGCATGCGCTCGCCAGGCGTCGTCCGCAATGGCTTCGACAAACTGAAGACATTCGGCGTGGGGCGCGAATTGAGTCTGAACGACTGGCAGGACTATCTGCTTCAGATGCTGCAGATGGGATTCATAGAGATAGCCTATAATGATGATAATAAGGTAAAAGTAACCGAGATTGGTAACGATGTGCTCTACGGCAGGAAAACGGCCGAATTATGCGTGATTGACCACAGCGTCAAGGAAGAAATCAAGAAGAAGCCCAAACTGCGTCTGGAGATACCCACCATTACCATTCCCGGACTACCACCCACCACTGGCATCGAAGACTCGAAACTGTTCGAGGCCTTACGTCAACTCCGAAAGATCTGTGCCGAAGAAGAAGGATTCCCACCCTACATCGTTTTCAGCGACAAGGTGCTCCACTCTCTGGCCACCATCAAACCCACCTCGCTTGAACAGTTTGGCAACATAGCAGGCATTGGCGAACACAAAAAGGGCAAGTATGGCAACCGTTTTGTTGAACTCATCAAAAAATACGTATAAGTGCGTTTTTACACCTTATTTAAATACAAAAAGGCAAAAATAAACTAAAAAACGGGCCTAAAAATGTCACTTTTTGCTAAAAACGAGCACAGAATCGCGATTTTGTGCAAAATTATTAGTACCTTTGCATGGTAAATTCATCCAAGATGGCTAAAAAGAAGATATTATTCATCAATCAGGAGATCACTCCTTACGTCCCCGACAATTCACTGTCGCTCATGGGAAAAGAGCTTCCAAAGGTTATGCAGGAGCGTAGTCACGAGATTCGTACCTTCATGCCTAAGTGGGGTAATATTAATGAGCGCCGCGGTCAGTTGCACGAAGTCATTCGACTCTCGGGTATGAACCTTATCATTAACGACACCGATCACCCTTTGATTATCAAGGTGGCATCCATCCAGTCAGCTCGCGTGCAGGTGTATTTCATCGACAACGATGATTACTTTGGCAAGCGGCTCATTGAGTGCGACGAATCTGGTGTTGAGTATGACGATAATGGCGAACGAGCTATATTCTTTGCACGTGGTGTGCTTGAGACGGTTAAGAAACTGCGCTGGGTACCCGATATCATCCACTGTCAGGGTTGGATGAGCGGCGTTGTGCCTTTCTACGTTAAGACCGCCTATCGCGACGAACCATCGTTTGCAGAGACAAAGGTTGTAACATCGCTTTATAACAAGACTATCCAGAAGGATTTCGGCGATGATTTCAAGCAGTTCCTGGAGTTCCGCGATGCTAAGGCATCATTGCTGGGCGACTATAAGGACAAGTTTGACTTCGACGAACTCAACAAGCTGGCAATCGATTATAGCGACGGTGTTATCCAGGCTGCGCCTGATGTCGACAAGCAGTTGCTCGACTATACAGCAGCTAAGAACATACCTTTGCTGGGATATCATGAGGACTTTGCCGATGCCTACGAGACATTCTACGAGTCGCTCTACCCAAACGAGGCCGAATAAGTATTTGAACTAAGATATTAATACATGAAACTAAGATTGTTAACAGCGATTGCAGTAACAGCAATGGCGCTGAATGCTTGTACCGAGGATACCGACACTATCGGCTCATCTATCACCAACGATACCGATAGGCTGATATTCTCAACAGGTGTCTACAATGCTACCTCAAGATCGATATTGGCCGATTCTGTTTACTCGCATAATTCAGATTGTTATTTCGGAATGGTAAAGGATCCCGAAACCCAAACATATGTAAAGAGCGACCTTATGGCCCAGTTTAATATGATTGAAGGTTTCAGCCTGCCCAGCGAAGACAGAATACTCAGCAAGATCGACGGAAAAGTTGTGGCCGACTCATGCTATATCTCATTGTTTGTGAAATATGCCAAGTCATACGGCGACACACTTTCTGCTATGAAGATGCGCGTATCCGAGCTGAATGCGCCTATCGACGACAAGTACACCCACTACAGCAATTTCGATCTCAAGAAGAACGGATACATCCGTAACGACGGACTGAAAATCAATAAGATGTTCTCTATAAGAGACCTGAAGCTCACCGACGGCAACCTGTGGAGCCTGCAGCACAACATCCCCTATCAGGGCACATCGAGCGATAGCGGCTATTACGACCGCATCCTGGTTCCAATGAATGTTCCATATACCGCCAAAGACGGCCGTACATACAACAACTACGGAACTTACGTGATGCGCACCTACTACGAGCATCCAGAGTATTTCACAAACTCTTATCGATTTGTACACAATGTGTGCCCCGGATTCAACTTTGAGATTACCGACGGTCTGGGCGTGATGGCAAACATCATGGAGATTCATATCCAGATGTTCTACAGTTTCCTCACACCTTCCGACACTACGGCTTACTCATCAGTATATCTGGCTTCAACGCCCGAGGTATTGAAGACTGCACATATTGTTAACGACCGCAAAGCGCTCGAGCAGCTGATTAACGACAACAGTTGCACTTACCTCAAGTCGCCAGCAGGCATCTTCACCGAGGTAACACTGCCTGTTGACGAGATTTCGCAGGCTCACACTAACGATTCTCTGCTTTCGGTAAGCGTCAACTTCTTGCGTCAGCACAGCGAAGAGAACAGTCTCTATCAGCTTAACACGCCATCCAATATATTGATGGTACATAAAGACAGCTTGTACTCATTCTTCGAAAACAAGACGATGTACGACTACAAGAGTTCGTTTATGGCTTCGCTGAGCTCTACCAACACCTACTCATTCAGCAGTATCGGTAATATTATTACCCTGATGGTCCAGAAGAAGGCCGAGGGACTGAGAAGCGACCCCAACTGGGTGGCAAATCATCCTAACTGGAATAAGGTTGTGCTGGTACCTGTTTCAACCACACTCAAGTACAGCAGCGACTATTACGGCAATACAACCAGCACCGTATCGGCTATTGGCAACCAGCTGGGACTGTCGAGCACCAAGCTTATAGGTGGCGCCGATAATCCTATAGAGGTGAAGGTGATATACGCTAAATTCAACGATTAACATTTAGGCTTATGGCTGATGGATTTTTAGAGAAACATTACGATGATTACGAGGCTCGCAAAGCAGCCTGGCTCCGAAAAAAGAAACATCTGCCCAAGGCAAAACCCAGAAATATAGAGCGCCCAGAAGATTGGGCGCTCTAATTCTTTTTATCCTATTATCTTAAATTTCGCGAACTTAAGCAGCAGCTGTTTCGTTCCTGCATTGCGGAATTCAACGGTGGCCTTGGTATTCTCGCCCGTACCTTCTATGCGTGTTACAGTGCCCACCCCAAAGCGCTGATGCTCTATCCTTGCCCCTTCATGCAGCTCGCTGGCACTCGGAGCTGAGGCCATCGGTCGCGGTGCCACAGCATTATACACGCGCTTGAAGTTCGGTCCAAACGGGTCAACAGGTTTCTCTGGCTGTCGTGGCGCCACAGCACGAGGCTTCGGATCAGCTCTGAACTGCGTAGCCACAGGCCTTGGATTCTGCATCCACTCAGGGCCCTCGCTCTGATATCGGCTCCTGTTACCTCCGTAGGTGTTACCAGTACCATAGGCGCCACCATCGTAGCGGTTGTATGGCTTTCTGCTGTCTGCCCCACCCGCTTCGCCGTGAACCTCCAGCAACTCTGGGTCGATATCGCGAATGAAACGCGAAGGAGTGTCATACTCCATTCTGCCATAGCGGAATCGGTTCTGCGCACACGTCAGTATACAGTGTTTCTCAGCACGCGTGATAGCCACATACAGCAGTCGGCGCTCCTCTTCAAGCTCTCGCATAGAGTTGGTACACATAGGCGATGGGAAGATATTCTCCTCCAGTCCCACCACAAAAACCGTTGGAAACTCCAGACCTTTTGCTGCATGTATCGTCATCAGCACCACCTTGTCGTTCTTGTTCTGGCTGGCATCCGTTCCGTCCGAGTGCGAGTCGTCATCGTCGCTGTCCAGATCGGTCAGCAGCGCCACCTCTTGCAGGAAATCAGGCAGATAAACCTCATCGCCCATATCCTCCTCTCTGCGACTCTCCACAAAGTCCTGCATACCACTCAGAAACTCCTCCAGGTTCTCCTGTCGCGAAAGGTCCTCAGGATTTCGTCCGCTGTATATATCCTTGCTGATACCCGAGTTCATAATCACATCATGACCCAGCTCATAGGCATCTTCCGTCTGCAGGCGCTCTATCCAGCCCTCAATCAGCTCGCGGAAGTTCTGCAGCTTGGTCATCGTGCCCTTGCTCACATCCATAGGGAAGAGTCTGGGATCCTTAATCACCTGCCATAAGCTCACGCCGTACTGCTGCGCTGTCTTTATGATTTTTCCCACCGTTGTGTCGCCAATGCCACGCGCCGGATAGTTGATGATGCGCTTAAAAGCCTCCTCATCGTTAGGGTTGGCTATCAGTCGGAAGTAGGCTATCACATCCTTTATCTCTTTGCGCTGATAGAAGCTCAGACCACCGTATATCCTGTATGGTATACCGTCTTTACGCATCTGTTCCTCAAAGCTTCGGCTCTGCGAGTTCGTACGATACAGAATGGCAAAGTCGCTCCAGCTGCAACGGTCGTTAGCTTTCAGTCGCTTAATGTCCTGCGTCACAATCATCGCCTCTTCCCTGTCGCTGTAGGCAGGCTTTAGCTGCAAGCGCTCGCCATGCTCGTTTTTCGAGAACACATTCTTTGGAATCTGGCGTTCATTACGCCTGATGAGCGAGTTGGCCGCCTGCACTATCAGCTGTGTCGAACGGTAGTTCTGTTCCAGTTTAAACAGCTTAGCATCATTATACAAGCTCTGGAAGTTCAGGATATTGTCGATGTTAGCCCCTCGGAAACTGTAGATGCTCTGCGCATCGTCGCCCACCACGCACACCTTCTGGCGCTCTTTTGTAAGCAGATATACTATCTGCTGCTGCGCGTAGTTAGTATCCTGATACTCATCCACCAGCACAAAATGGAACTTTTCTACGTATTTCTGGCGAATATCCTCGTGATTTTTAAGCAATATCCACGTCTGCACCAGCAGGTCGTCAAAGTCCATCGCATTAGCCTGTCGGCATCGCTCCGCGTACCTTATATATATATTAGACACCTGAGGTCGCTTCTGACTGGCGTCATCCGCAGCCCACGAGCTCTGCTGATACGCCTGCGGCAGCAGCAGGTGGTTCTTTGCCATCGATATACGGTCGGCCACCGACGACGGTTTATACACCTTGTCGTCCAGCCCCATCTCCTTGATGATAGTCTTTACCAGCGATCGCGCATCCGTCTGGTCGTAGATGGTAAAGTTCGAGTTATAACCCAGTTTGTCAGCCTCCGCCCGCAGTATGCGCGCAAACACGCTGTGGAATGTGCCCATCTGCAGGTATCTGGCCTGCTCTGCGCCCACCAGTCGGCCTATACGGTCTTTCATCTCTCGCGCCGCCTTGTTCGTAAAGGTCAGAGCCAGTATCTGCCAAGGCGCCATTCCCTGCTGCAGCAGCCAAGCTATCTTATAAGTAAGCACACGCGTCTTACCCGATCCGGCACCCGCAATCACCAGACTGGCACCATCACAGTATTCCACCGCAACGCGCTGACTATCATTCAGTTGTGTAAGTATATCGTTATTCATCTGCACCTATTCTTGTATTGCAGATGCAAAGATACGAAAAAGTAGAGAGCAAAACAAAAGTTTTTTTCAAAAAAAGTGCTTTAATCTTGGATTATTTGTAAAAAATGGCTATATTTGCAACCAACAAGTAGAAAAATTTAGAACGAGAAACTACTCAACAATTTCAATACAACGATTAATTATGAAACGAAATTTATTAACACTTTTGACAGTCTTAGCATTCTTGCTTTGTACAAATGCCTGTAGCAACAACGACAATAGCACGCCACCAGACATCACGCCCCTCACCGAGTGGCAGGCCGGGAAAATCGTCAGCACCAAAGCCGTTACTGCCTACGGAGGCATTGATAAATGTTTCGCTGCAGAACCCATCCCCGATGGCGTATGGCAGCGCATGCAGGGCAAGACCTACAAGGAGAATCCCCATATAGGTCGCGACGACCTGCGCCATATCCGCGCCCTCCACTGGGACTACGACAATCAGATGCACATCGGCGAGATGGTTTGCAACAAAGTGATTGCCGACCGCGTGGCACGCATCCTGCGCCAGCTCTTCGACGCCAAATACCCCATCCAGCGGATGCTGCTGCCCGATGTATACGACGCTGACGACGAGACACAGATGCGCGACAACAACTCATCGTGCTTCTGCTACCGCGCCATCTCAGGCAGCACCAATCTGTCGAAACATGCCCGTGGACTGGCCATCGACATCAACACGCTCTACAACCCTTACTATAAAAAGCGCGATGATGGCACACTCTTCATTCAGCCCGCCACAGCCGAAATCTATTGTAACCGCGACTGGGATTTCCCCTACAAGATTGATCATGACGACCTCTGCTTTCGCCTCTTCACCGAGGCCGGATTCGAATGGGGCGGCGACTGGACCACATGTAAAGACTATCAGCATTTTGAACTTATAGAGCACTGAAAATTCAAAACAATCAGGACCAGCTATTCTCACCATCCGCGCAGGAAATCCTGGCATACCATGCATAACATACATAACATCTGTAAAATGAGAAGTAATTAATTGGAGCAACAAGTGCGGCGGAGAAGATAATATTAATAATATATTATATATTAATATTATATATATTATAATATATATAATATCATAATACGCCCTTACAGCCCAAAATATGCACATTCGAGTACGGACATGTTATGCATGTTATGTTGTTATGCCCTCCACGCGGCGGCACTTCGTTGCCCATGAAATTACGTTTATCTGGTCATGAAATTACGGCTCGTAGGCCATGAAGTGATACACTATTTTTATTAATATCATTTAACGGAAATAATTCGATAATAATTTTTTAGTTAGACTTTATCTTCGTACCTTTGCATTGTCAATAAGAGATAGAGAGAATGCTCCCGCGCGAGGAAAAAGATTCTCCCACGTGCACTAAGAAAATCCGCCACGTGCGATAGCAAAAGAGACCTCAACTATTCCCGAAATGACAAGAGAGAGATAAGTAATATTTTTTAACAACAACACAAAAAAAAACAAAACTAGAATTATGGCACTGAAAGTTAAAGCACAAGAGAAGTTGCAGAAGATTGGCACTCATGCTGGCAAGTATCGCTACATCATGATGCCGGAGTTGTACACCAG
>ONAK01000036.1 GCA_900315765.1 uncultured Prevotella sp. | reverse complement strand
TGTAACTAAGAGCTCGATTCTGAGCCTTTTGATACTGATCTAATTTCTTCCTTTTCATAAAAGGTGACTTTAGGTGTCAACCTTATCTACAAAAAGACATCCTATGCATGATTGCAGTCCTGCCGTTAAAGGACTGTAGTTCTCTAGTAAAAGGATTGTGGTTGGATCGGAGGATTATTTGGCATGCCTTAAGGCTATATATTCCCCAAATATACATGCTTGATGCCTTCTTCTACGGCTACTTGTTTGGCGGCGTATAGTGTTTGGCGAGGGGTGGAGGGAATATTCTGCATTTTGTAGCGAGGGAAGAATCGACTGAAGTGCAATGGGGCTTTGGATAAGTCGTTGTTCTTCAGCCATTTGCACATTTCTCTAATCATCTGCATATCATCGTTGATGCCAGGAATAACCAAGTTTGTTATCTCTATCCAAACACCAGCATCGCGCATAGCCAAAATGGTGTCGAGCACAGGTTGCAGATGGCCGCCACTAACACGCTGGTATATCTCATCGCTAAACGATTTTAAATCTACGTTGGCAGCATCGAGATAGGGTAGCAGGTGGCTAAGTGGTTCTTGGCACACATAGCCTGCTGTAACCAATATGTTCCAAAGTCCGGCTTCGTGGGCTTTGCGGGCTATATCAGTAATGTATTCGATATAAGTAAGTGGCTCTGTGTAGGTATATGCGATGCCTGGACAATGGTGCTTAAGGCAAAGTGCAACCACATCATCAGGTTGCAGCTCGTAGTAGTTCACATCTTGTGGCGAAACCTGCGATATTTCGTGATTCTGACAGTTTAAGCAACGGAAATTGCAACCTGTACAAGCGATGGAGAGACATGTGGTGCCTGGATGAAAATGGTAAAGTGGCTTCTTCTCAATTGGATCGATGGCCAACGAGCAAGGCTTGGCATATACCTCGCTGATGAGCACACCATCTTGATTGCGTCGACTGCGACAGATGCCCGTTTTACCATCACCTATCTTGCAGTGATGCGGACAAAGGTCGCATTCCACTCGTCCATCCTCCAATCGATGATAATATCTGCACTCCATCAGAAAACTATTGCTTCGTAAACATACAATTCTGCATCGCGCCATCCATCCCAACCAATGCCAGCCTTATCTTGTGCACAATGACCTAAGAACTCCTCTTTGGTCCAGTTTACCTCATCGGCTACCTGCGGAAGGAACGTTCCGCTGCGAAAACCTTTCTTAATATAGATGCCGTGACGATGCATCTGAAATTCGTCGATGCTCTGTATGCGACGCATAGGCGTGAGCACAGAAATCTCGATGTCGATATCAGCAAGTTCGTCGCTGGTTACGGGCATAAATCGTGGGTCTTCGAATGCTGCTGCATAAGCCATCTTGGCAACAATCTCATGTAGGGGATAATCCTCGCCAAAGTGGCCTATACAACCGCGTAATCGCCCGTATTTGTGAAGCGAAACGAAGGCACCGCATTTTAGATTGAATATTGAAAATTGAGGATTGAAAATTGGCTGTGCGATGGGCTTGCCGTCGAGGGAGTCTTTGATGCTTTGAAAAGCGATGCCCTTCAGCGTTTTCTTTTCATCATCAGAAAGGGTGAAACTTGTGTTGTCGCGACGCAGGATGGCAAACGAGTGATAGCCCACCACGCGATTATGATCGTAATTGTCTATATCGCCAGAGTTCTGATACATCAAGTGCTTAACATCGTATTGGCCATCCATCATCAGCATCAGCGTTACGATGGCAAACTCTCCGCATGCACTTGTAGCAAGATTACGTTTGCCGCTATTGGCATTTGCCTCGATGGTGGCTATGAACTCATCCACATTGCCCGTTTCGATGGCTTTTCCTGTTTTGGCATCCACCTCGCAGGCGTCTTCGTAGGATGGATAATGCGAGAAATCGCTACTGATAATGAACAGATTATCGTCAGTAAAATAGGGGCTCAGAACATCGGCCATTCGTTTAAGTTTGTAGTAGTCGTTGGTAGAAATGATGATAGGCACTATTGGGGGCACATCGCCCAATCTGCGCTGTAGGAATGGCAGCTGAACCTCAAGACAATGTTCTTGCGAATGAGCCGAACGATGATAGGCAAAAACGCTATCTGCCTTAGTAAGCTCGATGGCTGTTTCATGATCCACTTTCACATTGCCTAATGGTGTGGCGTAATAATCGGCCTCAGTGTTTATTGATGCGCCATTAAGCCATTCGTGGTGGCTGGGACCTAACAAGAATATACGCTTGAATCGCTTCTTGGTATCAATCGCCATATAGGCCGATGCTGCAACATTTCCTGAGAAATAGTAACCTGCATGGGGCACAATGAGTGCTGCCAGATTATCGTAAACTTGACTGCTGTTGTGGTGCATCAGCAGACTATCTACTTCATTCTCAAGCTCTTTTGCATCGCCCGTATAAAAGCGGTTGGCCTGTGTGGCTGGTCTAATTGTTCCTGTTATCATGTCGCAAAGATAGCAATAATCTCAATATCATCCTAATATTTTCGCCAATAAATTTGGAACTTCACACTTTTTTGTTTACTTTTGCGAGCGAAAAGAAAATATGTTCCTACTAATTTAAAACAAAGAATATGGGGCGTATGAAAAAGAACATGATGTGGCTGATTGCTGCGTTGATGCTGTGTAGTAATGTGGTTAGTGCTCAAAAAGCTGATGACCTGGTGTATCTTACTGCCGACGAGGTGCCAAACGCCGTTTATTGGTTGCCTGCACCGCCTGCTCCTGGTTCGGCACAGTTTATGAACGATATCTCGCAATACTACTGGGGCAAACAGCAACGACAGGACTCTCTGCGTGCTCGTAAGGCCATTAATGAGGCGGCCTATGAGGTGAAAGATATGGTGCAGCAGTTCTGCGGTGCTTTTGGAATGGATATTTCTGAACAAAAAACGCCTGCCATCTATAACGTATTGAATCGTGGCGTTCTTACTATCCGTTTGAGTGCCACCAAGCCCAAAGCAACTTATATGCGAACCCGTCCGTATGTGTATTTCAACGAACCAACACTCGTGCCTGAAGAAGAGGAGGAGTTGCGAACAAATGGTTCTTATCCCTCTGGCCATACTGTTCGTGGTTGGGGATTGGCGCTCTTGCTATGCGAGATTAATCCTGCTGCCCAGGATGAACTGTTTAAACTGGGGTATGAATGGGGACAGAGTCGTGTGATTGCTGGTTTCCACTGGCAGAGTGATGTAGATGCATCGCGTATGTTGGCTGCAGCATGCTATGCCCGTCTGCATACCTGTAAGGCATTCCTCGATGATATGGCGGCTGCTAAAAAGGAATTTCAAAAGTTGAGAAAATGAGTAAATACTATCAAACAATCATAGCTATGATGCTGATGGCAACAACGGCATCGGCACAGGAGAATCTGCAGCGCGGCGCCATTGCATCGCAGGTGAAAAAATCGTTTACTACGGTGAAGGAACTTCCGATAACCAGCGTGAAAAATCAGCATCGTAGTGGCACTTGTTGGGCATACGCTACACTGGGCTATTTTGAAAGCGAGATACTGCGACAGACAGGTAAGACGTACGACCTGTGCGAGATGTTTGTGGTGAACAACGACTATATGGACAACGCCACACACTATGTTCGTATGCATGGCTACAGTCAGATTTCAGAGGGTGGATCGTGCGATGATGTACTCGAGGTGATACGTCAGCATGGCATCTGTCCAGAGAATGCAATGCCAACACCTGGCTCGCTGACGGGCGATTCGCTGGCTAACTTCAAGGTGTTCTTCCCTGAGTTGGAACGTACTATAAGCAGTATCGTAACCAAAGGCGCCAAAGCCCCCAAGGCTCATTGGCAGGATAGTGTGCAAGCTGTCATCGAACGTTATATAGGAAGTTGTCCTGAGAAGTTTGACTATCAGGGAAAAACATACACGCCAAAAACGTTTGCTGAGAGTCTTGGTCTAAACCTCAACGATTACGTCAGTCTGACTAGCTTCACGCATCATCCGTTTAACCACTGGTTTGTGATAGAGGCACCCTACAAATGGAGGCTGAAACCCAGTTACAATATCCCTATAGAGCAGTTGATGGATGTGCTTGATAAGGCTCTTGATGCAGGCTATACAGTGGCTTGGGGCGGCGACGTGACAGGCGATTTTACACGCACAGGACTGGCCATGCTACCAGAAGGTGTTAAACCCACCCAGCAGTTGCGACAGGAACAATGGGACAGTTGGCGATTTACCTACGACCACGTGATGCTTATTTATGGTAAAGCCAAAGACGAGCAGGGTAATTCTTACTATATGGTAAAGAATTCATGGGGCCAGAGTGGGGAATATAAAGGTATCTGGTATATGTCGCGCGACTTTATCGCCCTGAATACCACCTACTTATTCCTTAACCAGCATGCGCTACCGAGTGATTTAAAATCTCGAGTATCTCTTGGGGCTTTTTAGCTAGGCCTGTAACGTAGATGTCGTAGGGCTGGCCTGGGTGTAGATTCTCTGGATAGCGGATGCGGAAGATACGTCCGTTTTCTATCTCCAGATCGCTGATGCCGGCTTCTACATCTTTTTTGTAACGGATGCAGATGAGCTCCTGATTCTTGAAATGGGAGAGGTAGAAAGAGTCGACCTCTTCGAAGAATACCTCCCAAGGCTCATCGGCATTGATGGTTACAGAATAATCGGTGATGATGAGCTTGGGTTTGCGGATGACGGAAGCTATGATGTAATTAGCGATGATGAATGCAAAATATAGCTCCAAAAATAGTGAATTGAATTCGCTGCCTGAGTTATGAGCCATTTTGATGCCTAATACCAGGAGTATCAATGTGAGAATAGCGAATGCAGGTAAGACGATGCGATTCCAGTTCTTACTGTATATTTCTATCTTTTTCATATTGGTCGGAGTTTTTTTGAGGTGATTATTCGTCTCTATATTCAAGTATGTCGCCAGGTTGGCAACCCAACTCGCGGCAGATGGCCTCGAGGGTGCTGAAACGGATGGCTTTGGCCTTGCCCGTCTTCAGAATGGATAGATTGGCAAGTGTAAGGCCTACGCGCTCGGCCAGTTGACTAAGCGACATCTTGCGCTTGGCCATCTCAACATCAAGATTTACAATGATCTGTCCCATAAGCCGTTAGATGGTTAAATCCTGTTCTTCCTGTAATTTCAGTCCGATGGCAAATACCTCGGAGATAATCAGATTGAATGCACCAAAAAGAAAGGCATCGAAGAAATGATCGTATACTTCGGTAAAGCTGCAACCTGAATAGAGTTCATCGCCAGCAGCTACCACTGCAAGAATCATCAAACCACAGGCTGTGAGGCGGAGCAACTTAACATTCTCCCAAACAAACACCTTGTTATGATTGACGTTGAGGATAAAACGGATGAAGCTTATGAACGAAACGAGGGCGGCTACTACGGCAAACATCTCAACGAAGAAGCCTAATATTGCACTCCATGTTTGGGCTACTTCTGCCTGACGCCCTTTTTCCCAACCTTCCATAAAAGCATCGGCACCAGTTACAAACGTCATCACTACTTGTGTTGCCATCAAAAGCAACATCAATACGCAGAAAATATTCAGTTTCTTTTTCATATCAATAGTTTCTTGAGATTATACAGTTAGTTCTTGTTCCTTTTTTAGCTTGATAGTATCCTTGATGAGTTTAGGCATGAATATGAAGCTAAACAAAATAAAATAGAATGGAGCACCATATAAACGATGAGTCATGGATTTTAAACTTTCGAGGTGTTCGATACCAATGTGATCGAATACATAACGGTACGTAATACCTGCTGATATGAAATAGATGATGAATACAACTACTGTGAGGTAATAAAGCCAGAGAATCCAGCGGGTGTACTGTTTATGAATATAAGTAAGATAGCACACAACGAAGTAGACACACCAGGTGATAGTCTTGCCTAAGAACTCTACCAGATCGCAAAGGGCTTCGCAATAGTCGTAATCGGTTGTAGCTTGACGCATGGTCTGGACGTTGTAAACGATGGAGAATGCTACATAGCCAAAGAAGAGCAACAATACAATTGTGCTGACTGGGTTCTTTTTTGCATTTTGAAATAAACTTGTACTCATAACCGTTCTTATTGTTTTATTTGATTAATTTATCGTTTATCGATATGCAAAGGTATATATTTCTGCAATACTGACCAAATAAAAACGATAAAAACTTATCGAAAAACAATAAATTTAACATTCTGTAACAAGTACAAGCTATACTAATCATCTATTTTTCCCACTCTAAAATTAGGGCTTTCCGAATAATTTGCGTACTTTTGCCTTCGAATAGATGATATGTGCCTACTAATTTATAACATGAGAATAAAAGATATGACAACAGACAAATCGTTTTTTACCAAGTGGTGCCAGATGAGCCTTGTGCTTCGCATACTCGGAGGACTCATCATTGGTGCCAGTCTCGGACTCTTAGTTCCCCAGTGGGGTTGGTTAGGTGTCATGGGCATTGTGTTCGTCAGTGCTCTAAAAGCTATTGCCCCCGTTCTGGTAGCAGTACTGGTAGCTGCCAGCATCGCCAAGGCTGGAAGTGGATTGGGATCCCGTTTCCGTGTAGTCATCTCCCGTTATATGCTCAGCACGTTTATCGCAGCTGTGTGTGCCGTATTTGGCAGTTTCATGTTTCCTGTTACGCTGCAGCTGTGCGATGCTGCTGAACAGGCTGCTCCAGGAACCCTCTCCGATGTGTTCAGCAATCTTCTTACCAATATGGTGACCAATCCACTGATGTCTGTTTCGCAGGCCAATTATATTGGCATTCTGTTCTGGTCGATTCTGATAGGTATTGCCCTGAAGATGAAAGCGAGCCAACAGACTATCAGTGTGATACAGGATATCTCTGACGTGATTACGCAGACTGTGAGATGGGTCATCGAGTTTGCACCGTTCGGAGTTATGGGCTTGGTGTTCACGTCAGTGTCTGAGGGTGGTATGAATGTATTTGGTACTTATGGTCATTTGGTGCTGCTGCTTGTAGGCTGTATGTTAGTTAACACGTTAATCTTTAATCCCCTCATCTCCTTTCTGATGCTTAGGCGCAATCCTTATCCCTTGTTGTTCACCTGTCTGAAGGAGAGCGGGCTGCAAGCATTCTTTACCCGTTCGTCGGCTGCCAACATCCCCATCAATATGAACTTGTGCAAGAAGCTTGGGCTCGATGAGGATTTCTATTCTGTGAGCATTCCACTTGGTGCAACGATTAATATGGACGGTGCTGCCGTCACTATCACGGTAATGACACTGGCTGTGGCCCATACAATGGGTATTGAAGTGTCGTTCGCATCGGCCCTTTTCCTGAGTGTTATCGCTACCTTGGCTGCCTGCGGAACATCGGGTGTTGCTGGCGGCTCACTGTTGCTCGTGCCTATGGCCTGTTCGTTCTTCAATATCAGCAACGACGTAGCCATGCAAGCTGTAGCTATCGGCTTTATTATCGGTGTTATACAAGACAGTGTAGAGACAGCTCTTAACTCCAGTGGCGATGTTTTCTTCACCGCTACCGCGGAATATTACGACCGAATGAAAAAGGGCATATAATAAATAAAGCCTCACCAATCGGTGAGGCTTTATTATTAGTTTGCTGATTCGAATTCTTCGAGGAAACGGGTGTCGTTCTCTGAGAACATACGGAGGTCAGAAACGCGATACTTCAGGTTGGTGATACGTTCAACACCCATACCGAAGGCGTAACCTGTGTACTCCTTAGAGTCGATGCCGCAGAGTTCGAGCACGTTAGGATCAACCATACCGCAACCCAAAATCTCAACCCAACCAGTGTGTTTGCAGAATCCGCAGCCCTCACCACCACAGATGAAGCAAGAGATGTCCATCTCGGCGCTTGGCTCAGTGAATGGGAAATATGATGGGCGCAAACGAATCTTGGTGTCGGCACCAAACATCTCCTTAGCGAATGAGAGCAGAACCTGCTTCAAATCGGTAAATGATACGTTCTTATCGATATACAATCCCTCAACCTGATGGAAGAAGCAGTGCGCACGAGCAGTAATGGCCTCGTTACGATAAACACGACCTGGACAAATGACACGGATAGGAGCAGTAAGTTTACCGTTCTCATCGTGCATATGCTCCATCACGCGAGCCTGAACGCTTGATGTGTGTGAACGCAATAAGATGTTCTTGGTAACATCATTGGGATGCTGACTAACAAAGAAGGTGTCCTGCATATCTCGTGCAGGGTGGTCAGCTGCAAAGTTCATCTTGGTAAAGATGTGGTTATCGTCTTCAACCTCAGGACCATCTGCCAATACAAAGCCCATGCGTGAGAAAATATCGATAATCTCATTGGTTACGATTGTAAGCGGATGGCGTGTTCCCAGATTAATGGGGTAGGGAGTACGTGTAAGGTCGAGAGTCTCATCGGTGCTCTCCTGAGTCTCGCACTCCTCGCGCAACTGATTGATGCGCTCGGTGGCCAGAGTCTTCAGTTCGTTAATCTTCATACCAACCGTCTTCTTCTGGTCGGCGGCAACCTCGCGGAAGTCGTTCATCAGGGCTGTAATTTCACCCTTCTTGCTCAGATATTTCAGTCGGAGCTGCTCAACTTCCTCAGCGTTTTTAGCGCTCAAATTCTGTACTTCTTTCAGAAGTTCGTCTATCTTATCAAGTATCATAAACTATAAAAATTGCAATTTTGCGTGCAAAGGTACTTATTTTTTGGGATAAAAAGAACAAAAGAACAGAAAAAAGTTTGTTCTTATATATTTATATCTAAAAAAATGTGTATCTTTGCCGAAATTTTGAGAGAAAAAAGAAAGATTAGGTTACTCCTTAAGTAGATGAAAAGGTATTTTTTAGCGTTTTTCGCATTTTTGCTTTTAATGTTCTCGTGCACAGGGAACAGGGCAAATCAAACTGAAGAAGTGCCAGCCGATTCAGTGGCTGACTCTACTGACACCACGGATATAGACACACTGGAGATGCTGATTACAGAAACTCCGATGCCGAGAGCTGCTGATGCCATGTTCGACGATTTCCTGTTTAACTTCCTTGCAAATAAAAAACAACTACTAAGATAGAAGCCAGCGATTGGAAGATGGAACATTTGTTTATGCGTCAAGGTTACTACACCTTATTATTTAATAATGACAAACAGATGCAGTTGATGAAAGATACTGCCGTAAACGAGGCTGTGGTAGAGAAAATACTGCTGGCTAAAAATCTGGTTAAGAACTATTGCTTCCAGCGTATAAAGGGGGCATGGCTGCTGCGTGAGATAAAAGTAACACCTCTGCAGAGTAATGCCAATGCATCGTTCCTCGCTTTCTACAGAAAATTTGTTACTGATACTGCCTTTCAGATTAAGAGTATTAGCGAGACGGTAGACTTTGTAGGGCCAGATCCTGACGATGACTTCAATATGATGGAGGGTGTGATTACTCCTGATACATGGGAGGCTTTTGCGCCAACGTTGCCACATAAAACCCTTTACAACATTATTTATGGCAAGCCTCAGGAAGAGGGCAATCAGAAGATTTATCTGCTGAAGAAAATGATGACCTAAGTTAGAGGTGAGAAGTGAGAATAAATGAGAAGCGAGATAAATTATAGTCTGAAAGAGCATAACACATTTGGTATTGATGCCAAGTGTGCGCAATTTTTGGAGTACAGTTCGGAAGCCGAGGCTAAAGTGGTGGCTGAGCTGCTTCGTTCATCGCGCGTACCTTATATAATAATAGGTGGAGGCAGTAATCTGCTGTTGACTCGTGACTATGAGGGTATTGTGGTTCATTCTGCATGTAAGGGTATAGAGCGTCAAGGTTCTCATTTGATTTGCGGAAGTGGTGAGGTGTTCGATGATGTTGTGGCTTATAGCATCACTCAAGGTCTTTATGGTGCTGAGAATCTATCACTTATCCCTGGTGATGTGGGCGCAAGTGCCGTTCAGAATATAGGTGCTTATGGAGCTGAGGCTAAAGACTTGATATGCCGTATTCGTGCTATCGAGATAGCGACAGGAAAAGTGTGTGTTATCAAGAAGGCCGAGTGTGAATACGGCTACCGTCAGAGTAAATTCAAGCACGATTGGAAGAATAAATATCTTATTGTAAGTGTTGACTATCAATTCTCTGAGACATTTACGCCACGCCTTGACTATGGTAATATCCGTTCGGAATTGGAGAAACTGGGCATCAGTGAGCCTACCGCCCAGGAACTTCGCGACACTATTATCCGTATCCGTGAAGCAAAGTTGCCCGATCCAAAGGTGCTTGGTAATGCTGGCAGTTTCTTTATGAACCCCATTGTGCCCCGTTCGAAATATAACGAACTGGCTGCTCAATACGAAGGCATGCCTCATTACGATGTGGATGCTGAAAATGTGAAAATCCCAGCAGGATGGATGATTGACCAATGTGGATGGAAAGGAAAATCGCTTGGAAGAGCTGGGGTGCACGATAAACAAGCTTTGGTGCTGGTGAATCGTGGCGGTGCCACAGGGCAGGAGATTGTTACACTTTGTGAGACTATTCAGAAGGATGTAAAACAGAAGTTTGGTGTTGACATCCGCCCAGAAGTGAATATTATATGAAACTGACGTTTTTAGGCACAGGAACATCGTGTGGCGTACCTGTAATAGGATGCCAATGCAAGGTTTGCCAAAGTGCCGACCCTAAAGATAAGCGTACACGCTGTTCAGCACTTGTTGAAACAGAAACTACGCGTATTTTGATTGACTGTGGTCCTGATTTTCGTCAACAGATATTGCCACAGCCATTCCGCAAGATTGATGGTATACTTATAACCCACTCGCATTACGACCACATGGGCGGAATGGACGATATCCGTCCTTACTGTCAGTTTGGTGCTATCAACGTTTATGCCGACACGCTTGCCAAGCAGTCGATGCTGCAAATGCTGCCTTATTGCTTTGCTGAGAATCGCTATCCTGGTGTGCCAGCAATAGGTCTGCATGAGATATTTCCACACCAGCCATTGCATATTGGCGATCTTGAAATTATACCGATACAAGTGATGCATGGAAAGTTGCCTATTCTGGGCTACAGGATTGGCAAACTAACATATATCACCGATATGAAGACTATTGATGATGGCGAACTGAAGTATATTGAGGGAACGGAATTGTTGGTAGTAAATGCATTAAGATTCGATAAACCACACCATGCTCATCAGCTAATGGACGATGCCATAGCCTTTGCTCGAAAGGTAGGAGCTAAGCATACGCTAATCATACATGTTTGTCACGATGTTGGCCTTCATCAGGAGGTAAATAAGCGCCTTCCTGAGGGGATTGATCTGGCTTACGATGGACAAGAGATTTATCTATAATTATGTAAAACCGCATCGAAAACTCTTAAAATAGGTTAATTCAAAGGTGATATTTGGGGATATTGTGTGTTTTTCATAGTATTAGATTTAAGGTTAACAAAGGTTTGGGTCACAGCGGTGACCCTTTTTTATTTTGTCTTCTTTCGTTTACCTTTGCCAAACAAGTATCCGTAACCCTTTATAAGCTTGCGAGCAAGCAGAAATGCATCAAAAGCCATAAAGCCATTTCCAATCAAACTGGCTATAAAATCGCCCTTTGACACTTCATCGCGCTTAACAAAGGTGTCGTTCCAAAGTGCGGTAACCTTCTCCGTGTCTTTCTGAATCTCTTCAAGTAATTCTTCTTTGCGCTCACGTATCTTCGCAAGCGTACGGAATTCATTGGTAGTCTTATTATTCTGCATAATTATTATTTACCGAGTAATACACTTGCCAGGAATCTAACCAAAGGTTTCTCAATCCAAGGCTTGCGGAAGAAGAAAAAGAGTATAAGCAGCAACAGATAGAGTAGGGCGATTATGAAGAAAGCAAGGGCTGTGCCTGTAAACGTTGCCAACCAGAAGGCCAAGGCGAACGACAGGTATGTCAATACTGCACAAATCACCAGAATAAACACAATAGCCAAGGCAGCAGCCGTTACCAGCCGTACCACCTTGTCTATAGCATCGAGCTTAACGTACTCCGTTTGTAGCCCGAGGTAGTGTTTTAGCACCTCTATCAGTTGTGCTATGTTTTCAACGTTCTTATCGCTGGATAGCATGGGTTACTCCTCCTCAGCTGCTGCGTCCTGAATGTCGTCTACAAGATCAACAACCTCTTTACGGCTCAGTTTGATGTTGTGCTTCTTCAGGAAGTCTTCAACAGCATCTGTGATTTTTACACGAGTGTCCTGTCCCTTTTCGGGAGCAACCAGAATACCAAGTGCAGCGCCGGCGATAGCACCGCCAAGAAATGCACCAATGTAACCTAAACTTTTCATAACCTTACTTATTTAATAAATTAATTGAATTTAGATAGTAATTCTTCTGCAAATATACTAAAGTTTTCGATTGTAATGCAAAAAAGCGCCAATTTTTTTATAAAAAAGTTGTGTTTTCCCCGTTTTAACAAACTTTATGTGCTAATTTCGCTCGCTTTTGAGCAATAATTAGTAATTTCGCACTCGAATATCTGAATTTATAATAAGTTAAAAATAAAAATTAGAAGAAAATGAAGAAGTACACTGTATTGTGCGCAGGCCTCTGCCTCGCAATGGCAATGACAAGCTGTAAGACAAGTGAGAGTGCCTATAAGAAGGCTTATGAGAAGGCAAAGCAGTATGATACCGCTCAGCCAGTTGCTCCTCAGCCAACTATTGAGACAGCTCCAGTTGTTGCTCCTGTAGAGGCTAAACCTGCTACTGAGACTCAGGTAGTTGATAATCTCGATAATGTATCAGTACGCCAGGAGAGTGTGTCGCTGGTTAGCGGTAGCGGACTGAAGGCTTTCAGCGTTGTTGTTGGTTCATTTGGCGTTCGTGCTAATGCCGAGGGACTGATGCAGCGTCTTAAGGATGCAGGTTACGATGCTCAGGTTGTGAAGAACGACGATAAGAACATGTATCGTGTTATCGCTTCTACATTCGCTGATAAGGCTGCTGCTGTAGCAAGCCGTGATCAGATTCGTGCCTCATATCCTGACGCATGGTTGCTTTATAACGCTCGTTAATTAAAGCGACATTGGCCCGGATATTATCTATCGATTACGGTAAGAAACGCACCGGATTAGCAGTCACCGATCCTTTGCAGATTATCGCTGGAGGATTGGCGACTGTTGCTACATCCGAGCTTTTCGACTATCTGCAAGCCTATATCTCACGTGAGCAGGTAGAGATGATTGTTATTGGTGAACCTCGCCAGCCTAATGGTGAGCCAAGTGAGAATCTCGCACGAGTGCAGCAGTTTGTGAACCGATGGCGCAAGGCTGTTCCACAAGTTCCCATTCTGTTCTATGACGAGCGTTTTACTTCTGTATTGGCTCATCAGGCGATGTTGCAAGGTGGACTGAAAAAGAAGGACCGCCAGAATAAGGCACTTGTAGACGAGATTTCCGCAACCATCATTCTGGAGGATTACCTCCGTTCCCGTAAGTAATCATAATTATCAGTTGTCTATTATCAATTTAGTATGATATTACCTATTTATGTATTTGGTCAGCCAGTGCTCCGTAAAGTAGCAGAGGATATCACTCCTGATTATCCGCAGCTTAAGGATCTTATTGGTGATATGTGGGATACATTGGCGGAGTCTGAGGGAATCGGACTAGCTGCACCACAAATTGGCAAACCTATTCGTCTTGTTGTAATCGACCTTGACGTGTTGTCGGATGACCTGCCTGAGTATAAGGGATTCCGCAATGTATATATCAACGCTCATATTGTTGAATACGACGAAACAAATACCGATGTTTCTGAGGAAGGGTGTCTTTCGCTACCCGCCATTCATGAGAAGGTTACTCGTCCAACCCGCATCCGTGTAGAGTGGGATGATGAGAACTTTGAGCACCATGATGAGTGGATTGAGGGATATCTGGCTCGTGTCATGCAGCACGAGTTTGATCACCTTGATGGTAAAATGTTTGTAGATCGTATAACTCCGCTCCGCAAACAGCTCATCAAGAGCAAGCTGCGCGCCTTGACTCAAGGTCGCTACCGTTGTGGCTACAAAACAAAATGTGTGAGAAAGTAACGGGGTGATAGGTGTTGGGTGATAGGTGTTAGTTATGTGCAAATTGAGATTATTTAGAGTCTTTTTGGTGATAGCTATGATACAACTATCACCCATCACCTGTCACCTATCACCTGTTTATGCGCAGTTTAATACTGATCGTCTGGTCATGATAGGGCGCTCGGCTCTCTATTATGAGGATTATGTGCTAAGTATCCAGTATTTTAATCAAGCCATCAGTATGAAACCTTGGCTTTATGAGCCTTGGTTCTTTCGTGGAGTTGCCAAATTCTATCTCGATGATTTTCGTGGAGCTGAGAGTGATTGCTCAGAGGCCATAGAGCGTAATCCGTATGTGATTAATGCTTATGAGTTGCGTGGACTTTGTCGTATTAATCAGAAGAAGTATCGTGAGGCTATTAGTGATTATGATCGCGCCTTGCGTTACAATCCTGATAATCAAGGACTTTGGCATAATCGCATACTCTGTCTTATTCAGGAAAAGAATTATGATCTGGCTTTGGCTCAGATAGACACGATGTCGACCAGATGGTCGAAATATGCCAGAGCCTATGCCATGCAGGCTGAGATTTATTTGCTGAAGCAAGATACCACCAAGGCTGTGAAATCGCTCGACAAGAGTCTAGAACTTGACCCTTATGATGGTGGTATCTGGGCCGAGAGGGCAGTAATAAGTCTGGCTCGTCAGAAATGGAAGGAGGGTGAGGATTTCCTTACAAAAAGTATACATTTGTTGCCTAAACACTCGGGCAATTACATCAATCGTGCTTTGGCACGTTTTAATCAGAATAATCTTCGTGGTGCGATGGCCGATTATGATACGGCACTCGACCTTGATCCAAATAACTTCCTTGGTCACTATAATCGTGGATTGCTTCGTGCTCAGGTGGGCGATGACAATCGCGGTATTGAAGATTTCGACTTCGTGTTGAAGTTGGAGCCAAATAATATAATGGCTCTTTTTAATCGTGCTTTGCTTTTGGAACAGACAGGTAATCTCAGGGCTGCCATTCGTGACTATTCTAAGGTTATTGAGGAGTTCCCAAACTTCTGGTTCGGATTGCAACATCGTGCCTCTTGCTATCGCCGACTTGGCAATACCAAGCAAGCCGAACTTGATGAGTTCCGTATCCTTAAGGCTCAAATGGATAAACATTATGGCAAACAGCCGCGACTATCTAAGAAACAGATGCGTAAGCGTAGTGATATTGATCCTGATAAGTATAACCAACTTGTTGTTGCTGATGAGCAAGAGGTGGAGCATGAATACAAAAGTGATTATCGTGGACGTGTTCAGAATCGCAAAACCGAGGTTGCTTTGTTGCCTATGTATGCGCTAACGTTTATTCAGCCGCAGAACAGCGTAAAGGTAGATACACCATTTGAGAATTCTGTGGACGCTTTCAACCAGATTTCGGGTTCTCGTACCATATTCCTTTCATGCGATCAGGAAACAGTAGGAGAGAGCCGTATGAAGCATACTTTTGAATACATCGACTCGCTCAGTACAATTATAGATCAAGCTAAGACTACCGCTAAAGTCGCTCCTTTACTATTGCTTCGTGCTGTGGCTTATGCTTCTATCCAGAATTTCGATAATGCTATCGACGATTTGAGTATTTGCTTACAGATTGACTCTACTTCATCGCTAGCTTATTGGCAGCGAGCTGTTTGTCAGGCAAAGATAAATGAATTCAACGCCTCTGAAGGTACTAATGTCGACCTCAAGTCGGCCAATGTGCTTGGCGACCTCTCGGATGCTATAGCCCTTTCTCCACAGAACTCATACCTATATTATAATAGGGGCAACTTGTATGCGCTTCGTGGTGACTATCAGAGGGCTATTGCCGACTACTCGCAGGCTCTGATTCTTAATCAGGATTTGGCTGAGGCTTGGTATAACCGTGGATTGTCTAAGATTTTCGCAAAACATGTGGAAGAAGGTATTGAAGATTTGTCGAAAGCTGGCGAATTGGGACTCTATCAAGCCTATAGCGTCATCAAAAAGTATCGTGAAAAATAAAATTTTCGGTTAAACATGCGCTTATTCGGAATAAAAGCACTATCTTTGCACGCAATTTAAATTTTAAACATATATTGTAGATATGATTAACATTACTTTCCCAGACGGATCTGTTCGCTCGTATGAGCAGGGCGTTACTGGTTTCCAGATTGCAGAGAGCATCTCACCGGCTCTCGCACGCAGCGTTGTAAGCTGTGGAGTAAACGGCGAGACAGTAGAGTTGAATCGTCCTATTAACGAGGATGCAACAATCGAGCTCTACAAGTTCGACGACGAGCAGGGTAAGCATACCTTCTGGCACACCTCAGCTCACCTTTTGGCCGAGGCTTTGCAGGAGTTGTATCCTGGCATACAGTTCGGTTTCGGACCTGCTGTCGAGAATGGTTTCTTCTACGATGTTCTGCTTAAGGATGGCGAGAGCATCAAGGAGAGTGATTTCCCAAAGATTGAGGCTAAGATGAAGGAGCTGGCTGGTAAGAAAGAGCCAGTAGTTCGTCGTGAGGTTCCTAAGGCCGAGGCACTCAAGCAGTTTGCTGAGTGGGGCCAGACCTATAAGTGCGAGCACATCGAGCAGGATCTGGAAGACGGTTCAATCACTACTTATACACAGGGCAACTTTACTGACCTTTGCCGTGGTCCACACCTCGTGGATACTGGCGAAATTAAGGCTGTTAAGCTTACTAGTGTTGCTGGTGCTTTCTGGCGTGGTGACGCTAACCGTGAGCAGATGCAGCGTCTGTATGGTATTTCGTTCCCAAAGAAGAAGATGCTTGATGAGTATCTTGAGATGCTCGAAGAGGCTAAGAAGCGCGACCATCGTAAGATAGGTAAGGAGATGGAACTCTTTATGTTCTCAGATAAGGTAGGTAAGGGTCTGCCCATCTGGTTGCCAAAGGGTACTGAGCTCCGTCTGCGCCTGCAGGATCATCTGCGCAAGGTTCAGAAGCGTTTCGGCTATCAGGAGGTTATAACTCCACATATCGGTTCTAAGAACCTCTATGTAACTTCTGGTCACTATGCACATTATGGTAAGGATTCGTTCCAGCCAATACATACACCTGAGGAGGACGAAGAGTACATGCTGAAGCCAATGAACTGTCCTCACCACTGCGAGATCTTCGCATGGAAGCCACGTTCATACCGCGATCTGCCTCTGCGTATTGCAGAGTTCGGTACTGTATACCGTTACGAGCAGAGTGGTGAGCTTCACGGACTGACTCGTGTACGTTCGTTCACACAGGATGATGCACACCTGTTCTGTCGCCCAGATCAGGTTAAGCAGGAGTTCCTGAACGTTATGGATATCATCAGCATCGTGCTCACCGCCTTCGGATTCAACTTCGAGGCTCAGATTTCATTGCGCGATCCTAACGACCACGATAAATATGTAGGTACCGACGAGGATTGGGCTCTGGCTGAGAAGGCTATCGTTGAGGCTTGTCAGGAGAAGGGATTGCACGCTAAGGTTGAATACGGCGAGGCTGCTTTCTATGGTCCAAAACTCGACTTTATGATTAAGGATGCTATTGGTCGTCGTTGGCAGCTTGGTACTATTCAGGTTGACTATAACCTTCCTAAGCGTTTCAACCTCGAGTACACTGACGAGGACAACCAGAAGAAGACTCCTGTGATGATTCACCGTGCACCATTTGGTTCAATGGAGCGTTTCTGTGCCGTACTTATCGAGCACACCAGCGGTCATTTCCCACTTTGGCTCACACCTGATCAGGTTGCTATCCTGCCTCTGTCTGAGAAGTATAATGACTATGCTCAGGAGGTTGCAAAGAAGTTCGATATGGGTGGCGTTCGTGCTACTGTCGACATGCGTAACGAGAAACTTGGTCGTAAGATTCGTGACAACGAGCTGAAGCGTATTCCATATATGGTTATCGTAGGCGAGAAGGAAGCTGCTGATGGTACTGTAGCCGTACGTCCACAGGGTGGTGGCGAGCAGAGTGTGAAGACCATTCAGGAATTCATCGACGAGGTTAATGCTCGTGTCGCTGAAATGACAAAAGACTTCTAAAAGTTAAATATTTATAAAAGTATTCGTAATATTAATAGTACAAAGCTCAAAGTTCAAAGAAAATTAGTAATTTTGCAGCCGATTTCTTAAAAAGTAGTTAATGAAGAATGACAAATTGAAGAATCAGTACCGTATCAATGAACAGATTCGAGTACGTGAAGTCCGCATTGTAGGCGACGAGGGATCGTCGGTAATGTCTACGCGTGATGCACTCAACCAGGCCCGTGACATGGGGGTAGATCTTGTAGAGATTTCACCCAATGCCAATCCGCCTGTATGCCGTCTCATCGACTACTCTAAGTTCCTTTACCAGCAGAAGAAGCGTCAGAAGGAAATGAAGGCAAAGCAGGTGAAGGTGGAAGTTAAGGAAATCCGATTCGGACCTCAGACCGATGAGCACGACTACCAGTTTAAACTGAAGCATGCTCGCGAGTTCCTCGAAGAGGGCAACAAGGTACGTGCTTACGTATTCTTCCGTGGCCGCTCTATCCTGTTTAAAGAGCAGGGCGAGGTTTTGCTGCTCCGTTTCGCTAACGACCTCGAAGAGGTAGGAAAGGTTGAGGGTATGCCTTCGCTCGAGGGTAAGAAGATGTTCCTCTACCTGGCTCCAAAGAAGGCAGGTGCTGCTAAGAAGAGTCAGCAGGCTCGCGACCGTGAGGCCGCTGAAGCTGAGGCTAAAGAGCAGGCTCGCCAGCAGAAGGAGACTGAGGAGCAGAGCGCTCCAGCCAACGGAGGTCTGCTTGCAAATGCTAAAATTAGTGCCGATGCGCTGAAGAAGCTGCAAGACACTGACGAATAAAGAGTAAAAAAAGAAAGTGGCGCGCCCGGTATATGCGTTGCCGCTGGATATTAATAACAATTTAAATTTTTAAAACAATGCCAAAAGTAAAGACAAACTCTGGTGCTAAGAAGAGATTCACTTTCACCGGAACAGGTAAGGTAAAGAGACGTCATGCCTTCCACAGTCACATTCTGACAAAGAAGACCAAGAAGCAGAAGCGCAACTTGGTAGGTACAACTATCGTTGATTCTACAAACATGAAGCAGGTTCGCGATCTGTTGTGTCTCCGTTAAACCTATTGTCTAACATTTTAAAGAAGTAAGAATTATGCCAAGATCAGTAAATCACGTTGCATCAAGAGCAAAGCGTAAGAGAATTTTGAAGCTTACCCGCGGCTACTTCGGAGCCCGCAAGAATGTTTGGACAGTAGCTAAGAACACATGGGAGAAGGGTCTGACCTACGCCTATCGTGATCGTCGTAACAAGAAGCGCAACTTCCGTGCGTTGTGGATCCAGCGTATCAACGCTGCCGCTCGTCAGGAGGGTCTCAGCTACTCTGTATTCATGGGTAACCTCGCTAAGGCAGGTATCGAGATTAACCGTAAGGTTCTCGCTGACCTCGCTATGAACAACCCCGAGGCTTTCAAGGCCATCGTAGAGAAGGTTAAGTAAATTACAGACTTTACCAGTCTTAAAAATAAAACCCCTGCCAATCGGCGGGGGTTTTACTTTTATTTATTATTTCTCAAAAGAGATAACTCAATTGTTACATTGAATAGAATGCAGCCATAAAACCTTGACGATAATTCTTGCTTATTTTTAATTCTCGGATATCATCGAGAGGCTCTTCTAGAATACAAAGAGACTCTTGTATCATCTTGATCTTATTGATGTTTACAATATATCGCTTGTGAATCTGCACGAAGTCTGGCGAGTAGTTAAGTATGATATTTGTTGTAGTTCGGTGTCGTAAGGTGTATACCGCATTGTTACAGCATACAATCTCCCAGATTTTTCGTTCTTGATTAAATCTGAAGAAAGCAATATCCGAAAGGTTTAGTGCTACGTGCTCGTTCATGGCATTTACTACCAGAATTATAGGCAAGCGTTCTTCACTTCTGGTTAGACAGGGGATTGAAGCAAGCTTGTTTTCGTAGTATCGTGCCATCAGCAGACTCAAATCGTGCTCCGTTGGTGGTTTTAGCAGATAGTCAAAAGCTTGACGCCTAATAGCTTCAAGCATATACTGATCATGCCCTGTGTAGAATACGATCTTTGTTTCAGGTTTGATGTCGTTTCGTATTAATGTACAGAATTCAAGTCCCGACATTGTTGGGAGTTCTATATCCAGAAAAATGATATCTGGTTCTGTATTGATAATGGCGTCTACAGCCGTTTCTGCATCGCCTGCTGTTCCGACTACAGTTACTGAGTAGTTGCTTTCAAGCATGTTCTTGAGCACTTTTACAGCTTCTGTATTGTCATCTACAATAAATACTTTTACTAATTGCTTGTTCATACTGGCTTATGGATTTAAGAATCCTGATAATTTAATTGATAATTATAATTGTCTGGTAGCAGAATCCATGAGCGGCATCCGCTCTCTCCATCCTGTTTCCAGTTACCTATCCCGAATGTAATTTTATTCTTGTTACTGTCGTTAAGCATCTGTATGGTTTGGCGTACCACGCGCGATCCAGTTTGGCTGCCTGTTACGTCAGTTCTGCTCTGCAGTCCGTATCCGTTGTCCATCACTTCTACCAGCGTAGCTTGCTGCTCTCTTGATACTCTTATGGTAAGTTTGCGTTGCTTGCCTTCTTCTGGTTTTATTGGTCTGAGTCCGTGTTTCAATGCGTTCTCTGCGAAAATCTGAACTATCATTGATGGCAGGTATACCTTGTTTGAGTCTACATCCTCGGCTATCTCTTTGTTATACTTGAAGTCTGGCCCCATCTGTCGGCCTTCTATGTCTATGTAATAGTCTACAAAATTCAGTTCTTCTTCCAGTGTGGTTTGGAATATTCCTGCCTGCTCTACACCTCGTCTCAACAGCTGGGTTAGCGAGTTCAGGTCTACTTTTCTACCTTCCATCTGAGCCAGCACTTCGTGGTTTAGAGCGTTGTAGATAAAGTGGGGTGTTATACGATTGCGAATGTTCTCCATGCGCATCATAACAATCTGTTGACGCGTCTGCAATTCATTGTATTTATGGCGACGTCTGAAGAACAGTATTAGTACTATCAGTATGGCTACAGTAAAGAGTGCTATAGCAAACAGTCCCCATGCTAAAAGTTTGTCAGCGCGGGTTTTCTCAATAATTCTATCTTGCTCTATAAGTTTCTTATCGTGTTCATATTCCATCAGCTTTGTGCTGAACTGCATGCTTATTTGTGCTCTCTGTAGCGAGTCGCTCAGCAAATGCAGGTGATGACTGGCCTCGTATGCTTCGCTAAAGTTGCCAGTTTCTCGCATTACTTGCTTTGTAGCAATAAGTCGTTGAGCTCTTGCTGCTGGTATCTGTGGATCTGCCAGTTTGCTGTCTCTTATCATCTGTAGAGCTTGTTGTGGGTGCCCCTCCAGCAATTCTAGCTTTACGCGTGATGTCTCTATATAATATAATAAAGGTTGAAAGTCTACTTTATGGAAGAACGAGTCGGCTTGATGGAGCATTATCCTGGCAGAATCAGCTTTGCCTAGACATACGTATATCTCGCCAAGATTGGTGAGTGATGTGTAGTAATCCCACGATTTCGACTCATCGCCCTTTACTAGCGATGCCGCCTGGGTAAAGCAGTCGCGAGCCTTTTCGTATTTCTTTTGGAAGTAGTAATCGTTTCCTCTGTCGTTATAATAAATAAACTGGTCTGATTTTATCATGTTTGGGAGTTGTTCCTGACAGCGACTCCACCAGTAGTTGCTTCGTTCATAATCGCCCATATAGGTGTAAACTGTGCTTATTCCAAGCAATAGGGGAGTCTTATCTTCCTCGCTTTTACCTATTGAATCAGCAAATTCAAGCGCTTTGCCATAACATTCTACGCTCTTGTCGTATTTTCCCGATTGCTGATTGAAGAAAGCCTGGTTGGTCATTGCTGTAAGTCTGAACTCATTCTGGTCCTTCAGAGTTTCCAGCAGTCGTATGGCTTTCTCGTTGTAAATAAGTGCAGAGTCTGGTCGACCTAGTATTGCACTTAAGAAAACCGCTTTCGTCTTATACCATTCAGCCCAAAGAAGTGTGCGAACAGAGTTATGTTTGTTTTCGTGTGCGCTAAGATAATGGTATATACTATCGCTAACGGCTGTCATTGAGTCCACTTTCATCTCTGCGTACCATAATCTATTTTGTACCGACAGCCATCTGTAGTACATGTCGCTATCCTTTGCCTCGCTCATGTGTTGGGCTATCAGTTGTTTGGCGGCCTCGAGATTGCCATTCTTTATAGAGTCTTCTACGCGCTTAACTTCAGTATTCATCTTGTTTGGGGTAGGTGCCTTACATGCCTCTATCCCAAACACCATTATCAATAGTGTTATTAGCCAAATGGTAACTTTTTTAGTCTTCATACAGCAAATTGTTGCTGCAAATTTACGAAAAAATATCTAAATGATTTGCATAATGTGAAAAAAAGAATTTTGTGTAAACGTGACAACTAAAAATATTATTCCTCTTGAATGAATTATTTGTCGCCTTGTCTGCGATATATGCTTTTTGATGGGATTATGCCTATTTCATTGTTTGGAGGTAAAGTCTTAATTTCTTATCTTTGCATTATCGCTTGTTAACTATTATTAGATATTTCGAGCGGTCTTAGTGACATGGAAGACGTTTTCGTATGCATGTAAAGGGTTATATTCCCAACCAGCAGAAGAACAGCACCTACGTCTCTTTTGTATACTAAGTTAAGCTTAAATATAAATATAAACATCGCTGATTTCGGAGGTGCTAATTGGTTATAATACGTTAACTAAAAACTATGAGATGTAAGAATTGTGGTTGGCCAAACAGACCTGGTGAAAGTGTTTGTGCAAAGTGTGGTTCGCCTCTTGATGCAGAACCTCATGTAAACAATGAAACTACTAATGTCGCTGATTCACAGCCTGATTATGGCAATTCTGATGGTAATGGCTTAAAGAAGACCGTCATGGAGAGTCAGGTGTTTGGGCCATCTGTAGAGAGACCTGTTGAACAACCTGTGCAGGAAGTTCCGACAGTATCAGAAACAGTCTGTCCAAAATGCGGATATCCGATGCGTTCGGATGCTGTAAAATGTCCCAATTGCAATTATTCTGCAAATTCTTCATATGCGCAAGACTCAAATAGACTTGTTAATGGTGGAATTCCCCGTCGTCCTACCAGAATGGCTGAAGATCCTATTCCTGAGGAGCATTCTGCTTTAAAACAGCCGCGAAAGGCTACGGGTAAGGGAGAGTATAAAGGCACAGTAAATCCTTATATGATGAATATTCAGGAGGAACCTTCGTTTATACTTGAACCTATACAGAGAATGAATGAACGTAAAACTGTTGAACCAGTTGAGTTTGAAGGAAGCGAGGTTACGTTAAATCGTGATAATACAGAACCTGGTAATCCTACAATATCATCAAAGGAACAGTCTGTTATCGTTAATTCGGATGGTCGTTGGTATATAGAAGACTTAAGTGATCAGAAAACAACATTTGTTCAAGCTGGGCACAAAATAGAACTTCATGATGGCGACATAATTCTTTTAGGAAACCGTTTGTTTAAATTTACAGAACAGTAAGTGTCGTAGCCTATGCTAGAGAGTATTCAAAGATGCAGCTTTGGTGTTGGGGACTCTATTGATGGTAAATATCAAGTAGAGAAAGTTCTTGGTGAAGGTACATTCGGAATCGTATATTCTGTACGTGATTATCAAGGTAATAAGTATGCACTGAAGTTATTGCGTCTTTGGGAAGTCCATCCGGAGATTCGGGATGGACTTATGAAGCGCTTTGATATGGAATTCGAAACTGGTCAGATAGAGAGTGATTACTTAGTTCATTCTATTGATCATGGTGTTACAATGGGAAATCCTTATATAGTTATGGAGCTGTGTACGGGTGGTGACGTTGTTACTCTATCTGAACATTCAAAACTAAATCTTTCCAAAATCGCTATTCATGTGTTGAAGGGGCTGGGGGCTTTACATGCATGCGGAAAGGTTCATCGTGATTTGAAACCAGAAAACGTATTACTTAAGGCTAATGGGAATTTCGCATTGACAGATTTTGGTATATCAGGCGACAGAAATAATCGTATGACTCAGACTGATATCTTTGGAAGGTCTGCTCAGATATTTGGTACGTATGCATACATGCCACCTGAACAACTTAACAGGAAGAAAAATGCTACAGTACTCCCCACAACAGATATTTTTTCTTTTGGTGTAATGATGTATCAATTAGTCACAAATGTTCTTCCATTTGGAAATTTGGATGATGAAGGTGAACTTATTGACTATATTAAAAGAGGTAAAAATGGTGATTGGGATCGTAGTGCTTTACGTCGAAGCAAGGAAGGCTCCGATTGGGAACCGCTAATAGAAGGATGTTTGCAGCCGAGATTCCAAGAACGATTTCAGACTGTAAGCGAGGTTCTGAATTATGTCCCAGAAATGCCTTATGAGCCACCCAAAGAGAGAGAGCCAGAAAAGTTGGCCGAGCCATTCCAGACAAGAATCGTTAACGGCGTTTTATTGAGAATCATGCAGGGAGATGATTATGGAAAAGTATATTATTTGGACAATTTGCTTAAAGCAGATAAGTCTATACTGACTGTAGGCCGCAAGGATGAGTCTGTTGAAAATGATATATCAATCACAGAAAACAGTAGCAGTTACGTTTCTCGCAAACATTGTACTCTCGAGCTTGATTATAACATTGGAAGTTGGATTATCAGAGACGGTCAATGGGATCGCTATAATACTGGTGGGTGGAAAAGATCGACCAATGGTACATTTGTAAATTCAACGGAAGTAGATCGCACAGGAATAGTATTTAAACCAGGGGATATTATATCAATTGGCGATACTAAACTACGTGCCGAAGGTTATTGATAAACTAAAAAACTATAAATGATATGGCAGGTAAAACAACAAGGCCTTACAAGGCTACATTATCAGGCTCAATAGGAGCTGGTATGGGGTCCGTGTTTAATCCACGTGGTCGAAAATATTATATTTTGGAGCACAAGGTAAGTAGTAAATATCATCGTGCAGGTGAGGCTCAGGAAATTATTGTAGATCAGATTGAAATTGGTCGTGATTCCCGTTGTCAAGTTCGTTTTGATGATAATTTCTCAACGGTTTCTCGACGTCACGCTGCTATTATAAAGGATGGTGATAATTGGAAGTTGGTTCAGATTTCCAAGACCAACACCACATTACTCAATGGTCGTCCAGTTCAAAATGAGTGGTATCTCCAAAATGGAGATGAAATACAGTTATCTGTCAATGGCCCCAAATTAGGCTTCATTGTTCCAACTGGCAAAAAGGCTACAGTGGGAAGCATAGGGCTTACCCGTCGTCTAAGCCTTTTCCGTCAGCAGGCACTGCGACCTTATAAGCAGGCTATAGCTGCATTAGCAACAATACTGGTATTGGCAATCGGAGGTCTGGGTACATGGAATTATTTCTTAAGGAATGATTTGATTTCTCAGAGTAAGACACTTGCGGAACAGATAAAGTTGGCTAAGAATAATAAGGAAAAGGCTGATTCTTTGGCTAAGCAATTGTATGAAAGTAATCAGAGAATAGCAGGCTATGAAGAAAAACTACAGAAAGTTGGAAAGCAATCGTCTGCAGCATATAGAAAAGCCTCAAGTATTCATGTTAGTTCTGGTGATTTTAAAGGCAAAGGGAGTGCTGACATCGAGAAATGTTTTCCCAATGTGTATTATATTAAAGTATTTATGCTAAATGGTGATAAACCAATAGCATCATGGTCAGGTACAGGATTCCTTCTAGATAATGGCTATTTTGTAACTGCTCATCATTGTACGACTTATGGTGAGGTTACAATGGTAAAGAATCCAAATTTTAATCCGAACGAAAAGGCTGATGAAAATAATCCAAGATATATTGTCGATCCAGAAGGGGAGGAAACTCAAATTAATCTATATTGGAACAATTATGACTTAAGAGTTGTTATGCTATGTTTCTCATCTACGGATAAATTCAAGCTAGAGTATACAACGCAAAAGACTATATTTAAATCAGGTAATTCTCCATATTCTCGAGGAATAATTCCTGATGGTGATCATAATTGGAATATTGTAAAATATAATTTCTCAAATGATACAGATTGGTCTTATGTGAAAGTTAATAAATCAGGTGGCTTACCTTATGATGCTGCTATATCAAAGAATATGCCAGCAAAAACTCCTCTTGACATCTTGGGATTCCCATTGACCAGAGGTGCTGAAGATGTTGATAACATTTCACCAATTTATTCAACCTCTACTGTCGCTCGTTCTGGTCTAGATGTAAATGGAACAATCATGCTTTCTAATGAGGATACCCAAGGTGGAAACTCTGGTGGCCCAGTCCTTATTAATAAGGACGGTAAATACATAGTTGTAGGTATCCTTTCAGGTTCAACTGCTGGTAAGGATCGTGTTTGTCCGATTGGCTCAGTTTTTAAATAGTAATTAATTCGATTAAAATAATGAAAAGGGTTCTTCTATTTTTCGTATTATCATTCTTCTCAATGTGTGTATTTGCACAATTGAGTATAAGAAAGCCTTCTGGTCAAGTAATGGTTGAAAAATCTATTGATGGTACTATTGTGTTGGTTAAACAATCTTATCAGGTAAAGAATAAAAAAACAGGAAAGATATATGGCCGAAGCGGAAAAAAAGACTTTGGGCATAGCTTTTCCATTGCTATTAAATCGGAACACGGTTTTTTACTAACTGAAAAAGGTTTGAAACCGTGGTTGTACGATGAGTCTTTTAAGAAGGTTGAGAATGATTACGAACCTGTGATTTTAATGACAGAGATTCGTGAAATAAGCACAGAGTCAAAGTTTATTCAATGTCCAATGAAAATTCAAAGTCAACAACCAGCTGAAGGTATTTGGATCGCCAATATCGCTGATTCTTTGAATACTGATAAGTTGGAAATTGATAACGAGAATGGTGTAAAAGACGGTTGGTTGATATGGTTCTATTCTCCAAAAGATTCAAAAGCAGATGAATTAGGAGCGGTGTCTTTACAGTCTGCAAATAAGAAAATTGATGTAAAATACGATAAGAGTATAGATATAGATGAACCAGCAAACAGTAATCATGTACTTGGTGGTGTTTATGTATGTCCATATTTCATAGGTGGTGGCCATATAGTTTACAAGTTTGTTGGCATGGTAGTGAAGATTGAGAACAAATGGAAATTGCAGATTCCGTTTGTAGGTATGTCTCATGAAAATTCTTCTGTAGAACCTGATGAGAAGTCACAAGAGGAGCCCAACGTAGAAGAGCCTGCTCAAGAAAAAGATGATCAGGACATAGATCTAACTCCTGTGGAACAGCCTAAGGATAAGAAAAAAGGTAAGAAATCAAAGAAATAACGAAAATGAGTGAAATTCGCTTTAGAATAGCTGCAAAAACAGATGTTGGTTTGGAAAGAACCAATAATGAAGATGATTTCCAGGTTTCTGCAAATCTAGATGAACTGCCCATGAAGTGGGTTAATAATCAAGAGTATACCCTTGGCAAAAAAGGTGCTCTTTTGGTTGTGGCTGATGGAATGGGTGGAATGAATGCTGGCGAAGTGGCCTCTGAAATTGCAATATCAACTGTACGTGAATGCTTCAGTCCTGAGAATATTACTGACGATGTGGTAATGCCTAATGCCGCTATCGAGAAGTTTATGAAAGGCGTTATCGTCAAGGCTGATAAACGTATAAAGGAATATGCAAAGGAAAATCCTGATTCGCGCAGCATGGGGACCACCATTGTTATTGCTTGGCTTTTTGATGGAAATCTTTATGTATCATGGTGCGGTGATAGTCGCGCATATATTTACAATCCAAACACAGGTCTTTTCCAGATATCAAAAGATCATTCTTATGTTCAGGATTTGGTGGATGCAGGGAAGATTAGTACTGAAGAAGCTTTTGATTTCCCTGATAGCAACATTATCACCCGATCACTTAATGATACTACGCCCAAAGTAAAGCCTGATTTCATGGCAGTACCACAGAAATTATGTGATAATGATGTGATTCTACTGTGTTCTGATGGACTGAATGGCATGATTCGTGACGAGGAGATCGAACAGATTATTGCTGATAATCAGGGAAATATGACAGAATGTGTCGACTCTTTGATACAAGCTGCACTTGATGCTGCAGGTGCAGATAATTGTACGGTCGCTTTGTGTCAAATTCTATCAGGTGGTGCACAATCTACAACAGATAGAATTCCTAAGCATAGCATTCGCAAAAAAACTTCTAGGCAGCCTGAGGGCAAAGAGGAACCTAAAAAGAAAAGTAAGAAATGGTTGTTTGTTCTTATTGCTGTTCTTTGTGCGGCTGCTTTAGGCGGATGGTTGTATTTAGGAAATAATATATCATCTGATAGTGAAAATGTACTTCCACAAGATAGTTCCAATATCGTTAAAGTAAATACTGATTCTATTGAAAAGGCAAAAAAAGATTCTATTGAGAAGGCTTGTATCGATTCAATAGGAAAAGCGAAGCGTGATTCTATAGAAAAAGCCGTTCGAGATTCATTAATTCGTGAAAATGACAAGAAGAAGGCTTTAGAGGCTATCAAGAAGACTGCAGATAAGAAAAAAGTGGATAAAAAAGCTGGTGACAATCTGCCTCTTGATGATATGAATGAAGTTCAAAACTCAAATTGATATGAATAAACCAATAACGATCGGACGAAATCCTGACAGTGTTATCTATGTCAGCGAAGATTATGACATTGTCAGTAATGACCATGCTGAAATAACTCAGCAGGGAGTAGAAATTGTATATACTGATCATAGTTCAAATGGAACGATTATAAATGGACAGAAAATACAGGGGAGAAGTGTTAACATATATCGTGGAGATAAAATAGTTCTGGCTGGTGTCTATGAACTTAGATGGAGTGAGATAGAACCTCTGATTACCCCAATAGGAAGACCAACTGTAGCTAGGAATATAAGAGGCGATGTTAATTCGCCATCTGATGGTCAACAGAGATTTTCTGCAAATTCACGTCCTACAGATCTCTATGCAAATCGAAATGCTTCAAAACCACAGCAACAGCCTGCTTTTGTTGAACAGCCTAAGATAAATGAATCTGAACCACTTGAGTATTTGGGAAGACAAGCTCAGTCTAGGCGTGTTGAACAGGAACTGGCAAAATGGAACTGGGGAGCTTTCTACTTTGGGTGGATATGGGGTGTTTTTAATAAGGTATACATTTCTTTGCTGCAATTAGTTGTATTGTTGGTGTCTACCATTACTCTTTTTATTGGACTTGGGGTAATCTCGCCAGTATTCAGTTTAATAAGTTTAGGAATTAGCATATGGCTGGGACTTAAAGGCTCATCGATGGCATGGAATAATGATGCATATAATGGCTTTGATCATTTCTTGTCTTCGAGACACGCATGGAATGTTGCTGCTGCAATCTTTTTTGGAGTGACAATATTTCTAATCCTTATTTCTCTGTTGTTTTTGTTGATGTAATAATATAACTCCTTATATATGGAAGGCGAAAACTTGTTTCATGATAGATACTTTTTAGAAAGATTGCTTGGTAGAGGCAATTTCTCTGAAGTCTGGTTAGCCAAGGACACCAAGACTGATATTCAGGTGGCATTAAAAATATATGCACCTGCAACAGGACTTGATGATCATGGTATGAATATATTGTCTCGTGAGTTTGCAATTGTTGTCTCTGCAAATCAAAAGAATCTGCTTAAGCCTCTATATTATGATTCTTTTGAGCGTAAGCCTTATTTGGTGTTGCCATATTGCAAGAATGGAACTATTCAAAGACATATAGGCAAGTTTTCTGAAGAAGATGCCTGGCATTTGTTCCATGATGTTGCTGCGGGGCTTGCGTATTTGCATTCTATGGAGCCAACTCTGATACATCAGGATATAAAGCCTGATAATATCATGATAGCTGATAATGGCACTTATATGATTACCGATTTTGGCATTAGTGCTCATGCAATGTCTGCATTACGTAAAAGTGTAAGTACAAAGTTCGCATCAGCTGGTACTACAGCTTATATGGCTCCTGAGCGTTTCAGTAAGGATAACACACCTATTAAAGCCAATGATATCTGGTCATTGGGAGCGATGGTATATGAAATGCTGACAGGAACCGTTCCATTTACGAGCGGAACAATGGTAGAAGGAGGAATATTACAAGCGAAAGGGGCTGAAATACCTGATTTACCAAGTATATACACTCCAGAATTGAATCAGATGATTCATATGTGCCTGAATATTGAGCCTTGGGAGAGACCAACTGCTGATGATATTGTTGAGTATGCCCAGATTGCTCTTGACGGTGGGAACCCATTCCCAGGGCCTGATCCATGGTATGTTAAATATAAGATGCCATTGATTGTAAGTTTATGTGCCATTGTGTTGTTGGTGGCTATTGGTACCACAAAATATATTTCTGATCTTAATAAAGGCGATTCTCCAAAAATAGAATTGAAGGGTATTGCCAAGGCTGCAGATATGATGAAGAAATCTGATACGGCTAAGAAGGGGTTGGCATTTCTTAATGAGATGGTATTGAAGAATGATGCTGATGCTGTTTATTTATTGAGCAGATTATATTTCGGAAGAAATAACAGTGAGTACGACCCTGATAGTATAAGAAATATGCGACAAATACTGTTAGATGGTGGTTTTATTGAGAGCGATTATAAAAAAGCTCATGCTTTATTGCAGAAAACGATAGAAATAAATCCTAATGATTATCATGCATTATATGAATTAGGTAGAGATTGTCTGGCAGGGCTTAATCGTGAACATGAGATAGATCTTAAGCAAGAAGATTTTAAGCAAGCTAATGAGTATTATACTAAAGCGCTTGAATATGCCAAAGAGGCAAATGATGTTGATTATATTGAGCGTATTAGTGAACAATTAGAAATGATTAAAACTGTTTTGTGATATGAATAAAAAGGTGCTACTATTTGCGCTTTGCGCTATCATTTCTGTCGGAGACGTTTTTTCTCAAACAGTACAATGGGCAGTTCGTCCAACTTCTGCTCAATTGGAAGGTTATGGGAGGTTCCTAAAGGTAAGGAAATACGGGAAATGCGGATTGATAGATCATAATAATCAAGAGATAGTACCAGTTAGTTATGATAGTATTACTGCTTTTCGTGATGGGTATGCACTTGTTCTGAACAGAATTGGAAAACAGTTTAAGATTGAGGGAGTTGTTGCAGAGAACGATAATGATATGCAGCCTCTTTCAGAGATTGTTTATGCCACTCAGTTTATGTGGTTTAGTGATGGAAAAATGCCTGTTAAGGGACTTGATGGATGGGGATATCTAGGAACAGATGGTAATATGGCAATTCCTTGCCAGTTCCAGATAGCATATCCATTTAGTTCAGGTCTGGCCTCTGTTATGTTAGACGATAAGGCATACTATATTGATCGTAATATGGATTATCTGCCTGTTGAGGCTGGATATGGTAACTTGTTGTTCGCATCAACCTTTTCTGGCGACGAGGCAGTTGTTTATAGCGCAAATGGATATAATCCCAAGGGGTATGTCATTAATCGTCGCGGGCGTATAGTTAGAAACTATAAGGTGAAGTCTACTGAGTTGAGGGTTAATAAAATCGATCACTCTGTAGTTGATAAAACTCAGCAATTAAATGAGCAAGTTCAGCAATTGCAGCAGGATACCCGTTATACGGTTTATGAAAGCAACCGCTTATATGGTTATAAACGAAATGGAGAAATTGTCCTTCCTGCTCAATTAGAAAAAGCAGAACCTGTTCGTGGTAGTTATGCTAATGTTCGTTTCAAGGGGCAGAATGGTGTTCTGCGTATGATCGATGGAAGATTCTCTATTCAAATGGAGAATAGTCAGATTGATGTTATTGGGAATGACATGGGTAAAGGAATTCTAAATCTAAGCGTTCCTGCAGCATTGGAAGATGCTATATTACAACTTCGTATGTATGACGAATCTGGTAATGAGATGTCGATGCAGGCTAATACATACCAAGGGCAATATCGTATTTATTCATTTAGTCCAATCGAAAAGCCAAAAGCCAGTTGTGTCGTTCCTTATCGTTTGGAATTATGGAGTGACAATTTGAAATTGATGGAAAAAAGATACGATATTAGTTATGTGGTAAAAGCTCCTCAGAAGACTGAAAAACCTGTTGTTACACCTAAGCAAGATATCATAGATGATAATATGGTTATTGCCTCAATGTCGTTATCAGCACCTCGTGCAAAGGGAAAGAAAGCAAATCCAAGAAACGACTTCTATGTAACTGTTACAGTTAGCAACAAGAGCACAAGAAGAGGAACTGCGTTGATTTCTCTATTTGTTGATGGTAAACCAGTAGGTAATAAAAGTGTAAGTGTGAGAGGACAAGGTTCGGCTGATGCAATCTTTGCTGTATCTGATATCAAAAAGGAAAGATATGCAAGAGTAAAGGCTACGCTAAAACATGGTAAGAGTAGTCATGAGGCGAATATTCATTTTATGCCTTTTAGTTAGCAAGATAATATTAAGTATTAATTTAAAACAAATCGTTTATGAAAAAACTAATCTTATTAGCAACCATCTTTATGATGGTAATTCCGTCAAACGCACAAGTGACTTTTGACGATGATGAGAAAAACCAGCAGGAGTCCCCATTTGCAAATGGTGGTATTACTGACAAAAGAAAGAATGTTATGTCTCTGGGATTGGTAGCTGGAGGTAATTATGCTATGATGAGTAAATACGATCCCGTTGATTTGGGATCTCGTACTGGTATTGGATTCCAGGGTGGTCTCGCATTTAATGTCCATTTCGGACAGCGTCGTGGTGCTGATCCTGGTACTGGCCCTGTAGGTGTACATGTTGAGGCATTATATGCTCAGCATAGTATGAAGACCGATTTGAGCGGGGATATTAAACTTGGTTATCTGGAAGTACCTGTTCTTTTGAAGTATTATATTACTCCAAATCTGAATGTAGAATTAGGTCCAACATTCTGTTATCTGTTATCCAAGTCACCAGATGTTCTGGAAGGAACATCAACAACTATCGCAATTGGTGAACTGAAAGGTGGCGATTTGAAAGGAACTATTGGAATCTCTTATCAGACAAAGAGCGGATTCTATGCAAGTGCTCGATATAATATGGGCTTTAGTGATTTGGCAGGCAACTTCCCATGTAAGGTTAGCACAGCATCTGTATCAATAGGTTATTTGTTTAACATCTTCAAATTCTAAAAAAAATACGATTATGAAAAAGATTATTATAAGTGCTTTTGCGCTTCTTGCCATGTTTATGACATCATGTAGCAATGAAGATATTACAATTGAGGCACCTACCACAGTAAACATAAACGCGGCAGGTGTAATTGCTCCTTTTACTTGGGAATACGAGCCTGGTGAGTTGGAAGCATTCGGTTCTTCTTATAGGTTAAGAATCCGTGCTCTGGTGTATAATGATAAAGGTGAGCTGGTAAAACAGGCTACAGAAATGTTTTCCAATTATAACGTACAGTTGAAATCAAGTGTATTTCTTAGTTCAGGAACTTATACCGTGATAGGTATTTCTGATGTTGTAGGTGTTAATGGAAGTTCTGTCTCAACAGAGTATTGGAAATTAAATGGAGAGGCAAAATTGTCTGAAATGCAAATTATAGATGGAGGTACTATTGGTAATTTCGCAAAAATATTAGGTGTCGCAAAAAACACTGTTACTGTTCAAGGAAGCAAGACTAATAGTGTTGATGTTAATCTAAAGCCTGTAGGTGCTTTAATATATTCATTCTTCGTTGATATGGATCAAATAGTTCCATATAATGTTACTCATCTTAAACTATTGGCAAATAAGGCATGTGAAGCTATCAGTTTCGATGGTTCTGGTGATTATAGAATTATTGAAAAGAATGAAACTAATACAAGTTACAGAGTCTCAAGAGTTGATGCGTCTTTAGGTTTTGCTTATAGGTATAATTTCCTGCTGCCGATGAAAAATTTGAATTTGTGGTTTGCATGCGAACAGGATGGTGAGACTAAGACGTTTGGAACTGATGAAGGAGCCCTTGTAGATGTCGTTGCAGGTGACGAATACGTTTGTGAAATTGATTTGAATTCAGATATTTCTCAAATTGCCACTTACTATAGCTATGCAAATAAGACTAAAGCAAGGACGCGTGCTCTAATATGGGCGGATAAATGGAATAAACGTGTGCCAATTCATTCTAATTATGAGGCAAATATTATAAAAGAAAAGCCTTATAATGATTGTGACGTATTTGGTGGCGCAAAGTAATACAATGACATTTTTAGGGCATCTGCGTTAAGTAGATGCCCTTGCTTTTTCATAAATTGTGAGATAGGTATATTCATTACTTTACGAAGATTCGTTCCTCAAGGAACAGATATTAAAATTCTATCACTAGTGTCCACTAAATAAAATTAAGAGTCAATTGACCATCATCAGCAACATATTCAGGTTCCTTGGTAAAGAGTTCCTTGATAGGAGTCTTATC
>ONAK01000037.1 GCA_900315765.1 uncultured Prevotella sp. | reverse complement strand
TAAAGTCGAGTCAACATGAATTAAAAATAAGTTTAACCCTAGGTCAACCCTTATCACAAATAAGGCTCCAAGTAGTCAACTAAAATCGTTAAACTACAATATCTAAATTTATTCCCACCTTGGGAACGAAATGTTCCCAGGTTGGGAATGATTTGTTCCCAAGTTGGGAATAAAACGTTCCAAAGAAAGGAATATCCCCTAAGGAATAGGTCGAACACTTTGTAGACATTATCCGAATGACTCATAGAAATAACACGAATACAATAACCTATTTTTATATATAGTTTATCGAAATTTTCTCTCATCTCTCAACAAATCTCTCAAAACCCGCATAAACACTAGGGATTCAACCAATGAGAGATTTTCAGAATCTCTCACCAATCTCTCATGAATCTCTCAATCATCTCTCAAAAGACAATTCGAAATAGCAACTCATCCATTATATGGAGAGGTTACATGAGAGATTGTTGAGAGATTAGGGAGGGATAGAAAAAATCTCTCACACCCCTCAAACCCTTTATACAAAGGCGTTTCAAGAGATTATGTGAGAGATGGAGGGATTTTTTGTTGAATAAAACAAAAAAAGTGCTGCGAGCGTTAAACTTGCAGCACTTTTAAACTTTTGGAGTGACTTGGTACCCAGACCCGGGATCGAACCGGGATGGATTGCTCCACTGGTGTTTGAGACCAGCGCGTCTACCGATTCCGCCATCTGGGCTTGACATTTCAAGCTATTACAGCTCCTTAAGCGGGTGCAAAGATACTACTTTTATTTGAATTGACAAAAGAAAATAAAAAAAAACTTAGATTTTCTTGCTCGTATCACATTTTATTCGTAATTTTGTAGGTAGAATTAATACTAAAACCGTATTGAATGGAGAAAACTGATAAGAAGAACTACTGCGTGATTCTCGCCGGGGGTCGCGGTCAGCGATTGTGGCCCGTAAGCAGAGAGCAGCGCCCTAAACAGTTTCTTGACCTTTTTGGTACTGGCCGCACCTTGCTGCAGTCTACTTTCGACCGTTTTGAGAAACTGATACCCATAGAGAATATATTAGTATGTACGTGCGCGGAGTTTCTACAGCTGGTAAAGGAACAGCTGCCCAAAGTGCCCGAGCAAAACATCATAGTAGAACCCATACATCGTAACACAGCTCCCAGCGTGGCTTGGGCTTCGATGCGAATACACCATCAGACGCCTGATGCCAACATCATCGTATCGCCATCAGATCAGCTGGTGCTTAACGAGACATCGTTTGCTCACAGCATGGATGTGGGCATAGGATATGTATCGGAGAACCACGTGCTGCTGGCCATGGGCGTGCGCCCCACCCGACCAGAGCCTGGCTACGGATACATACAGTTAGGCGATCTGAGCTGTAAGCCCGATGTATTTAAGATAAAATCGTTTACTGAGAAACCTGAGCGCGAGTTTGCCAAAATGTTTATGGAGAGCGGCGAGTTCTATTGGAACACTGGTATCTTTATCTCGAGTGCATACCATCTGCTTGACACTTTTGAGCATGTATTCCCATCGGTACTCAGAAGTCTGCGCTATGATACGCCAAACTACACCCGCGAAGAGGAGATGAAGTATGTTGAGGAGAACTACCCTCGCTACCCGAACCTATCGCTGGATTACGCCATTCTGGAACAGACCGACAACAACGTGTATGTGATGAAGTGCGACTTCGGATGGGCCGACCTTGGAACATGGCATTCTATATATGAGGTGATGCACAAGGTGACAGACGACAACGTGGTGATGGACTCGGAGGTGATACTTGAGGACTGCAAAAACAACATCATCAAGTTGCCAAAAGGCAAGTTGGGCGTGTTCAACGGCTTAGAAGGTTACATCGTTGCCGAAGAGGACGGGGTGCTGCTCATCTGCAAGAAGAGCGACAACTCATCGATGGTAAAGAAATATGTAAACGAGGTAAGGATTAAATATGGTGATGAGTTTGTGTAATCACACAAACTCACCACGTATTTTCTCTGCGATAGCCTTAAACTCTTCCTCTGAAAGCTTAAGTTTTTCGCGACGGAAGTCTACATCAGCCTCACTCTGCATAGGGATGAGGTGGATATGAGCGTGGGGAACTTCAAGACCCAGCACAACCTGAGCAACCTTTTTGCAAGGGAAGGCTTTCTTGACAGCCAGAGCCACACGCTTGGCAAACACCTGATAACGAGCCAACTCGTCGTCGTCCATATCGAAGATGTAATCTACCTCGCGACGTGGAATAACCAGAGTGTGACCTTTTACCAGCGGATTGATATCGAGAAATGCATAGAACTCATCGTTCTCAGCACACTTATAGCTGGGAATTTCGCCAGCTGCAATCTTACTGAATATATCCATACTCAATTGTCAATTATAAATTGTCAATTATAAATCACCCTACGGTAATCTTATCAATTCGGAGCTTGATAGTGCCACGAGGAATCTTAACTTCAACCTCGTCGCCCACCTTGTGATTAAGCAGTCCCTGAGCAATAGGGGTCTGAATAGAGATCTTACCCTCGCGCAGATTAGCCTCACTCTCGCTTACGATAGTATAGGTCATCTTTGCTTTGTTGGTAAGGTTTGTCATCTCAACCTTTGAGAGAATCTGAACAGAGTCGGTGCTCAAACGGCTGGTGTCTACCACCTTGGCATCGGCAATGGTCATTTTGAGCTGATTGATCTTATCCTCGAGATGAGCCTGAGCCTCCTTGGCTGCATCGTACTCTGAATTCTCGCTAAGATCGCCTTTCTCACGAGCCTCAGCAATAGCAGCTGATGCCTTTGGGCGCTCAACGGCCTCTAAACGATGAAGTTCGGCTATCAGTTTGTCGTAGCCTTCTTGTGACATGTATGCCATAATAATTTTCTATTTAATTACTTATTATTTACATTTAACTTGGACGGACAAAAAAGAAAAGAATCCCGACTCACACAGTGTCGGAATCCTCGGATTTTAATATGTCGTATCCTTACTTATTCGGTTGCAAAGATAAGCAATATTTTCGAATCAAACAAATTTTTTCGATAAAAAAAGCAAAACCGCATATATTAGCACAGCCGAAATCCAACCTCCTATAACATCGACAGCATAGTGGGCCTGAATATAAACTGTTGCGAAACACATCAACACGTAAAACGGCAGAAGCGTGTAGAGAAGTTTGCGATTACGGGCATGCCAAGCCAAGAACAGCAGTATGGTTGTAATACCTACATGACTACTAGGGAATGCGGCTGTTGGGCGCTCGCCTGCAGCATGGGCACTGGCCACACATTGATAGAAGAATCCATCCTTCCAGCCGGGTATAGGCAAACTCTCATCGTGAGTAGCAAAATAATCACCGATATGAGGAAAATGGCCTTGGGCTATCTGGTCGACTCCCGCTGCCAAGTAGTAATACTGCGGACCAGCAACGGGCAACAGGATAAAAATGACGTAATAGATAAAGAACGAAGCCAGAATGATAAATGTGGCTCTAGAAAACTCCTGATAGCGATAAAAGAAATAGTATAGCGTTACCAAGGCTATGAGTGGATAATACGAAGCATAGCCCAAGTGCATCAGCTCGCTGAATACACCATTTGTTACTTTCTGCGAAAAGAGCAAGGCTGGCTGACAATGGAAAAGCTGCTGTTCATAGCCAGCAAACACATGATCAAGATTCTGGAACATGCGGTTAAACTCGTAGGTATCAGGATACCACCACGAAAGCAGAGCCAACTGGACACCCACACGACAGAACATCGTTAGTCGGCAAGGCACTAAACGATAGGCGCCCCATACGGCCAGCGTTGTGGCAACAAAGCGCGCACGCCCCCACAACATAGCTTCAGGGTTTTGCAGCTTGGTATATGTTATCAGCATCAACAGTAGTGTAAAGGCCAGATAAGCCATAATAACCCACTCTACCGCCAATAGTCCTTTGCGGGGTTTCTTCTCTATCTCGAATATTTTCTTTATAGCCATTGGTTGTCTTTATACCATTTTATTGTTTCCTTGACGCCTCGCTGAAGGTCGTACTCTGGCTTATAGCCAAGTTCGGCGATGGCTGGTTGTATATCACATCGCCAATTGCGCTGGCGCAGAATATTATACTTATCATTATTGAGAGCTGTCACTTTACCTGTGGCTCGTCCGATATACTCGCCAAAGAAGGTCACCACACGCAGCACCCAGATAGGCGCCTTAATCCGGATCCACCAAGGACGCCCAAGTTCTTCGTGAATCAGATTGCTGAAAGTCTCACTCTGATACACATTACCATCGCTCAAGAAGTACTTTCGTCCGTTCTGCCCCTTCTCCAAAGCCAGGAACACAGCCTGCACCACATCCTTCACATAGACAAAGGTGATATCCTGACGCTTGTAGCCCACAGCAAAATCAGAGTGCTGCTTGATACTCTTGGCCATGATGAAATAGTCCTTCTCGCGAGGACCATAAACGCCTGTTGGTCTTAATATAATATAAGGTACGCGCGAGGCCATCTGCTCGAGATACTCCTCGGCAGCCAGTTTACTCTTTCCGTATGCAGTATTCGGGCGTGGTGTATCGCTCTCCTTTATCTCCTCGTAAGGTTGCTGTTCCTTAATAGCTCCAAAGATACTAAGACTGCTGATGAAGACAAATCGCTTAAGGGGCATACCAACCTCTAAGAGTGCATCAATCAGATTCTTGGTACCCTCAGTATTTATACGCGAAAAATCCTGTTTGTTCAAGCACTTGGTTACTCCAGCAGCATGAACCACGTAGTCGAAGCTATGACCACGAAGCTGTTCTATCAGTTTGGCTTTCGACGAGAGGTTAAGTTCGATGAAATTGATACGCTCATCCTGCAGGTAGACCTTGGAACTGCTTTTGCGCACCACAGCCCATGTCTCGAAGCCCTGACGAAGAGCCTCTTCTACAATAAACGAGCCAATAAAACCGCTTGCACCTGTTACTAATATCTTCATACAGTTTACGAATTTGCTTGCAAAGGTACAATTTTTTAGTCACGGATTACACGGATTACACGGATTTTAACTATTTCGCAAAAAAAAACAGTGTCAATCCGCGTAATCCGTGCCTTTTTTACTATCTTTGCAGAAAGAATTCAAAAAACAACATATCTATGGGAAAGAAAAAAGGTGGAAAACGACTGGGAAAGAAGCAGGTGAGCGAGCTGTTGCAGAACCTGTTCCAGCACAATCCAAATGAGACATTTACATTCAAGCAGATATTCAAGGTTCTTAAACTAGACACCCACCCTCTGAAGATGCTGGCCATCGACGTGATGGAAGAGATGGCATGGGATGATTTCCTGTCGAAGGTGAGCGACAACTCATATCGTCTGAATCTTAAGACTCAGGTGCAGGAAGGCACATTCCATCGTAAGGCAACGGGGCGAAACTCGTTTATACCTGAAGATGGTGGCACACCTGTGTTTGTTGCTGAGCGCAACTCAATGTCGGCAATGGATGGCGACAAGGTTAAGGTATCGTACATGGCGCGAAGAGACAAGCACATAAAGGAGGCAATGGTTATCGAAATCGTAAAGCGCGCCCACGACACGATAGTGGGTAAGCTACGAGTAGAAAAAGATATGGCATTCCTGGTTACTCCCGATAATACCTTTGTGCACGACATCATCATCCCAAAGCGTAAGCTGAAGGGCGGAAAGACCGATGACAAGGCTGTAGTAAAGGTAATACAATGGCCCGACCAAGATCACAAAAACATCATAGGATCGGTAGTAGACATACTTGGAAAGACTGGCGAGAACAATGCCGAGATGCATGCCATTCTGGCTCAGTATAACTTACCTTATAAGTATCCTAAGAATGTAGAAGAGGCCGCCGAGAAGATTGATGCCACAATTACGCCTGAAGAGATAGCACGCAGAGAAGATTTCCGTGATGTCTTCACCTGCACCATCGACCCTAAGGATGCCAAAGACTTCGACGATGCGCTGAGTATCAGACCTGTCACCAACACCAAGCACCAAACACCTAACACCCATCTTTGGGAGGTTGGCGTCCACATTGCCGATGTGTCGCACTACGTTAAGGAAGGCTCCACCATCGATAAAGAAGCATATGCACGTGCCACCAGTATCTATCTGGTAGATCGCACTATTCCTATGCTTCCCGAACGACTTTGTAACTTTATATGTTCTCTGCGACCTGATGAGGAGAAGCTTTGTTACAGCGTTATCTTCCTGATGGACGACGAGGCTAACATCAAGGACTGGCACCTGGCTCACACCGTCATAAAGAGTAATCGCCGCTATGCTTATGAAGAAGTACAGCAGATTCTTGAAGACAATGGTGTTAAAGACGGCACAGGCGAGCCTGCTCCAGCTGCGACCAAGAAGAACCCATATAAAGGCGAGAATGCCGAACTGCTGATAACACTCGATGCGCTGGCAAAGAAACTGCGCGCAGCACGCTTTAAGAACGGCAGTGTAAAATTTGATCGTGAGGAACTACATTTCGACATCGACGAAACAGGTAAGCCAGTAAAGGCATACTTCAAGGTGTCAAAAGACGCCAACAAGCTGATTGAGGAATTTATGCTTCTGGCAAACAAGACCGTTGCTGAGAGCGTAGGCAAAGTAAAGAAAGGTGTTAAGGCCAAGACGCTGCCCTATCGTATACACGACCAGCCCGATCCACAAAAGCTGGAGAATCTGCGCGAGTTTGTTGCCAAATTCGGCTATAAAGTTAAAACTGCCGGCACAAAGGGAGCCATCACCAAGTCGCTTAATGCCCTGATGTCGCAAGCCGAGGGAACTCGCGAGCAGAACGCTATCGAGACAGTAGCCCTTAGAGCGATGATGAAAGCGAAATATAGTGTTCATAACATTGGGCACTACGGTTTGGCATTCGAATACTACACTCACTTCACCTCGCCTATCCGCCGCTATCCTGACATGATGGTCCACCGCTTACTGACCAAGTATCAAGACGGAGCCCGCTCAGCTAACAAAGATAAGTATGAGGAGTTCTGCGAGCATTGTAGCGATATGGAGCAGATAAGCCAGAATGCCGAGCGCGACTCGATCAAGTACAAGATGGTAGAGTTCATGGCCGATAAGATTGGAAACACCTACGATGCACACATTAGCGGTATTCAATCTTACGGCATCTATGCCCAGATAGACGAGACCCACTGCGAGGGAATGATACCTATACGCGACCTGGGTAACGACTACTACGACTTTGACGAGAAGAACTATATGATTATCGGACGTCGCCACCATACTAAATACCAACTTGGCGACCCCATACGCATACAAGTGGCTCGTGCAAACCTGGAGCGCAAACAGTTGGACTTTACCTTGGCAGAAGATTAATAAGGAGAGAGTCACAGCCATGCAATCGTTTGCACCGGCAAACTATTAAATACAGACCCGTTTGGAAACACCGAACGGGTTATTTTCGTACTTTTGCCAAAAATAACTAAAGACAATTGGTATGAAGATCAATTTCAACCTTGAGTACCAGACAACCTTCGGAGAAGAACTGGTACTTAACATCCTGACGGATGGCAAAACAGAACAGCACAAGATGGGAACCCTAGACGGGTTGCACTGGTTGTGCGAGATGAGCAAGGCGGTGAAAACCAGCGCCCACATTGACTATTATTATACCGTAATGCGCGGCGACCATGAGGCACGACACGAATGGCTGGTTATTCCTCACCGACTGGAGTTTGCTGCCGCCAAAGGTGCTAAGTACACTGTCTATGACCACTGGATTGACATCCCTGAGGATTCATACATGTACTCAACCGCATTTACCGAGTGTATCGCTGCTCGCCAGCAGAACATGAGCAAAGAAACTCACTACGGCAAGACCGTTCGTCTGAAAGTACGAGCACCTCAGTTGCGTAACAACGAACGTCTGGCTCTGATAGGCGAAGGCGAGGCTTTAGGCAATTGGGAGGCAAAGCGTGCCATCAATATGGTAGAGCACGAGAACAACGAGTGGGTAATCAGTCTTGATGCCGACCTATTGGGACGTACATTCGAGTTTAAATTTGTGGCTCTCGACGAAGAGGTTGACGTAACACCACTTTGGGAGAACGGCATGAACCGCACCATAGAACTGCCACAGATGACAGAAGGCGAGGTTGTGGTTTACGAGCTGTCGCAGGCCTATTTCCCTGTTTATCCTTGGAAGGGTGCAGGCACAGTAATCCCCATTTTCTCACTACGAAGTGAAGGCAGTTTCGGAGTTGGCGACTTTGGCGATCTGAAAATGATGATAGACTGGTGCGACAAGACCAAGCAGCGTGTATTGCAGGTATTGCCCATCAACGACACCAATATTACCCACACATGGCAGGATTCATATCCGTATAACTCGATAAGCATCTATGCGCTACACCCGCAGTATACTGATTTGCGACAGTTGCCTCAGCTTAAAGATGAGAAACTACGCAAAGAGTATGAGGCTCTGCAGAAGGAGCTAAATGCACTGCCACAGATTGATTACGAACGCGTGAACAATGCCAAGATGGACTATCTTCGTGCCATTTATGCCCAGGAAGGTGCAAAGGTCATGAAGACTGCTGCATACAAGCAGTTCTTTGAGCAAAACAAGAACTGGCTGGTACCCTATGCTGCATTCTGCCACTATCGCGACCTCTATGGCACAGCCACATTCCAGGATTGGCCCGATCACCACACGCTGCCAGAGAAAGAGCGCGAGGATATGGCCAAACCTGCAACTAAAATATATAAAGAGGTGGCATTCTGGTACTTTGTACAGTTCAACCTCGACCAGCAGATGCATGCGGCACACGCTTATGCCCGCCAGAAGCGCGTAGTACTGAAGGGTGATATTCCCATCGGCATAAGTCGCGATGGTGTTGAGGCATGGGTAGAGCCAAAATACTTCAACCTGAACGGACAGGCTGGCGCACCACCTGATGCCTTCTCGGCCAATGGACAGAACTGGGGATTTCCGACATATAACTGGGATGCAATGCTCGAAGATGGATGCTCATGGTGGGTTCGACGTTTCCGCAAGATGTCGGAATACTTCGATGCATACCGCATTGACCACGTTCTTGGTTTCTTCCGCATCTGGGAGATTCCTATCGACTCTGTTCACGGACTTCTCGGACAGTTCTCACCATCATTAGGTATGACTCGCGAGGAAATTGAGGCTTACGGTCTGCAATTCCAGGAGGATTTGTTTACGAAACCATTTATAGCCGATTGGACACTCGAGCGAATGTTCGGTGAACGTGCTCAATATGTAAAGGACAACTTCCTAGACCACGCACACGACGATATCTGGCAGATGAAACCAGAATACGACACCCAACGTAAAGTTGAAGCAGCCTTTAAGGGAAAGACCGATCAGGATGAACTGAATCTGCGTGATGGCTTATATGCACTTATCAGCGATGTTCTCTTTGTTCGCGATCGTAAGAGCGACAACAAGTTCCATCCAAGAATCGGCGTACAGAACGACTTTATCTACGAAGCACTTTGGGACAATGACAAGGCTGTGTTCAATCGATTGTACAACGACTACTTCTACCGCCGCAACAATCAGTTCTGGTACACCGAGGCCATGAAGAAACTGCCACGCCTTACTCAGGCCACCCGCATGCTGGTATGCGCCGAAGACCTTGGTATGGTGCCCGATTGCGTGCCATGGGTTATGAATGAGTTGCGCATACTGAGTCTTGAGATACAGTCAATGCCAAAAGATCCTAAGACCCGTTTCGGCAAACTGAAACATAACCCCTATCGTTCTGTTGATACTATATCTACCCATGATATGTCGACATTACGCCAATGGTGGGATGAAAGCGAAGAACAAACTCAGGATTACTACAACTCGATGCTGCATCGAGGCGGAGCTGCCCCACATCCACTACCAGGATGGTTAGCCAAAGACATCGTGAGCCGTCATCTCACATCACCATCTATGCTCTGTCTGCTATCGCTGCAGGACTGGCTGAGTACTGACGAGACTCTGCGACTGCCCGACCAGGATGCCGAGCGTATCAACATTCCGGCCAATCCACGCCACTACTGGCGTTACCGCATGCACCTCACCATCGAGCAGTTGCTGCAGGCCGATAGTTTCAACGAAGAAATCAGCACTTTAATTATTCAAAGCGGAAGAAAATAAATGAAAAAATTACTCTTATCGCTGGCCTTGCTGCCACTGATGGCCATCGCCGGCAATGTAAAATCGCCTAACGGCAATATCGAACTTAAATTCTCAGTAGACCAAACAGGCCGTCCCGTATACGAGATGAGTTACAAAGGTCGCGCTGTGGTAAAACCATCGTTTCTGGGACTGGAACTGGCCAAAGACAAACACGCCTCAGCCGGACTAAACGAGACCGACCTGATGGACGGGTTCAGTATTAAAGACGAAAAGTTGAGCGAGTTCGACGAGACCTGGCAGCCAGTATGGGGCGAGACAAAGAACATTCGTAACCACTACAACGAGTTGGCTGTTACACTTCAGCAAAAGCAGCGTAGAGAGATTATTATCCGTTTCCGTGTGTACGATGATGGTATCGGACTGCGCTACGAGTTTCCACAGCAGCAAAATCTGAATTATTTCCTGATCAAGGAAGAGCACACCGAGTTTGCTATGGCAGGCGACCACACGGCATGGTGGCTGCCAGGCGATTACGACACTCAGGAGCAGGAGACTCAGGAATGCAAGCTCTCGGAGATTCGTGAAAAGATGAAGACTGCCGTTAACTGGGGTAACTCGTCGGTAGCAGTCTTTTCGCCAACAGGTGTTCAGACATCACTTCAGATGAAAAGCAGCGATGGACTCTACATCAACATTCACGAGGCTGCATGTCTCGATTACGCTACAATGCACCTTGAGTTGGTTGATGCAGAAACAAAAGCACTTACAACAAAGCTTAGTGGTGGCAGTAATGCGTATACACCCAACCCAACAGCATCTAAGTATCCTCTGCCAAAGCCATTCACTTTTGTGAGTCATCTTACTCCCGACGCCACAGGACTGAAGGGCTGTATGCAGACTCCCTGTACCACACCATGGCGTACAGTCATGGTATCAGATGATGCCCGCGACATGCTGTCAAACAATCTGATTCTGAATCTCAACGAGCCTTGTAAGCTTGAAGATACCTCATGGATCCATCCAACAAAGTACTGCGGTGTTTGGTGGGAAATGATTGTTGGCCGTGGCAGTTGGAACTACACCAACGAATTCCCCAGCATACAGCTTGAAAACATTGACTGGAACAAGGTAAAACCCAATGGCACCCACAAGGCTAATAACGAGAACGTGAAGCGTTATATCGACTTCGCTGCTAAGAATGGTCTGGACCAGGTACTTGTTGAAGGTTGGAATGTAGGTTGGGAAGACTGGGCCAACATGTGGAAGCGCGATGTCTTCGACTTTGTAACCCCTTACCCCGATTTCGACATCAAGATGCTGAACGAATACGCACACTCTAAGGGTGTGAAACTGCTGATGCACCACGAGACCTCAAGTTCTACTCAGAACTATGAGCGCCACATGGAGCAGGCTTTCAACCTGATGAACAAATACGGCTACGACGCTGTGAAGACCGGTTACGTGGGCGACATCATCCCTCGTGGCGATCACCACTACTCGCAGTCGATGAACAACCACTATCTCTATGTAGTGAAAGAGGCTGCTAAGCACCATATCATGGTCAACGCCCATGAGGCAACACGCCCCACAGGTATCTGCCGCACATGGCCTAACCTCGTAGGCAATGAGTCGGCTCGCGGCACAGAATACGAGGCCTTCGGTGGTTCTAACCCCGATCACACCTGCATTCTGCCATTCACCCGTTTGCAGGGCGGTCCGATGGACTACACACCAGGAATCTTTGTTACTAAGCTGAATGAATGGAGCAATAACAATTCTTGGGCACGCATCACCATCGCTGGTTCGCTGGCACTCTATCTCACCATGTACTCACCATTGCAGATGGCTGCCGACCTGCCTGAGAACTACGAGAAGTTCGATGATGCCTTCCAATTCATCCGTGATGTAGCTTGCGACTGGGATGAGAGCATCTATCTGGAGGCAGAACCAGCCGACTATATCACCGTAGCCCGCAAAGCCAAGGGCACCAACAATTGGTTTATCGGTGGCAAATGTGATGAGAACGGACACAAGAGCACTATCAAGCTCGACTTCTTAGACAAGGGTCGTAAATACGACTGTACCATCTATGCCGATGCCAAGGATGCTCACTACGAGAAGAATCCTCAGGCTTATGTCATCACCAAGAAGGTGGTAACAGCCAAGGAAGTGCTGAAGCTCACAGAGGCTCCTGGTGGAGGTTTCGCCGTTTCACTTATTGCAAAATAAAGCATGAAGAGATTAATTTTTGCAGGATTGTTGTCTATGCTACTACCCCATCAGGTAGTAGCACAGACGTTTAAAGAGGTGAGCTATGCACCTCAAGAGACGAAGTTCCAGTTGTTTGCACCCAATGATGCCAAGCAGATTACTGTCCGTGTCTATAAAGACGGACTAGGCGGCAAGGCCATCAAACGCGTAAAAATGCAGAAGACTGGCAACGAGTGCTGGACTGCTACCATCAAGGGCGACCTGATGGGTATGTTCTACACCTTCGACATGGGCAAAGGCGAGTGCCCCGGTGTATTCGCCAAGGCTGTAGGTGCCAATGGCAAGCGTGGCGCCATCATTGATATGAAGAAGACCAATCCTGCTCATTGGTGCTGCGATGAGCGTCCTGTCGTCAAGTCGCCAGCCGATCTGATTATCTACGAGATGCACCATCGCGACTTCTCTATCCATCGTCAGAATGCCCAATATCCAGGCAAGTTCATGGCTTTGACAGAGCCTTGGGCTATCGACCACCTGAAGTCATTAGGCATCAACGCTGTGCATATCCTGCCCAGCTACGACTATGGTTCGGTGGATGAGACACGACTGAGCGACAACAAGTACAACTGGGGCTACGATCCAGTGAACTACAACGTGCCCGAGGGTGGCTATTCCACCAATCCTTACAAGCCTGAGGTGCGTATTCGTGAGTTCAAGCAGATGGTGCAGGCCCTGCATAAGGCAGGCATCCGTGTGATTCTCGACGTGGTGTATAATCACACCTACGACATCGAGCACTCCAACTTCCAGCGCACCTATCCCGACTATTTCTATCGCAAGACAGCCGACGGTCAGTACAGCAACGGCAGTGGATGCGGTAACGAGACTGCATCGGAGAAGCCTATGATGCGCCAGTTTATGATTGAGAGCGTGAAGTACTGGATTAACGAATTCCATATCGATGGATTCCGTTTCGATCTGATGGGCGTTCACGACATCGAGACGATGAACGCCATCCGCAAGGCTGTGGATGCCATCGATCCCACCATTTTTATCTACGGCGAGGGCTGGAGCGCAGGCAGCTGTGCCTATCCGCAGGAAAAGCTCGGCATGAAGGCAAACATCCCACAGATGCCACGCATAGCCGCCTTCAGCGATGAGATTCGCGATGCCCTGCGTGGTCCATTCAGCGACGACACCAAGCCCGCCTTCTTAGCAGGCCTGGCAGGCAACAAGGAGAGCCTCAAATTCGGTATCGCTGGCGCCATCAGTCATCCACAGGTGGATATGACCAAGGTAAACTATAGCAAGGAGCCCTGGGCCACAGAGCCCACGCAGATGATCAGCTACGTGAGCTGTCATGACGACATGTGTTTAGTAGATCGCTTGCAGGCTAGCATCCCTGATATCACTACCGAAGAGTTGATCAAGCTCGACCTGCTGGCACAGACAGCCGTATTCACCTCACAGGGCGTGCCTTTCATACTCAGCGGTGAGGAACTGCTGCGCAACAAGAAAGGCGTACACAACAGCTTTGAGTCGCCCGACAGCATCAACCAGCTCGACTGGACCAACAAGACCAAGTATCCACAGGTATTCAATTATTATAAGAACCTGATTCAGTTGCGCAAGAACCATCCTGCATTCCGTTTGGGCAATGCCGACTTGGTGCGCAAGCACCTGGAGTTTATTGATGCTCCTGAGAGTGTGGTGGCTTTCCGCCTGAAGAACTATGCAGGTCGCGACGACTGGCGAAACATCATCGTGGTGCTCAATGCCAACAAGGAGCCCATAGAGCTCACCATCCCTGATGGCCACTACACTATCGTATGCTGCGATGGAACCATCAATGAGAATGGTCTCGGCACCATCACAGGCTCCAGGGCCATTGTAGATGCCCAGTCGACACTTATCTTACACGACTAACCTACAAAAAAATGTTCCCAAGGTGGGAACATTTTTTTCTTATTTAACCTTAGCGTTCTTTTCGATGGTCCAGTCTTTGCGCTTCAGGAGGCCGGGCTTCTTGCCCTTGAACATTTTCTCAGCCTGCTTGTCGCCCTTCAGCTGCCAGTCGAGCCAAGCCAAAGCCACTACGGTGAACTCACCACCATGAGGCTCACGATAGGTACCGCCATGACCTACGGGATAGTTAACAGCACAAGCTGGCACGTGACTGATACGATGGAAATCATCCATACCATTGCCATAGGCGATATCTGTCTCGCCACCCAGTATATATATAATAGGTGTATGAATCTCCTTCAACTTCTCCTTGGGAGGCATGGGCATACCGCCTACTGCCTGAGCAGCATTCTGTTGGTTGAAGAGACCGCTATTACAAATCATCAGCGATTTGATACGAGGGTCGGCACAGTTGAAGAGGGTCTGCAGTCCACCGCACGACATACCCGACACACAGATATTCTTCACGTCGATCTTCTGATAGAAGGGTGACTCCGGATCGGCATTCTGAGCGATAGCCCAATCGATAGACTCAATCTGCTGCTCTGAGCGCGACATAGGACCTTTATACCACTCATCATCCATGGGGATGATGCCAGTGGCCAATACCAGATAGCCATGCGAGGCAATCTCGTTGAGGAAGTTCATGTGCTCGAAAGGTGAGTTGGCGCAAGCACCATTGCCCCATACCAACACGGGCAGCGGATGCTGGGCATCAAACTGCGACAGGTCCTGCGGACAGAACACGGTGTGTTCCTTCAGGCCAGGCACTTCTTTCATGATGGCCTTATAGGCTCCGGTACCACCATCCTCGATGATACGTTCCTTCAGCATCACATCCTGCAAGAAATTCACCATCTTTTTCAGATTCTCCTTGGTGTACATAGCTGGACCGCCATGACTGCCCTCGGGCACAAAGGTGGCCTCGGTCTTCACACCAGCAGCCAGCAAAAGCTCGTAGAACTTTTTACCCTGACAGCAAGGCACCACATTATCCTTCTCGCCATGGAAGATGATGATGGGTGGGTCGTAACTATCTACATAGTTAGTAGCGCTCAAACTGCGATATTTATCTGGTTCCTTGTCCAACTTGGAATTGAGCAGCACGTCCTCTGGGCTATTCTCACCCATTGTCATATGCTCGCCACAATCCATAGCGGTCAGATCAACAGGGCCCGACCAGTCGCAAGCGGCATTCACCTCACTGCTCTGGCAGAGATACTTGCCCACAGTGCCCTCCAGGTCGATATCAACGGTGCCCACCTTCATGTGCTTAACACCGCTAGTAGTAGCTGCGATTGAAGACAGATGACCACCCGAAGAGAAGCCACTGGTAGCGATGAACGAGGTGTCGAACTTATACTTCTCGGCCTCGCCACGAACGAAACGGATGACGGCACGGATATCATGAATCTGAGCTGGCCACTTGGCGTCCATGCTCGAACGGTGGTTAGGACAAACCACAGCAAAACCAGCATCCAACAGGCTCTTCACAATGGTACCCAAATCGGCTGCGCCCTTGCTGTTATTGCTGAACCAGGCACTACCATAGATATGGATGACTACGGGATAAGATGCCTGCTCCTTCTTGGGGAGATAGATATCACAGGTGTGATAGGCCTTATCATCGCCAGCATAGTTTACATCTTTCCACTCCTGAGAGGTCTCCAGCTTAACCTGAGGTGCCTGGAAGCCTCCGAATCCGCCTGCTGGCTGAGCCATGGCTACAGCCGAGAGGCAACACATACATACAGAGAATATTATTTTCTTCATTTTATTAATGTTTTAGAATATACATGTACATCATTTGTATCAGCCTCACGTCCCAACAAGAATTTATCAATAAACGCCAGGACCTCAGGCCATTGACATTCAGGTAGCTGACAATGGCCGTGACCACCTACAATGCTCCAACCCATACGATCGGCAATACCAAACCGGGCCCAAACCTTTCTTGCTTCTTGTGCCGAAACAAGCATCGCGTCATCTGCCAACCACTTGTAATCAGGATTTCCCAACAACAGCAAAGCACGTGGACACACAAGTGCACATAGTTCATGCTGGTCGTAAGGCAACTGATAAACACTATCGCCACGGAAGTTCTGGAGTTGGCTTTCTAAGAACCAATGATAGTCTGTTCTATCAATATTCTCCACATCATTCTGCAGATGTGATATACGCCAAGCAGCAGCACCACCGCCACCAGGCTCCTGAGCGATGGTGAGCGCCACTCGCTCGTCGAAAGCGCCACAATACAAAGCCATCTTACCAGCATACGAACAACCAGTAACGCCAATATGCTTCATATCAATCTTGGTGATTTCAGGCCCTAGCTGTTCCAATCCATCAAGCAGACGACTGAAGCCCCAAGCCCATTCGCTATAGGCACCATTATCTTTCAAATACGGATAGAGCCTATCGAAATTGTGTTCACCTCTCTCATGGTGCTTGCCCCACTGACCATAATCGTTAACCTGTTTCTCGTGGAAGGTCATTGTGGCAATAGGCCGATCGGCAAACAATTGACGCGGAAGAGCTATCATACTTGATCCAATCATCAGTGGATAAGGAGCCTTACCTGTCTTAGGATATTTTATCTCCGAACTTAACGTAAGCGTCTCGCCATTAACCGTAACATCTACGATCAAAGTATCGCCCGACATACGAGCCTTTATACACTCTTTATTTACTACAGGTTTTTCACCTATCCCATAATGCTGAATCAGAGCAGCAATCTCACTTCGTTTGCGAGACCAATCACCGAAAGCATTCACACCTTCAAGCGGATTGGGCAGATTCACAATAACGGGCAACTTACTAGCCTCAGGCATAGAGGGTTTTGCAAAAGCAACACCTGTATTTTCAACAGGGTAAACCAAAGGAAGCTGGCTACCCCCTTGTGCCTGAGCACAGAGGGTAGCACAACAAAATACAATAGTTGATATAATTTTCATTAGTTATCCTTATTTTATTTAATCATTACCACCGAAGCCGCCGCCGAAGCCGCCGCCCATAGCAGGGAATTCTGGATCTGGCTGCTTCTTAATATCAAGCAGCAACTTTATCAAAGCTCTACGACGCTGACTCCATGTTGGATAATCGTTAGCATCGAGTTTATTCATTTTGAAACCAGGCATCTGCATACCGCCCTGCTGCTGACTGAAATCCGTGGCGCTGACAGTTATCATGCAAGGCTTTGTTTTTCCATCGGCAATCATCCGATCGGCAATAGCATCGGCACCACCTACCTTAAACCAACTCTCAACAGACTCACCTTCTGCAGGAATTAGCTGGATAAAAGCAGGCATCACACCCATTCTCATATTGCCTGAAGAATAGAAAGCGGTATTCCTTTGCAGGTCGTAACTTACACGTCCGTGAGCGATTTCTCCCTGAGATGCGAAATTAAATGGTGATTTAGGATTGTCGGCGATACTGTATTTAAATCCTGCATCGGGAGAGATAAACATGTTACTTGGATCGGCAACCTGCATTCCATCAACTACAAAGCAGTATTTGAAGGTTTCAAACAGATTATCACTCATCTTTACGCTCCACACACCATCGCTGTCACGGTCCATAGTCAGATTCTCTGGCAGGATCTCGCACTCCAACTCTACCTTTTGAGCATCAGGTGCTTTAAAACGGAATATGATGCCATCTTCGGTGTATTCAGGTGAGATGATTGGACGTGGGAAAAGGCGTGCCATAACTCCTGGGGTGAATTGTTGCTCCTTTCCAGTAGCAGCAGGGGCTGGTTCACCATTCTTCATAGCCTCCTCCGAAGCCTTCTTATTAAAAAGCAGAGGTAATGTCTTGCTCAGGAAATATTTGGCGTTCATCCAAGTATGTCCAAACTTATCGTTGGTAAACTCCTTTACACTACGAATTCCTTTTTTATCAAGAAATTCCATATAGTCGCGAGCATTTCCATACAGGAAATCATCGGTACCAACTCCAAGCCAGAACAGGCGGATCTTCTTGTTTGTGTCGTCTGCATTATCGTATACACCTGCAATATCTGTAGATGTGAAAGAGCTGTAACTACACAGATACGAGAATTTATCAAGATTACTCAAGCCATTGAACAAAGCCTGATTACCACCACGCGAGAAACCTCCAATGGCACGATGGTCCTTGTTATTGATAGTACGATAGTTCTTCTCGATAAACGGCATCAGATCATTTATCAAGTCTTTACTAAAAACATCGCCGCCGAATCGGGTTTGTGGAGCACCATTTGCAGCTGGAGCTGCGAGCAACTTTGTTGGATTTCCATAGGGTAATACGATAATCATCTCCTTAGCAGCCTTCTTTGCCAACAAGTTATCGAGGATATAGTTTACTCGTCCTACCTTATAATAAACTTCTTCAGTATCAGTAGTTCCACTTATCAGATAGAATACAGGATACTTCTTATCAAAGTTCATCATATAGTTAGGTGGAAGATAGACAATCGCATTATTTGTACCACCCAGACTCTTTGAGTAATAATGTACATACTCAATTGTACCATGGGGAACGTCCTTTATGTCATGAACGAGTCCATCTTTCGATTTAATTTCCAGCAGGCTGTTCTTAAAGCCTTCGTTAGGGAAATACTGCGGATTGTCAGGATCCATGATGCTCACTCCGTCAACTACAAAGCAATAAGGATACATGTCGGGAGCTGCAGGACCAAGCGTTATAGTCCACAGACCTGTCTTTGCATCCTTCTGCATAGGCTTCCGCCCTGCAAACTGTACATCAACCAGAACTTCTTTGGCTTGATCATTTTTGTACAGGAAAGTCACCGTACCATCATCATTACATATGGTTTCGGCGTTAGCCTGCATACAACAGGCCAGGAAAAACATTAAAATAGATTTAATCTTCATACGCTTAAAGTTTATGATGTTAGTTAATTGTATATCCTGCTCTGACAAACACTGGGATAAAGGCCTTAGTAACACGTGTTGTTACGTATTGCCCTCCATCGTAGTGTTTTCCTGTACGATAGTCGGTCCATCCTCCTTCGTTCTTAGGAAGGTAAGTCTTCCAGGAATCAACTCCCGGCTCTGTAACAGGACTGATTAGAAGTGCAGGACCGAACATATACTCATATTTTTGCTTTAAAGCCTCAGCATCATTGGAAAAATCGAACACCAACGGACGCATAAGCGTTCCGCCTTCTTCTGATACGCCCTTGGCACATCGTTTAATATATGGCATCAGGCGGTATCGCTCTTTCAGACACTGTGCAATGACATCTTGTGCTTCCTTACCATAGTTCCATGGTTCTGTATTACTCATATAGCCATGTACACGCATCAGTGGCAGATATACAGCCGTTTCTATCCAGCGCAACATGCGCTCAATATAGGCACTATCAGTATACTGGTCTCGTGGACGGAAGAAGCCTCCTGCATCGTAAGTCCACCAAGGAATGCCTGCAGCCTGCATACCTAAGCCTGCTGTTATCTGGCGGCGGAAAGTTTCCCAATCATTGCCCACATCACCGCTCCACATGGCTGAGCCGTAACGTTGGATACCAGCAAAACCACAACGGGTTAATATCATAGGTTCCTTGCCTGCCTGTTTCAAACCCTCATATACAGTTTTGTTTACCAGTAATGGATAAACATTACGCACTTGTTCGCCACTCCATCTACCATTGTTTACTTTACGACCTTGAAGATCGTCATTCTCCGGCTCAGTAGCATCCTGCCACCAAGCATCGATGCCCAAAGGCAACAGACGCTCCTTGAAGTTCTTCCAATAGGCTGCAGCAGCCTCTGGATTAAAGAAGTCAATCCAGTCGGTTTCTGGGATATAATAACCTGCAGCCTGCATCTGCTTACCTACTTCTGAATTCTTATCAATCTTCGACCACACACTCAGCATCAGCTTCATACCCATCTGATGTAGACTATCAGTAAGCGCCTTTGGATCGGGATAGAACTCCTCGTCAAAACGCATTGAGTTCCAACCGTACTTGCCCCAATACTGCCAATCCTGAACCAGCATACTCACTGGCAGCTGTTCATGACGGAAACGGTTGGCTGTCTGCAGAATCTCATCCGAAGAATGAAAACGTTCCCTGCAATGGATATATCCTAAAGCCCATTCAGGCATCTGCGGGCATTCACCGGTAAGCTCGCGATAGGTAGCTATTATTTCATCCGGAGTACCAACAAACACAGTATAATCGACAGCCTCGGATACAGGCGAACGGAATGTTGTTTCATCCTTTACCTTATTATAAAATACAACAGGCTTATCGTCCTTTGTCAACTCTGCAGAAAGATGATGAGTTCCCTTAGTAAGATGCACGATTTTCGAGGCTGTAGGCGGTAACCACAGGTTCTGCATCTCAATAACAGGCTGACCATCGATAGAAAGGTTATGTCTGCGAGCCATTTTCTGGCCTACGTCAAGAAGTAGTGCATAATCACCATCTTCATCAATTTCTATTGTTGCTTCGAAGATATGACGTTCACGAACTTCACGTTTGCCACCTTCTGTAGAAGTAACATCTACAATTTCCCGATTACCAGTCCCTGCTCGTTTCGACAAAGAAACGCTCTTATCACAAGGATTGAATTCTGTAAGTCCGTAATTGTTCCACAGTACACCATACCCCTTACTCGACAGCAGCATTGGTATGCTTATCTGTGTATTTACCTGAGTAAGTCGTCGAGAAAGACCTCTAACATTACTATAACCATCTTGGAACTGTCCAAGTCCATACAGGCATTCGTCCTTGGGAGAATTAAAAGTAAGCGTAGCCTCTCCTTCTGTTAATTCATGATTAGTGGCTTGGAATACAATAACACCTTTTTTATTACGAATTGTCAATGTATTGCCTTTGATTGCAGCTGTGACATCAGCCTTTTTCAACTCATCATGCTTAACATATAACCAATCCGGTAATGCATTCTTTGTTTTAGGTTCTGCATATCTCACACGAACGGCATTCTTAGCAACATAAGTAACCGTCAATTTCTGCTGAGCAACGGCAGATAATGCCGCTACTCCAAGCAGTACCATCGAAAGAAATATCTTCATCATAACCTTCTTTATTTAAACTGCCACCAGTCCAGGTGTACGTTGCCGTTAGCTTTGTCGAAACAGAGATACAAATCATGAACGCCTGTAGCGTTCTTTATTTTACCGCTGAAAGTGCGATACTTCTCTACAGAACCCGTTTTGCCTATAGTTATTGTACCAACAACAGGACCTTTATTGCTGTCCAATCGCACATTAATGGTAACACCACCAGTTGATGCAGCTGTGATATTGAACTGCTTGGCTCCCTTAGTTCCAAAATCAACACCACGTAGTTTGATATATTCGCCGTTGTCGATATCAAATATGTACATATTCTTCTTACCAGTAGATGTGGGCATATCTGCTACCACGCCAGTATTCTCAATACCCATCTTTGCACTCTTCAAGCCATAACCCCATGCCATCGTCTCAGCTTCAACTCTCTTGTAAGGGTTAAGCCAATGCAATTGCTTCATTGGCTGCTGGTCCAACCAATATGGCACCTCTTGAATTGTACCATCTGCATTATAAGTAATCTCCGTAGCCGATACACTACGACGCTCATGATGAACGAAGGTTTCCAAATGCATCAGATCGTAGTTCTGACCGAACACATACGAGTGTCCTTTATAGTCAACAATACCAGGATGATTTCCACGGTCACGCTGGGTTGGTTTCATAATATAGCCTTTCCATTCCCAAGGTCCGGTCGGACTGTCACTCATGGCATATCCGAGTGCCTCTGGACAACAGGTCGAGGCAAAGCCTAAATAATAATGGCCATTTCGCTTGTAGAACCAAGGACCTTCCTGATAGTTCGGAATATGTGGCAACTTGGTTACTCCACTGGTCAGCGAAGTCATGTCCTCACCCAATTTTGCCCAGAAGGTATGGGGATTTCCCCAATACATATATGCCTGCCCGTCATCATCGGTATACACCGATGGGTCGATATCAAACCAATTGCTCTGATCCCAAACCAGCGGCTTACCAAGGGGATCTTTAAATGGACCGTAAGGTGAATTGGCCTCAAGTACACCGATACCATGTCCATGCAATGGAGCATAGAGATAGTATTTACCATTACGCTCTACAGTCTGAATAGCCCAAGCGCCATTCTCACGACTGCGCCATGGGAAATCCTTAAGCGAAGCCACTGCACCATGCTCGGTCCAATTCACCATATCGGTAGTACTCCACAACAGCCAGTCGTACATAAAGAATCCTGCCGAACTCTTCTCGTTCTCATCAGGAATATCCTCAGGCGATGCATCATGCGATGTATAAAGGAACAGTGTGTCGCCTACTACCAGCGGTGATGGATCGGCAGTATACTTAGTTTGGAACAAAGGCATATTTACCTGCTCTAAGCCACGTATCTCCCACCAATCGAAATTAAACAACTTCGGTCCTTTTCTACCAGTAAATACCAGATATAAGTCATGACGCCCCTTAACACGTTCTGTAAAATCGGCTGTAAGTGTCTGCCATTTCTCCCAGTCAACACGCACCTCAATATTACCACCACGCAATCCACTTGCCACACGGGCAGTAAATGTACGAGGCAATTTGTTGCAGAAGCACACATTCTGCAGTTTTATATAATCGCCATTATGGATGTCACTAACATAAACACCTACCTCATCATTCTGCTCTGTCTTAACACCTTTCGAGAAAGCCATGGTCTCGGCCTCAACCTTGCGATAAGGATTAAACTCAGCCACAGGTTTTACACCTGCATCAGTAGGCATAATGGTTGGAAAGCTACCATCGGCATTATACTTAAACTCCTCTACTGCAACACTGCGATCAAAGCCACCACCCTGTGGCAACTTACCAGTATGGTAGAAGAAGTAACTATGTCCTTTATAGTCTGCTACTCCACAGTGGTTTGTAAACGAGTTAGTATCACACAGAGGCATAATCTCGCCAGCATACTTCCAAGGACCAAGTGGCGATGGAGCAGTACTGTACGAAATATGTTCAGGCACACCTCCAGCAGCATACAACAACTGATAAGTACCATTACGCTTGGTAAGCCAAGGACCTTCCGAAAGCCTCTTCTGTCATAGGCAGTTTACCAAGTTCGCCCTCATACGAAATCATATCGCGATTTAGCTTCAGATAGTAAACTTGTGGATTTCCCCACATCAGCCAAGCCTGTCCGTCGTCATCAATCATAACCGTTGGGTCGATATGGTCCCATGATCCATTCTCAAACAGAGGTTTGCCTAAAGCATCTTTAAAAGGTCCTGTTGGCGAGTCAGCCACGGCTACGCCGATGGCCATACCACCAGAAAGTTTTGAATGGGCACAGATATACCAATAGAATTTACCGTCGCGCTCGATGGTTTGTGATGCCCACGCACGATCATCTGCCCACGAGAAGCTCTCAAGAGCGAGTGGCGATCCATGATCCTGCCAGTTTACCATATCCTGAGTTGAATACACACGCCACTCCTGCATCCAGAAGAAATCGGCACCATCCTCATCATGACCGGTATAAACATACATAGTTCCATTATGTACCATTGGTGCAGGGTCGCTTGTACACCAAGTCTGTACGAAGGGGTTCTGTGCCTTCGCACCCATAGCAAGCAGCATCATTGCGGCTATAGCGGTTGTCTTCTTAATCATTCTATTTTCGTTTATTAGTTTACGACTGCAAAGGTACATCAAAAATACGACACAAGATTTCGTATATGTATCATTTACTTTACTAAACGTAACACAAACAAAAAGTCCGGACTTTCACAAGCCCGGACCCCCAAAACAATGTAAAGTTCTAAAATTACCCGCCCACGATAGGGGCGGATAATATCATTCACCGCTCAGACCGTCGGCAATACCGGCGTATACATGTTTGCGGTAGTAATTCTGATCCCAGATACCAACAGGTTCGCCTGCACGCCAGCCGCTATCAGCGGGAGCGTCGGTAGCGCACCACAGAGTGATACCCCACTGCTGAGCAGGAGGAATAATGGTCTTATACTGCTGGATAATCCACTTATAGAAGTCAGCCATCTGGTGATGCTGCTCCTCAGTCATCTCAACAGTCTTAACAGCATTGCCGTTAGCATCAACATAACCCATATCGAGCTCAGAGATACGAACCAGTTTACCAGTCTCTGCCATCATCTGGAACGACTTAACAATGAGATCCTTTCTCTTCTGAGCCTCAGTAGCATCAGCATAGCAAGAGATGTGCATCTGTGAACCGATACCATCGATCTTAGTAGAGCCATCACTCTCCCACTTGTTAATCCAACTGATAAGCGACTCAAGCTTCTTATTACCAGAAGCATCCCAGTCATACTCAAGGTTGTAGTCGTTAACGAAGAGTTTGAGATCGTCACCACCATACTGGCGAGCGAACTTAACGGCAGAACGAACATAGTCGAGGTCGCCCAGATAATCCTGCCAGAAGAAATCGGTAGTGTTATCGGGAGTGCCATGCTGCAACTGACCATTTCCGCCAATAGGCGTTACCCTCCTCATCACGGCAAGCATCCATCATACCATGAATCCACTTGTCCATAGCATAAAGCAAAGTATCCTTCTTTTCCTGAGGAGTCAAAGGAATACCACCACCTGTGCTCTCCTTCTCGACCTCAACAATAATGTTATCGAAGTAATATGTATTTGCTGAAGCCTGATCCTTCTTTGCAAGATTGAAAGCAATTGACTTCATACCACCATCTTTAACCATATCTCCTGAAGCAACAGCATCTTTAGAGAAGTGCTGCCATTCGGTTTTAAAGTTCACTCCACCAATACAATCCCAGTGATGGTATGCACCTGGATCACCATGAGCCTGTGTACCACAACTAACTTCTGTAGATGCCTTATAGTCGAATTCTACATGGAAAGCTGTACCATCCTGAAGAGCCTCTGGGAGTAAAATCCAGAACTGAGTATCCCACTCCTCTCCAGCACCTGTTGGAGAAACCACCTGAATTCCACGAGATCCATCCTTACCAATACCATCAACAATAGTAGAATTATAGGTATCTGTACGTGGTGCTTCCTTACTAATAAAGTTGCTAGCATCGGTGCCCTCCATATCACTATTAGATATGAGATTTTCCTTGTACTTCACTGGGCCAGAAGCAGACTTTTCTTTCTCTACCTCAAGTACGAAGTTATCAAAGTAATACTCGTTAGCAGAAGCCTGATCTTTCTTTGAAAGGTTAAAGGCGATAGTCTTCATTCCGCCATCCTTTACCATGTCGCCTTTTGCAACTACATCCTTAGAGAAATGCTGCCACTCTGTTGTAAAGTCCACATTTCCTACACACTCCCAATGATGGTATGCTCCTGGATCACCATGAGCCTGAGTGCCACATGAAACAGTTGTATTGGCTTTATAATCAAACTCAACATGGAATTTAGTTCCTTCCTGAAGAGCCTCTGGGAATGCAATCCAGAACTGAGTATCCCATTCCTCTGCTGCACCTGTTGGAGATGTTATCTTAATACCCTTAGAGCCATCCTTTCCTACACCAGCAGTGATAGAAGAATTAACAGTAGGACCATTGGCCTCCTTTGTAAAGAAGTTGCTGGTTCCGTTACCTTCAAGGTCACCATTTACCATAACACTTTCCATATACTTAATGGTACCGCCACCAGCAGTTGCCTGTCCTTCTATGGCAAATGAAGGACCTCCCCAGTTTGCTGCCCATCCATCGGTAGAATTAGCATCGAAAGTACCATTAACAATCATCTCTTCATCAGAACCTTTTTCCTTACAAGAGACATTGTCAATACATACCTTACCAGCAACCTTACCGAATACGAACTGCAGCTTATCATGGTCGAAGTTAGCTTCGAATTCCCACTGAAGATCGGTGAAATTCTTTGAAGTAGCATACGAAGGAAGATACTGTACATCATCTGATCCACCCCACTGGTTCTTATTGGGACTAGCATCCCAAATTGGCCAAAGTCCAAAAGTACCATCAGGATAATCATCTTCTGTTTTAACACTAGCCTTTACGATATAGGTTTTACCCTTCACCATTGGAGTTGGCAAAGAATATATACCCTGTTTATCCCACTGGTTAGCGCCTGCATCACCATTGTTGAATACAATGCAAGGATTCTCACCACCAGGTGTAACAGGAATAGGCTTATCAGCCAACAGAGAATTCAACCATTTTACCGGCTGCTGAGCATGCCATGCCAAAGTGTGGCCATATACATTCATACCAGCTTTGGCTGCCTCGGTAACATAAGCTTCCACGGTACCAAAGTTCATGTTTCCATCGTCACCTACACACGAAGCCATCTTCATGGCATTACCAGCAACGGTCTCGTTGAAGTTAACGTTAGTAATCACATAAGTAGGACCCTGCTTTGCATAGTCAGCAGCATCGGTACCTATGCCCAACTTAAAGTTTGGATCGGCTACATACTCCTTCAGGGCCTTATAATCTGACAGATAAGCATATTCTGCAGACAATTCAGGACGCCCCACCTCGAAGTTGCGATCGAACTCATCTGCACACGAAGCCATAAACATGGCTCCGAGTGCTAAAATGATATGTTGCTTTTTCATTTTCATTACTTTTTAAGCATTACTTTTTATAAACAGGAGTAAACTCATCAACGGGTTTTACACCACTACGCTCCCAGACAAGTTTCTCCTGAACAGAAGCCTTTTGTGGGTTACCCAGTTCATCTGTCTCATTGAAATCAATCTGATAGTCAAGCTCCATAAGGTCACGATCTCTGTTACCCCAATTCTTAATGGCACCATTGTCGCTCCATGAACCGTTTCCAGTTACAGTTATACCCGAAATTGGTGTGATAGTACACTTGTCACTAGCATCAAATGTAAGCAACAGGTCGAAGTAGAACGTGTGACTAGTCTTTTCAGTCTCAGAAGTCTTGTTACCATCCTTATCACGCTTATAGATCCAATAATCATTAGTTGTATAGCTGGCATGGTATACGCAAGAATTGAGTGACTTGGTATCAATCTGAACCTCATATGCATGCTCAATATCATCTATTGAAGAAGTGCCATGAGTACGCCAGAAACCAGAGTACTTGTTCTGGAACTTTACACAATAGAGCACAAAGTCCATAGGCTTGATATCCCAAGCATCGCTGTTAGTGCGAGGGCCTTTCTCACCTTCATTCAAAGTACCAGTAAGAATCTTACCAAAACCTGTCTGACTTGTCATAACGAGAGGAATCACATAAGTACGACCAACCGCATCTGGATCATTGAAGAATGCATCGGTGAGCTGTACAGTTGTGGTACCATTAAAAGTGCCATTGAAATTCAAATTGGTTGTAGACAATGAGTAGTAGCTGCTTGGCATGGCCTTTACAGGAGTAACACCATCTTCGAAATACAGATTGTCACAAAGACTCTCATCAACAGCAACCAGAACGCTTCCATTAGAACCATTATATGAACCACCAAAAGTTGCCATAATCTGGCACTGGTGATTATGGTCATTAGTCAAATCAATTGAAGGCTCATCATCACCCAGTACGATAGTACGTGTGGGGTACTGATATGGGAAATAGACTGTTGTGCCATCTTCGAAGTCTGGGAAAGTCTTGTTACCATTCTCACAGCTCCACAGACCACAAACGAGTCCGATTCCACAGATGAACTTTAATATATTACGTTTCATAATCTCGTTTCTTTTTAGTTTTACATTGTTTTTTGATTACTTCCATCCGTCATTCTGTTGCAGACTGCTCCACTTCAGAACTTCAGAATAAGGAATTGGACCATAAATCATATAATCCTTATAATCACGTGCCTCTACATCAATAGGAGTATAGACTAACTTGCCATCAGTACCAGTAGTAATCTTTACGCCCTTTGCAGCCTCTGTAAGGTTAGCATTCCAACGGCGAAGATCCCAGAAACGATGGTTCTCGAAGCAGAGCTCCAAACGACGCTCGTTGCGGATGAGCTCACGCATCTTATCCTTGCTCTGAGCGCACTCCTCAAGATAAGGATCGTTTTCACCACCTACACCAGCGCGCTTACGGAGAGCCTTGATGACATCATAGGCAGAATAGTTGGCGCCACCTACATTTGCCTTTGGACCCTGAGCCTCGTTAGCAGCCTCAGCGTAATCAAGGAAAATCTCGGTATAGCGGATACGAGCACCGAAATGCTTAGCACCCTGACTTGTGGTTACGTTGATATCGTCGCGGAGCAATTTATGCAGATAGTAACCAGTCTTGGTTGACTTACCATTCTCACGGTCGATACCATCGAGTCCTTCGTTATCGGCAGCAGTATTGATAACAGAACCGTTTGCACCAATCTTCTCGCCATTTACCAAGATGTAAGCCTTCAGACGTGGGTCACGATTCTCATATGGATTCTTGGCATCGTACTGTGACTTAGCATCAGTAATAGGATAACCATTAGCCATTGGGAATGCGTCTACCAGGTTCTGAGATGGATTAACGCGTCCCTTACCATCCAAAGAAGGAGGATAGTTGTTCTGCTCCTTTTCAAGGTTCTTTTCATCAGTTACGACACCGCGCCAGCAAATCTCCAATGGGTCTGGATCGGTAAAACCGAAAGCATCAATAAAGTCAACGTTTGCATACCAGCGCCATCCATCAGGATCAACACCAGCAACGCCACCAACATTATTCAGAGATTTAGCAGCATACTCAGCAGCCTGTTCCCATGTCATAGCACCAGCAGATGCATAAGCAGGAGATGCAGCGAAGAGAGCCACCTGAGCCTTGAAGGCAGCAATCATGCGACCATCAATCTTACCACGCTGCAAGCTACCGAATGCACGGTTGTACTCTGCAGTGCTACCACCAGCATACTTGGCAGGCATGGTCTTAACATCGCCATACTCCATAGGCAGATACTTTAGAGCCTCATCAAAGTCAGCAAGAATCTGGTCAATACACTCCTTGAATGAGTTACGTGGGAGGTTGAAGTCAGAAGTACCATCTTCAGAAGTGAGATGTATGGGCACACCCACAACCTCGCCATTTACCTTACCAGCGTGAGCACGTAGCAGATAGAACATATGAAGACCACGCAGTGCATAAGCCTGACCCTTATACAGATCAAGGTGCATCTGGTTCAGTGTCTCAGAAGAATAGTCCCACAGAACCTTATCGCAGTTCTCGAGGAACAGGTTACAATACTGAATAGCGTGATAGCGAACATCCCACTGGTTGATAGGATTGTTCTGCGATGTCCACGCACCAGTAGCCATCTTCTTATAATTGTTGTCGTTGTCGTTAGAGACAGCGTCGTCGGTAGCCACATCCGAAGTAGGGTTCTCATCGTATGGCAATACAAGGAATGCATTGTCGAGGAGACCACGAGCGAAATCTGGCCATGTATACATCTGGGTAATATCCTGGTTATTCTCCAGTGCAGGCTCAAATAAATCGTCACACGAAGAGAAACTAGCAATCATGCTAACACCACAGATGAATTTCAATATATTCTGTTTCATAATTCCTTTCTAATTTTTAGAAGTTTACTTTAGCACCGATGTTATAGAAACGAGACTGAGGTGCTTCGCCTACACTCATTTCCATCAGCTTACGCTCCTTGGCAAATGTCAGCAAGCTGTTGCCACTTACATATACTGAAAGGCCCTTTACGATACCATTGCCAATGATGGTCTTTGGGAAATCGTATGTGAGCTGAACCTTTGCGAGGTCGAAACGTGAAGTTGAGTACATCCAGAAGTCAGATGTGGTGTTGTTATTAGCACCGCTCTGAGTTGTCAAACGTGGATATGTAGCTGTTTCTGCAGTAGCGGCAGTCCAACGATTGCGAACAGCAGCTGAGTACTTGTTCTCACCAGAAATCCACCAGTAGCTGTTGTTCTTTACGGCATGACCACCGAAGCCACCTACGCCCAACATGAAGAGCGAGAAGTTCTTGTACTTGAAGGTGAGGTTTACACCCAGAGTCATAGGAGCACCATACCAGCCACCTTTACCCAGATCAACCTGGTCTTTGCTGTCGATGATATTATCTCCGTTCTGATCTTTGTACTTCAGATCACCAGGCTTTACAGTAGCACCAAGCGACTGCTTAGGAGAGTTGGCGATATCAGCCTCATCCTTGAAGAAACCAAGGCACTCATAACCCCAGATAGCATCCAGCGCCTTACCTTCACGATACTGATATGTATCAGCATAGTTGGCATCGTCACGCTTTGAAGCCTTAGTGGTGTAATAAGTCATATTAGCACCACCCTCGAAACCGAAGTCACCAAAGTTCTTCTTATATTTTACAGCAACGTCGAAACCAGAACGGGTATCCTTGTTGTAGTTCAAGTATGAGAGGAACGAAGACTCAGGATAGTAAGACTTAAAGTAGCTAGGCATCTGGTTTGAAGCGGTAATGATACCACCGTCCATTACGCTGCTGAATACAGAAGCGTCGATAGCCAGGCTGCGCTCCAGCAATTCGGCATGGATGCTAGCAGAAATCTCATTACGCTTGATATATGCCAGATCAGGATTGCTACCACGCTTGAAAGCGAAGTCGTTATGACCTGTCAAACCGTTCCAGTCCCACCAACCACTCTGCTGGATAGTTCCGAGATACATATAATAGTTCTCGATATCCAGATCGGTCTTCAGACTGCTAGCGCTGGCGCTGATGGTCAGGTTATCAAAAATACTTCCTTCCATGAAAGCCTCTTTAGCGATGTTCCAACCCAGTGTTGCCGATGGAGAGAAGCCAGCACGCTTACCCTCAGGCAATTTAGCAGACCAAGGTGCAGCAACTGCGAAGTCAACATAGTACTTGTGAGCGTAGTTATACGACAGGTTCAAGCCCAGGTTGGCATTGCTTACCTTATGATACTGACCAGAACGAGTCTGCTGGAAGCCATTAGCCACTACCATTGCACTTACATTATGCTTATCAGCAAATGTACGGTTGTAATCGAAGTGGGCATTGAAAGTAATCATCTGGTGATTAGTTGAGCCGGAAATGTCCTGCTGACCAGACTTCTTATCTACTGTCTCATGGTTATCGAGTGAGAGGATAAGGTCTGGACCGTTATAGTTACTCCATGCAGGCTCGAAAGTAGCATAGCTGTTTTTATATGAAGTAGAATAACTGGTCTGATAGTCAACGCCAACCAATGCATGGAATGAAAGTCCTTTCAGAACAGAGCCGAGGTCAACATTCACACCTGCATCAAACTGGAACTGACGACTGGTCCATGTGCTCTTACCGGCTGCATAATAGTCGGCAAAGATATTATTACGGTCAACATCAGTAGCACCGGCAGCCAGGAAGTACTTACCATCGATAATATTTGTAGTTGATGACAAAGCATTATACGGCTGGATGGCATTTGGATCCAGATAAGAGATAGGAATCAATGGGTTGTAACGGTTAGGACGCCAGTTAGCAGCTGCCTCCCAGTAGTTACAAATCACATCCTGATTATTTTCTCTTACCACAGCACCCTTAGCATCAAGCTTCTTATGATTAGAGATAGCTGAACGCGAATTGTAGTAAGTTGCATTGGCATTCACATACGCTGTGATAAAGTTGTTGATGCGAACATCTACGTTACCGCGTACATTGAAACGATCGGTATAGTTATTCTTGGCCTCACCAAAGTTCAGGAAGTCGCCATTACGATAGTAGCTGACGTTAGAATAGAACTTAGCACGATCATTACCACCTTCAATCTCAACAGTAGCGTCGGTACGATTGTAGGCCTTCTTGATGAAATCAGAAGAATAGAAATCTACATCTGAATAGCGATAGAGATTCTCACGACTTGCATAGTTGTAAATCTGATCGGGCGTATAAAGAGCAGCCAGACCATCATTGGCACGAGCCTCGTTATACAGAGTCATATACTCTGCTGAGCTGATGTACTCAGGATAAGCCTTAGCTACATTCCAACCTGTGTTAGCACGAACCTGAACACTCAGTCCGTCAGTTACGCGACCACGCTTAGTAGTAATCAGAACAGCACCTTTGGCAGCACGGCTACCATAAAGTACTACAGCCTGTGCACCCTTGAGGAAAGTTATCTCCTCTATTTCCGAAGGCAACACGTTGTTTGCCTCACGGGGCACGCCATCAATCAGAACAAGCTGATCGGTAAAACCCCACATACCATTGCCGTTGTAACCGGCTACATAGCCCTGCAAATTATCAAGACTATAGGTATTGTAGTTCTTGTCCATCAGTTCTCTGTAGTTCACGCTCGACACGCCACCCATAATGTCCTCTTTGGCAACCTTACGGAAAGCCACGTTGACCTGGGCTGAGTCTGCAGCATCAATCTGAGCCTCGGCAGGAGTAGCTGCCGACAGAGCCAGGAGAGCTGACAGTATGATAAATTTATTTTGTTTCATAAAACTTTTCACTTTTAACTTTTAATTTTCATAGAGATATACATCACTCTCCTTCAACGGTAGCAGATAATGCTTGGTACCAAACTTACGCTCTACGATAATGGTCTGACCTTTAATTGTCGGGTCAAAGCCTGTAACCTCAGCATCTCGAGGATCGTTTTCTGCAAAGTTATAGTTACCTACTCTCTTAAATTCCTGACGAGTCTTTACATTGTAAGGATACTCGGTAAGGAGCAGCCAGCGCTGCAAATCCTGCCAGCGGAATCCTTCGAATGCTAACTCGCAAGCGCGTTCACGACGAACCTCGTCGATGAACTTCTTCTGGTCAGCCAGGAATCTGAGCACTTAGCCTTATGAGCAGCACCACTAGCAGCAGCGCCTGCCTCAGCATAGAGCAGATAGATATCAGCCAGACGCAAATAAGGCAGATAGGTCTGAAGTGCACCACCCCAGTTGTACATACCATCGTACTTGTTACACTGGTGAGGAACAAGTTTCTGACAGAAATAACCGGTACGGCTACCATTAGCCTCACGCTCAGGGTTACCTGTTGGAACCATGTTACCACCTGTGAACAACTCAAGATACTGGAATGGCTGGTCAACCTTATCTGGATCAGCATTCAGGAACTTGAAGCCGTCGAACATGATATCGTGATAGAAACGTGGGTCACGATCCTTGAAAGGATGAGTTGGATCAAAACCAGACTCTGTATTGAACGAACCGTCAGCATTCAAGATTGGCTCACCATTAGCCATACCGTATGCGTAGTTCACATAGTTGGCAGATGGCATGTGGATCAGAGCGTCGTGCTCAACAAGGTTGTTAACCTTTGGCCCCCACAACTTAGCAAAGTTCCAGTTAGAACCGTTGATATCAGGCTGAGGACCACGCATAATAGCCTCAACGCTACCTGGCATCTTCCAACCCTGACCGGTTGTACGGAAGATATCAGAGTAATTGCTCTTTGAGCCTTCAGCTTTTTCGTGATTATAGATGTCCTTATATTTGTACTCAGCCAGAGAATAAGGTGTTGCTCCACTTTCTACCTGTGCGATAGCCTCACCCAGAGCATCGGCAGCACGGCTAGCCAAAGCTGCATCATAGGCATAGGTATCGCCATTCTTTGATGCACCAACCTCAGCACCCTTCACGTTAAGTGGAGAAGCAGCCCAAAGGAGTACCTTACCCAGATAAGCAAGCGCACAAACCTTAGTGATACGAAGGTCGTTCTTACCAATGGTCTTCTTACCAATAGTGGTATTATCCCAATCGTTAGGCAACAAGTCTGCTGCGGCACGATAGTCTTCAGCACATCTCTCAGCGCACTCCTTAAACGAAAGGCGAGGCAATGTCAGCACCTGGTCGGCAGGCAGTACTTCGTCAACATAAGGAACACCACCATACCACTCCATGAGCTGGTGGTGCCACCATGCACGGAAAAAGAGCAACTGTCCCTTTACGAAGTTCTTCTCTTCCTTAGTAGCATCTGTCATCTTATCAAAATTCTCCAAACCGATGTTGGCTTTACGAATACAATACCAAGCATGCTCCAACGAATGAGAATACTTATCGGTTGAAGTAGGATCAGGGTTGTCTGCATGCAAGAAACTCTGGCTGTTGCCATACCAGTTACGATAATCACCCAAATCGAAATGAGCAGTAACATGTCCATCACCTAGACCTGCATTCATAATCTCATCCTCGCCCCAGTTGAAAGAAGTACACCACATATTCGACTCCTTATTAGGGATACAGTTATAGATTTCCTCTACAAATCCCTGGAAAGCGGTGAAGTTCTTGAAGGCAGACTCCGGATTAACATCCGTATCTGGCGACTTATCAAGATAGTCATTACATGACGTTGCTCCAAGCGAGAGCGTCATGACGGCTACACCTATTATATATTTGTTAATAAACTTTTTCATTGCTTTTTCTCTATTTTAAAGATTGAACTTTACACCGAAGTTAATACGTTTGAACGTCGGGTAAGCACCGTTACTAGCGGTATGGTTACCACCGAAGTTAGACTCACGGTCATCAGGCATACGAGTCCAGAGCCAGAGGTTGTTACCGCTAACGAATACCTTCAGATTCTTAACGCCCATCTTCTGTACCCAAGGCTGTGTAAAGGTATATGCAACCTCTACGTTCTTCAGACGGATATAAGAACCATCACAGAGATACTGAGTACCATAATAGTAAGATGGTTTTGAGTTGAAACGTGGTGTTACAATATCGGCACCCTCTCTATCAGTGCTCCACCATGTACCCTGGTCGTAAACGTTAGCCAGCATTGGATCAGCAAAGCTGGTCATGGTTACGTCACGAGTCACATTGGTTACACCATAGAACTGAGCAAAGCAGCTGAAGCCTTTCCACTCAAAACCGATAGTGGTATTATAGGTATTCTGTGGGAAACCAGAGTAACCATAAGGAACCTGGTCGTTCACATTATCAACAACACCATCACCATTGAAATCTGCGATGTAGTAGTCACCAGGCAACTTCATATCATCGTTAGAATCATGCTTTGGCGATCCGTAAACGGCATCATAACCGCTCATCATACCCTTATCCAGGAATGTGCGAACCTGATCGATGCTATAGCCAGCCTGCTTACGATAACTTGGCAGCAGAGGAGCATCGTCCTTAACATCGATTACATTCTCGGCGTGAGTCATGCTCAAGTTAGCCCAGAAGCGCATCTTGTTATTAAGCACCTTATTGAAACGGACTTCAATCTCATAACCCTTGGTTGTAACTTTACCCAAGTTAGCAGTTACAGGGCTCTGGCCGAAGTATGATGGAACAGCACGTTCTTTTCCTGGAACCAAGATGTCAGAACGCTTATCCTTGAACACCTCAATAGAACCAGCAAAGAGTCCACCCAAGATTCCATAATCAAGACCAACATTAAACTTCTTTACGGTCTCCCAATGTACATTGGGGTTACCTACAGACTTCTCGCGATACCATTTATATGGGTTGTTGCTTCCACCCTGAGCTGTATCCAGAGTAGACTGACCACCATAAGCCCACTGTGTCATATAAAGGAAGCGTTCACCAACATTGTCATCACCAATTTCTCCATAAGATGCACGGAGCTTCAGCATGTCGATAATCTTCTTCTCACGCAGATACTTCATGAATGGCTCCTCACTGATCATCCATCCGATAGCACCAGAATTGAAGAATGCAAAACGGTTGTCCTTTGAGAATTTCTCCGATCCGTTATAAGCACCATTGTACTCCAAGAAGTACTTTCCTGCAAATCCGTATGTAGCACGGAATACCCAGTCCTCACGATAGCTAGGAATCATAGAACCGGTTGCATATTCCTGACGGGCAAATACACCCATTGCAGAAACATCGTGCAATCCGAAGGTACGAGCCCAGTTCAACTGCAACTGGTAGTTGAGGTTACGCTGAGTAGCCCAGTTCTGAACTTGGCCAGCCTGTGTAGACCACTTGTTACCCTGGGTATAATCGAAACGGTCGTAACCCTCATAAGCAGACTTATAAGTTACAGCACCCGTCTGTGGGTCAATCCACTTGTACTGAGGATCATTGTAGAGGTCATTGATACCACGGTTATCCTCGCGGAAGGTATTATCCCATGAAATCAGACCACGTGCATTCAATCCCTTTGTAATAAAGTCGAGCTTCTGCTCCAAAACGAAGTCAGTGGTAATACGTGTAGTAGTAATATACTGTGTACCACCAAGAGCGACACTAACAGCAGCGTTACTAACGTTAGTAGAACCAGGAAGGAATCCCCATGAACCATCGCTATACTTAGGCATGAAAGCATCAGGCGAGATATTATAAACACCAGCCCACTGCTGAGAAACCTGCCAATCATTATTTACCAAGTTACTCCAAGGTGTCATCTGACGACCATTAGAACCTGCAATATTAACCTTCAGAACTGTGCTCTTAGTAATATTAAAGTCAAGGTTCGAACGCACGTTCACGCGCTTATAGTCATAACCGGTAGGATACTGACGACCATTACCGAAGTCCTTATAAAGGTCACCCTCACTTACAAAGTCAACACTTGCGAAGTACTTTACAAAGCGTGTACCACCAGATACATTCAGGTTTGCATTATAAGACATGGTAAAATCCTTAAACAGAGAACGCTGCCAGTCAACGTTAGGATAACGCTCACTAATGAGGTTACCAAATTCATCCTTTGCATTAGGATCCTGGTTACGGTAATTCTCGATGAAGTTCATCGGACGAATATAGGCCCAGCTTGAAGGATAAATATTCAACTCATGCTCAATAGCAACGTTACGAGCAACAAGAGCGTCGTAAGAATCGTACTTATCTGGCAACTTTGAAGGAATCTTCATGATGGCGTTGGCAGATACACTGATCTGTGCCTTACCCTCAGCACCACGCTTAGTAGTAATAAGGATAACACCGTTAGCACCCTTCACACCATAAACTGCGGTAGCAGAAGCATCCTTCAGTACAGAGATAGTAGCAACCGACTGAATGTCAACACTTGACATAGGACGCTCGATACCATCAACCAGTACCAGAGGCTCAGAGTTGTTCCATGAAGAAGCACCACGAATCTGAATCTTTGGCTCCTCTTCACCAGGCATACCCTGAGAAGCAGTAGTTACCACACCAGGCAGATTACCAGTCAGGGCAGCACCGATATCAGTGATACCTGCAGCACGCTCCAGAACTTCACCTGTGGTCTGAGTGATGGCACCCACAACCGAGGCTTTCTTCTGCTGACCGAAACCTACAACAACAACCTCAGTAAGCTGAGTATTGTCGGTAAGAACAACTTTGAAAGTGCGCTCACGACCCACTTTCAACTCCTTAGTGTTCATTCCTACGTAGCTCACGACAATAATCGAGCTCTCCGAAGGAACTTTCAGCTGGAAATTACCGTCAAAGTCCGTTACCGCACCAAGACCAGCATTTCCCTTCACAACAACCGATGCGCCAATCAGAGGCTCACCTGCATTGTCCACGACTGTACCCTTTACGTTGACACCACCTCCCTGCGCCTGCGCGAAAGCAGAGCAGAAAAGCAGAAGCAAAGTGGGAACAGCCCGTTTCAAAAGACTTGTTAGCTGTTTCATTTTGATTGATTTTGATACATAATTTGACTATAGTTAATTGAAAAATTTGTTTCGACTTCACATCGTTAACGGGTGCAAAATTAATAAAAATAGGCTAAAACAAACAAAAAATAAACAACACAAACTTTATATATCGTAACAAAACAAGAGAAATGTTACAAAATATAAAGTTTGTGTTACAACAATCTGACCAGCTTGCTAGTTGATGTATGTCAATTATTGTAGTTTGTACGTTTTTGGAGATTCCTTACCAAACAAGAACTGCTTACTATAGCCGCCAAAATCTATGATTATCTTCTCAAACACGATACCGGGATCTTGCGGATGAATAGTCAAGGTATGAATATCGCTATTTGAATCCAGAGGCAACTCAACCACCTGTTCCACCACCCTACTTGCTACAGTGGGATAATACTTTGAGTAGATATTCTCTGGCTTCTCATTCAAATCTTTGTTAAAATTAACATTAACAGGAGTCTGTCCATCAACTGACAAATCATATACCAAGCCGCCCTTATCCAGGAAATCAAGCGTGGATTTTGTAACGACATGAACCTTTGCCGTCTTTACACCATCGGTTTTAAAGCGATAAATAAGTCTGGCCTGATCGGTTTTAGAAGTATATGGCATCAAGGAGATACCACTAAGTGTACGCCCCATATACGGAATCACAGTCCACTTTGCACTACTTGCGTCTTTACGATCATATGTATGTTCCGCCTCAATACTAATATAGCCATCCTTTGGTGAGAAGACTGGACCATTTTCAGGTTCTGGAACAGAAACAAGTCTTGGACAGACATCAGCACGATAGTTATCATTCCATGTACGATAGCTGATATGCTTCTGAATCATCATTCCGTCCCACTTACCACCTGACATCACCTTATTATAATATAAGCAAAGCATTGAATCGCGTTTAAACGCCTGTCGGCATCGTTCTGCCCAAGCATTTGCATCAGGATCACCAACCGAAGCAAGCTGGCGGTTCATGGCCTGCGCATAATACATCTCATAAATATTCCCCATTGCCTGCACTGGGAAAAGAACAATCTGGCGATAAGCATCTTGGCATTCAGGCTTCAACTCTAAGAAGAGTCTCAATGCACGAGTTTCCAAGGCACGGTACTCATTAACAACCTGTTCAAACTCATCACAGGTATAAACGGTAGCATCAAGCATCTCCGAGGTTATACGACCATTATATTTACATACAAGATTTAAAAGTGATGCAGCCTCTTCCGCATGATCTTCACCGAAGCTCTCTGCACAAAAATCACGTGTATGCCCCAAAAGATTATCAGCATTATACTGAGAAGGATTCCATGCCATGTCCATAAATAACTGTATGGGATACTCCATAGGCTTTAGATCGCCAACATTGAGAATCCATAACTTCTGTATTCCACCATTGTAAGCCAACTGTAGCTGCTCCCACATATTCTGTATCGGGGTAACATTTATCCATTTAGAATTTCTTGGCGCACCAACATAGTCAACATGATAGTACAATCCCCAACCGCCTTTGCGTTTTTTCTCTTCAGCAGTAGGTATTCTGCGTACATTTCCCCAGTTATCATCACACAGCAAGATAGTTACATCATCAGGAACGCGCAACCCTGCATCGTAATAATCTTGTACTTCTTTATATAAAGCCCATATCTGAGGAGTTTCTTTCGCAGGACGCTTTGTTACCTCTTTTATGATTCTGCGCTGGTTACTAATGATATTTTCAAGCAGTTTAGTATCTGTGCTATTACCCATAGCCTCATCACCATCACCACGCATTCCAATGGTAACAATATCATCAGTATTCTTCATACGTTCAATACCCTCGCGAAAGAATCGGTCCAGATTCTGCTTATTGGTAGAATAATTCCACACTCCCCAGTCCTTACGATGACGGGCATACTCCTGGTGATTGCGAGCCATTGGCTCATGATGAGATGTTCCCATCATGATTCCCATTTTATCAGCAGTCTTCAGATTTTCTGGGTCATCAGCATAGAAAGCCCATCCCCACATGGCTGGCCACAAATAATTTCCTTTTAGACGAAGGATTAATTCAAACACCTTTTCATAAAATTTGTGGCCACCAAAATCGGTACCAAAGGTATTCTTCACCCAGGTAGTAAGACAAGGAGCCTCATCATTAAGGAACAAGCCTCTATAACGCACAGCAGGTTCTCCATCAGTAAACTCACCTTTCTTTATATATATATAGGTATGTTTTTCCACAGGAACATCTGCCCAAAAATACCATGGCGATACCCCTAACTGCTTAGAAAGTTCATAAATTCCATAAACAGTGCCACGCTTATCACTACCAGCAATCACCAACTGGTTTCCGATAGTCTTGATGATATACTTCTCTGTTCTTCCTCTCAAATCTTGGAGTTCTCCCTGATTTATCCATTGGTCAATTTGCTTGTTTACACCAACGGAACCAATTAAGATCTCCATCTTCTCTGCAACAATGGTCCCTTTCTGCCCAGTCACCTTCTCGATGTCGGCCAAAAGATTATTCGCAGCTAATTGAACGCAACTATGTTCATTCTCACTTAAACCAACTGAAAAGTTCTTTAGTTGCCACGTTTCAGGTGACGCCTGAAATAAAACAAACTTCTCGGCAGCCATCAAATCAAATGTGCATGCCAAAAACAAGAAAGACACCAATGTTTTGGTCCAAAAATGTCGTAGAATCATAATCTCTAATGTTACAAATTACATATATTGGATGCAAAGATATGCCATTTTCATGACAAAACACACATTATTTGTATCAAAAACTTTAATTTTTGTAACATTCCTTTGTTACATTTCAAAAAATGCAGTATCTTTGCAACAAATAAACAACTAACGCAGCCATTTAATTACTAACAAAACAATGCGAGTTAAGTTCATACTGGCACTAGCTTCATTACTAATATCAATAAGCGCTTTCGCCCAAAGGGGAAAGTTCTTTAGTACAGACAATCAATTATTGTCGAGCAGTTTCGTAACACAAGTGTACCTAGATAACGAAGGTTTCATTTGGGCAACCACACGTAACGGTATAAACCGCTATGATGGTTACCAGTTCCGTGTATTTAAGAAAGAAAACGAGCACGACAGTTCGTTGGCAAGCAACTATGTCAATAGCATGATGCAGGACAAGAACGGATTATTCTATTTTGGACTCTATGGTGCTTTGCAGACATGGGACGGCAACAAGTTCGACAATGTAGCGATGCTTGACAAAGACGGGAATGCCGGACATTGTTATCCCAATTGTTTCCTTGAGCGTTCAAATGGTGACATATTGGTTGGATCTTCTGGTTTAGGGTTACTTAAATTCAAAAACAAAAAGACGGCTTGCCAAGTGAAAGGTCCATTGTCTTCAATACATACTGTAAATAGCGTGATTGAAGACAGAATGGGAGTTCTTTGGATTGTTACCGACAATTTAGGACTGATATCGTTTGATGGTAAATCTATGCGAAGGATTAGACGGAATTATATACGCCGGAACAACAAATAATGGTGTATATCGCATGCAAAGCGACACCTTCGTACATATTGACGAAACAGGGAACAATTCTGTATCAGCCCTATTCTGTGACCACGATGGTATGATTGTTATAGGCTACGATGGTAAAGGTGTAGCTCTTTATGATCCTAGGTCAAAAGAAATTATTAACAATCCATTCTTCTCGCTTGAGGTAGATCTCTCTATAAGTAAAGTGTATTCTATAACAGAGGACAAGAGTGGGAACCTCTGGTTAGGTCTGTTGCAAAAAGGAATATTCATGCAGCCCATAACATTTAAGGGGTTCAATTACATGGGTCACAAGCTTGGAGCTCGCAACATTATCGGTTCAGCTTGTGTGGTAAGTGTAATACTCGATAGCAAACAGCGTATTTGGATTGGAACCGACAAAGATGGAATATATATTTATGACTACAATACCAAAGATGTCAAGCATCTCAAAGAAAATGTTCCTTCTGTAGCAATGTCGCTTAGCGAAGATCTTAATGGACGCATTTGGGTTGGTTCATATCGTAATGGAATAGGCTGGATAGACCCAGTCACTTTCCAGTATCATAAGATACCATTCCCCACGGATCCACATCTCATTGTTATGGATATAGCCATAGCAGGTGATGGTAGTCTGTGGCTGGCTACCATGAAACACGGTCTTATAAGGATGGATGCCTCTGATGGACATATCATTGCACAATATAAGATTAAACCAGGAGTAGAGAAGAACAGGAATCTGAATTGTATCACCAACGACTACATTTCACAGGTACACTTGTCACCTGATGGAAAACGTGTATATGCCTCTACATCTATGGGATTATGCTGCTTGGATATAGCAGAGAACAGCTGGACCAAGACTTTTGGAAAGAACTGTCTAAACTTCGGAACTCCGGTGAGAATAACACGTGAGTACGATGGAAAGCTCTGGTTTGGAACAAACGAAGGATTATTCTGTTACGATCTTCTGACACGTAAAACCAAGCAGTACACCCGTGAAAATGGATTAGCAGACAACGGAATTGCCACAATAGAGAGAGACCCACAAGGCAGGATCTGGATTGGTACAGACCACGGATTGAGTTGCTACACACCTAAAAACGACATCTGGCAAAACTACTTTGCCGACGATGGATTGCAGAGCAACGAGTTTAGTGATGGAGCATCTTTTATCACTTCAGGCGGTATGCTTGCCATGGGTGGAACAGCGGGTGTATCATGGTTTGATTCACAACACATCTCCCCAAGCAAGTGGGAGGCAGAGGTCAAACTTACCGCATTCTCAATAAATGGCCAGCAGGTTAGCAGGGCAACCCGCTCAGGCAGCTATTTGGTAACCGATACCACAATCATCGCCAGCAATCGCTTTGAGCTTTGTTATAACGACAACACCTTCTCTATCCAATTCTCAACTCTAACATATGAGAATCCGGAACATATATCTTATTTATATAGCATCAATGGCGAGCCGTTCAACCGTCTTCAGCCTGGAATGAATATCCTGACGCTCTCTCATCTGCCCCAGGGCACCTATCGCTTTAGGGTAAAAGCAGAGCGTAATAATATTGAGACACCAATTAAAGAATTTGTTGTTGTCATCCACAGTCCATGGTATCGTTCAGCGTGGGCATATTTCTTCTACGCTATGATTATTGGTATGTTTGCATGGCAGTACCTGGCATATCGCCGTCATAAGGAGCAAGACAGACTTCGTCTTCAGGCTCATATACATGCAGAAGAAATGGGCGAGGCCAAGCTACGTTTCTTCATGAACATGAGTCATGAGATACGTACACCTATGACCTTGATTCTCACGCCTTTGCTATCACTTATCAAAAACGATACTGATCCAAACAGAAAGGGTGTTTATGAGACGATTAGGCGTAATGCTGAACGAATTCTCAGTCTGATAAACCAGATGATGGACCTTCGAAAGATTGACAAAGGACAAATGCAGATGCGTATGCGCGAAACCAATCTTGTTGGTTTTGCAAAGGACATATACAACCTCTTTGACAGTCAAGCCAAAGCTAAGCAAATTAAGTTCCTTTTCAATCATGACAGTGAAGAGATTCCTGTATGGATTGACCGCCAGAATTTCGACAAGGTATTTATGAATGTCCTTTCAAATGCATTCAAGTACACCCCTACTGGTGGCGAAATAGGCATACGTCTTACACATAACGCCGAATCGGCAACAATAGCAATATATGATAATGGCGAGGGCATACCCGAAGACAAGATAAACAAGATATTCGACCGTTTCTATCAGACACCGACATCAATCAACGACCGCTATGTTGGTACAGGTATCGGTTTGGACCTGACCCGCTCACTTGTAGAACTTCATCACGGCACCATAACCGTTCACAATCTGGAGAAAGGCTGTGAGTTTGTTATTACCATCCCTATGGGTAACAGTCACTTAAATTCAGACGAGATGCTTCTCGACGACGAAACTAC
>ONAK01000068.1 GCA_900315765.1 uncultured Prevotella sp. | reverse complement strand
TGGATTTTGGTATGGAGTTTGAAAGTGATGGAAATGGTCATGTGAACTATTTAGGGCTGTCGCTATTCCATACCATAAATGGTGCTTATGTTGGCAATATTATAGCAACAGAAATAGATAAGCAACGATTTTTAAGTCAATATATTCCGGACGGTTTGGTCAATTTGATAAAGATTAAAATTTGTGGTTTCTTGAGCGAAGCTTTTTGCGGAAAATATCAAGGTCCGTTTGGTGTAGATATGATGATAGTTGCTAAAAACGATAATAATGGTTTTCTGCTGCATCCGTGTGTTGAGATTAATTTGCGCCGCACTATGGGGCATGTCGCTCTTGCAATACTACCATTCGCAGATGGCTCCAAACATGTGATGGAGATAACAAAAAGAGAGGACGGCTTCAAAGTCATCCTCTCCCCAATATCATAATAATTTGAAACTTACTCGATTACGATCAGAGCGTCATCCTCCATTACACTCTCACCAATCTTTACGCAGATAGCAGTCACCTTACCGTCCTTCTCGGCAGTCAGGTTATTTGCCATCTTCATGGCCTCCAGTACAACAACAGTATCACCTGCCTTAACCTCATCACCCTCTGCAACCTTGATGTCAGTAATAACACCAGGCAGAGGAGCCTTAACAGCGTTAGCCTTGTTAACGGCAGCCTTGTTGGTTGTTGGCTCAGCGCTACTTGATGCGGCAGCTGCTGGCTTTACTACAGGCTTTTTCTTCTCAGGTTCTGCCTGTTTCTCCATTTCTACGGTATACTGTTCTCCATTTACGGTCAGAGTAGCAATATTGTCGGTAATATCGCCTACCACAACCTCATACTTATTACCATTAATGGTATACTTGTATTCTTTCATTTTTAGGGATGTTGAGTGAATGATTGTGCATAGCCATTCCACTGTGTGGGATGCGCGTTTATTGTAATGATGCCCGTTTCAACGTCGTGAACGTTGTTTCCCAAATGCTCATGCAGGGCCAGGGCAATAGCAGCATATACTTCTTTATTCATATTTGATTATCAAATTACATAGGTATGTTACCATGTTTCTTGGCTGGCAGAGAGTCGCGCTTTGTTGCGAGCTGGGCCAGACCGCGGCAGATGCGGAAACGGGTGTTGCGAGGCTCGATTACATCATCAATGTAGCCATACTTGGCTGCCTGATATGGATTAGCGAAGAGCTCGTTGTACTCGTCCTCCTTTTCGGCGATGAATGCCTTAACGTCTTCACCAGCTTCTTTCTTTGCCTTGGCCTCCTTAGCATACAGTACGGCAGCAGCACCTGATGCACCCATAACGGCGATCTCGGCTGATGGCCATGCGTAGTTAAGGTCGGTATGGAGCTGCTTAGAGCCCATAACGATGTGTGAACCACCGTAAGACTTACGCAGAGTGACAGTAATCTTGGGCACGGTAGCCTCTCCGTAAGCATAGAGCAGCTGTGCTCCGTGCAGGATAACGGCATTGTACTCCTGACCTGTACCTGGCAGGAATCCTGGTACGTCAACAAGTGATACGATAGGAATATTGAAGGCGTCGCAGAAACGAACGAAACGTGCACCCTTGCGGCTTGCGTTTACGTCGAGAACACCAGCGTAGCAAGCAGGCTGGTTAGCTACGATACCTACGCTCTGACCATTGAAGCGAGCGAAACCAACGATGATGTTCTTAGCGAACTTAGGCTGAACCTCGAAGAACTCACCATTATCGGTGATAGCAGCGATAACCTTGTACATATCGTAAGCCTCGTTGGGGTTCTCTGGGATAATCTCGTTCAGGCTGTCCTCCATACGGTTGATAGGATCGGTGCAAGGCTTAACAGGAGCTGTTTCCATGTTGTTTGATGGAATGTAGCTCAGCAGAGTCTTAAGCATCTGGATTCCCTCTTCCTCAGTAGCAGCTGTGAAGTGAGTAACACCCGACTTAGTAGCGTGAACTGATGCACCACCCAGGTGCTCCTGGTCGATATCCTCGCCAGTAACAGTCTTTACAACCTTTGGACCTGTGAGGAACATGTATGATGTATTCTCCATCATCAGTGTGAAGTCGGTGAGGGCGGGAGAGTAAACGGCACCACCTGCGCAAGGACCAAAGATACCTGAAATCTGTGGGATAACACCTGATGCAAGGATGTTACGCTCGAAAATCTCGGCATAACCAGCCAGAGCGTTGATTCCTTCCTGAATACGTGCACCACCAGAATCGTTGATGCCAATCAGAGGAGCACCCATCTTCATGGCCATATCCATTACCTTACAAATCTTCTGACTCATTGTCTCCGACAGAGAACCTGCGTGTACGGTGAAGTCCTGTGCGAAGATAAATACCAGACGACCATCGATAGTACCTGAACCGGCTACAACACCGTCGCCAAGGAACTGCTTCTTCTCCATACCGAAGTTATGGCAGCGATGCTCCTTAAACATATCGTACTCTTCGAATGAACCCTCGTCGAGCAGCATCTCTACGCGCTCACGAGCGGTATACTTGCCACGATCGTGCTGTTTCTGAATAGCTTTCTCACCACCACCGAGACGTGCCTGTTCGCGCTTCTCGATGAGTTGCTTGATTTTTTCTAATTGTTTGCTCATTGTTTTTATGTTACTATATAAAATTATTCTTTTTATGATTACTCAGGGTGCTCACAGAGCTCTGTCAGGATTCCGCAAGTTGACTTTGGGTGCAGGAATGCAATATTCAGACCCTCAGCGCCCTTACGTGGCTTCTCGTCAATAAGGCGTACGCCCTTCTCCGATACCTCAGCAAGGCCTTTAGCTACGCCGTCTTCAACGCAGAATGCTACGTGGTGCACACCCTTGTTGCCCTTATCGAGCCACTTCTGGATAGTGCTCTCAGGTGATGTTGGCTCCAGCAGCTCCAACTTAACCTCACCGCATTTCAGGAAGGCTGTCTTCACTTTCTGATCCTCAACTACTTCTGTTGCATAACACTCCAAACCGAGCACGTCCTTGAAGAACGGCAGGCTTTCTTCGATGCTCTGGACGGCGATGCCCAGATGCTCAATGTGCGAAATCTTCATAACCTTAAAATTTAGAATTACTGTTTACGATGTGCAAAGGTACAAAACTTATGTGAGAAACCACGCATATTTTGCTTTTTTTATTAAAAAAAAGAGATTGTAGCTCGTTTTCTGCTACAATCTCTTCGTTATTGTATATATTTATCAATTAGTTTTTTCTGTTGAATGGGTTGATGTACAATTTTGTCGTGTCGTAAGACTCAAGCCATTTTCCATAATCGTATGCGTTGTTGGCCCAGGTACTAAACGCTTCGTATGCATTAACTATGCTGACTCTTTCAACGGGATAGTCAAAGTCCCCCGGAACTATCAGCGCAAATGGTGGTTGTCCCTTTGCCGGAACATGGATTTCGTTTGAATTTTGACTATGGTTAACTATGTAAATCTTGCTCAGGAACTGTGGTATGCTCACATCCTCGCCAACTTCGTATTCGGCTGATACGCAAGATTTGACTGCAGCAGATGGCTCGGTATTAACATATGTTCCAGATGGAACATTTAGCAAACTGTGTACCTCCTTGTTGTTGAAGTCATTATCACTTGTACATCTTCCTTCGATACCATTCAGATAAACCTCATCTTGTGCACCTGTTGCAATAATGGTAAGCTCTAACTTTGTGGACGATTTGCGAACACAGCGCAGAACTACGTCGTTCATATCATAATCGGCTATATTTGGACGGTCTTCAAAGCACATGGTGTATGGCAGGTTTTCTACCTCCAACAAGTCGTCGAACATATTAACACCGCTCTCACCTTCGCTTCCAATCTCAACTATAACATCACTAAATTGCGTGTCAGCTCCTTCTTCGAAGCAGAGATATATCTTGCCGTTGGCTTCAAATGTTGCTATACGGGGAGAATTCGGTTCCATGCCGTAATGTTCTACTGCAGACTTAAATTGACCGTAGGTGTTGATTTCCCTATTTAATTCGCCATATCCGTACAAACAGCCTTGTTTGTCGGTGTATGGTTTGCCATTGTTTACTTCTGCTTCTGCACCACCATCTTTTCTAATCATGAATCCTATACGGTAGCCCTCAGGAATAATAGCCGATACAGGCTTGCTTGGTGGAGCAATGCTTCCTGCAGGGAAGAGTTCCATTGACAGTTCAAAGTCGGTAATAGTAGTTGCTTGAGGATAATTATATTCCTCGAATGTCCATTCTCTATATTCGTTCGTGCTACCCTTATCACCAACAGCAAGCCTAAACCCTGCGTCAGATTTTATACATTTATTCTTATTGTATGAGTATATATATGCTTTGGTTCTGCTTTCTGTTGGATTAATTTGACTATCGGTTATATAGAAAGTATATTTTTGCAAAGTCTTCTCGTTTATTTCCTTTATCTCAGGACGTCCATTATTGCACCAAAGGAATTTCTGTGATCCAACATTGTAGAACATGAAGGTACCATCGGTCTTGTGTTTGAAAATCTGCCAGAGCTGATCCTCAATGTTCTCTGTATAGGCTCCCTTCAAATCGTCATTTGGTCCACCATTAGTGATATAATGAGTTGCACCATCAGAATAATTGTAGATGCGATAGAATTTTCCATCTGTTTCATAGTCATACGTTTTTAGTGTAGATGGCATGAATGTGAACTCAGAAGCATCTCCATAGAAGGGCAGGAGATATTCGTGCAGTCTGAGGAAATTATCGTCTCCTTCAGTAATAAGTTTGCCTGTAGAAGCACTGAAATCCGTTCTCTCTTTATTTATGTCAATAGCTTTGAACTTAGGCAGTGACTTGATATAGTCTGCCTCTGCATTTTCAGTTCCTGCAGGAACATCTTCTGTCTTGTAATAATAGTAATAGATGTCGCACCAGTATGCTTCGGTAGAAGCTAACTGAACAGGGCACAGAGTGAGAGCGGCTTTACCGTTGCTCACAAGATGGTTGTTGAATAAATTTACAACTTTGCTTTTGTTAATATAATCCAGATTATTTCTTCTGCCATTATAGCCATTGCGATCATATCGAAGGAGTGACGCATTAAATATGTCCTGGAGAGTAGCTGCTTCATCTTCGGTTAAAGCAGTCGCATTCCTGTAAATGGTTGAATTGGATATTTTCCAATCATTAGAACTAATAGTTCCGCTAAGCTGCCACAATCGGTCGTCTCCCCAATTTGAACTTTTCCAGCTACCAGAATTCTTTAAAGTACGTTCGGCATTGTACGACTTGAATGAATTGTTGAAATCCAGACTGATTGTAGATAAATCGGGTAGGTCAGATGAAGATCTTGTGACGCTAAATGCACGGGTGGTTGCGGGGGTTGAAGAACTCTGGAAATTTACCTCTTCGTCTCCAATATTGAAGCCCTGAATATAATACTTTCCATTGCTGTCTACGCAGGCAGCAATCACTCGGGTGTTAGATCTTGGGGCATCGTAGTTAAGTGTTACTGTCTGGCCGGCGGCGACATCGGCTTCGGCAAGAATCTTGGCTTGATCGTTGAAAAACGGTGATTCTGTTAGAATCTGAACTTTTGTAATGTCGTCAAGATCGGCATTGGCAGTTATGGTAACTGTGCCAGAAGTTACAGTACGCCAGTCTTGGTTGGGGTCGATGATGCCGAATACGTTTTCGGCGTTATTTTTTATCTCCTCAGACGGGTCGTAGCTATTAAAATCTTTTGCACAACTACTGAATGCTAATAATGCAATTATTGCCCAATTTGATATTCTTTTCATCTCTGTTATAATTTTAGTTTCCAAATTATACTTAAATCAAACTTATCTTAATTTCTGCAAAGATAAGGCTTTTATTTATATTGTACACGCGAGAGATGATATTTTTCTTTTAGTTTAACAATTATTATAGATTTATAATGATTTTCGTGTTGATTTGTCGATTCGTCAGATAATTTGGGACGGCCCACTGTGTGTTGGTTACATCGGTTACCCAATAATAGCTGTTTACGTTTGATATTCCGAATAAATTGAGACAGTCTATTCCTAACCAGATTCCCTTAATTCCTTTTTTGTTTTTCAGGGCGCAATAACTCATTCCAATGTCAGCACGAGCTCCAAAAGGCAGTCCGTCGGCAAATGCCAGTCTAAGTGTCATTTTCCATCGCTCGGTACCAGGGAAATAGTCGGTAAAGTGCAGATTTACTGCCCACCGCTGATCTGTAGGCATTGGTATCCATTCATTGTTATAATTCTGTCGGGTGCTCATCAGCGAAAGGGTGAGCCATGAGTCTGTTCCTGGGACAAATTCTCCGTATAGTTTAAAGTCTATGCCGGTTGCATATCCTTTGCTTACATTTTTACCGTAGTAGGTTATCTTCATGTTCTGCTTATAATAAGCTTCGGCGGTGAATTTGAATGGACGCTTAAGCATCTTGAAACGATAGTCGGCAGCTGCAATGAAGTGTATTGATTGCTGGCTTTTTATGTGGTCATTAAGTATCGCTGTGGTCATTCCGTTAATTGTTGTTGTGTCGCGCATCTCCTTGTAGAATGGAGCCTGGTAATACAATCCTGTTGCAATACGGAAAGTGATATCGTTGTTGAAGGCTGGGACGATGGCAAGCGATGCTCTAGGCGATACAGTCGTTTCTTTGTTGAACGACCAGTTTGCTAGTCTTACGCCGTAGTTCAATGTATAGTAGTTGTTGCCTTTGTTCCATCGGTATGTATCTTGAATAAATGCCTCTATTCTGTGGCTGCTGATGCTGTTTTTGGTACTTAATGTATATATCATATCCAGCCGGTCGGCAGAGTGGGGAATTGAGTATCCGCTTGAATCTCGCATCTCATATTCACGTGCTTGCTCCTTTATCTTTTCCAGTTTGAGACTGATACCAGCCTCTATGTTGTGTCGGCGTGTCTGATGATGACCTATGAGCTTGAAACTCACTACGTCAGCAGTAAGATAGTTGCGCGCATGTTCCATGTATGTACCTATGCCCAGACTCTCTTGCGTCTGTGTATCGTCAAGCCAATATTGACCTGCTATATCGTAAGTCTCACTCTCTTTGGTGTGAAATGCTGATGTAATGAATTTTATACTAGTAGAGTCCTTTATGTTGCGGGTTACTCCTAAGGCTCCGAATAATGTAGTGAAACGATCTTTTTCTTCACCATCGAAATATACTTTAAACTGCTTTGTATCAGCCATTGTTCCAAAGCTGGTCTCTCGACTCTCTGGTTTAAAGTTATAATGATTATCAGATATATTCCCGATAAAATCTATACTCCATCTTTTATTGGGAATATAGCTTATATATGTCTGATAATCAATAAAGTTTGGTTTGTATTCTCCAGTGGTTTCTAATGAACCAAGTAGATATTTGTTTGTCTTGTATCTTAGACCATGACTCATTGAGAATTTGTTGCTCCCGTAGCCAACAAAACCGCTTGCTCCTAACAAAGATGCTGTGGCGTTAGTTTCAAACCCTTTTATGTGGCGGTAGTTTATGTCTAATACAGAGGATATTTTGTCGCCATATTTTGCTTCAAATCCACCTGTCGAAAAACCAATCTTCTCTACCATATTTGGATTGATAACAGACAATCCTTCTTGTTGTCCACTGCATATTAATAGCGGTCGGTAGATTTCTACTTGATTGATATATACAGAATTTTCGTCGAATGATCCTCCTCGAACATTATATTGTGATGAAAGTTCGTTGTGGGTCGATACTCCAGCTTGTTGCTGTATCAGTTCCTCTACAACATTGCCTGTTGTTGATGGTGCTCCATTTAAGTTTTTTATGTTGAGTTGCCCAGTTTGTGATGTCTGGCGACGCTGTTGTGTTATTGTAATCTCGTCGAGCGTAGTTGCAGGATGCATCACAATCTTAACGGTCATCTTTCCTTTTGGTTTCCTGAATACTCTTTTCCTCACGCCGTAACCTACAATCGTGAATTTTACCTCAACCGAGTCGGCAGTCTTAAGACCAATACTGAACTCGCCTTTCAGATTGCTCATGGTTATTTTCCCCTGAGCAGCACATGTTATTGTTACAAGTTCAAGGGCATTACCTTCTTCATCGATAACTTTCCCTTTAAGGGTAAAATCATCGGCAGTAATATTGATGGTACTCATAATGAGTGCCATTATTGTGATGAATCGCTTCAAATTGCCTCTCATTCTGACATAATAACGAAAAAAAAGTATTTTTATTTGCTAATCTTCTTTATTTTCTTTGAAGTTTAAATAATTATTTCTATATTTGCACAAGAATAATCTTAAAAACGTTACGATTATGAAGAAATCAGTACTCACAACGTTAGTTTATCTGTTCAGTATCTTGCTGACGGTTGCAGCTCCAGTCGACGAGCAGTCTGCTCGTAAGTTAGCTGGTGATTTTTTGCGTGGCAGAATGCCTGTTACGCGCAGTTCTAATACCGATGTTACACGTGCAGAAACAGGGGTAGCCGATGGACCTGATGCAGGCATCTATGTATTTAATTCTAAAAATGGTTTTGTTGTTATTAGTGCCGACGATGCTCTACCATCTGTATTAGCCTATAGTTATGGTGCACCTTACGATGCCACTAAGGCTCCTGAGGCAATGAAGGCGATGCTTTCTGCTTATCATGATGTAGTTACGTCTACATATAAAACTCGTGCGTATGTTCCTACTCACGAGAATATTTCCCCGCTGATTAAAACTCGATGGGATCAGGATGCACCATATAATAATTTGTGTCCTAATCAATGTCCAACAGGTTGTGTGGCAACAGCTGTTTCACAGCTTATGTATTATCATAAATACCCTAACACCTTCGATTGGGATAAGATGAAGACCGTTTATTCAAAGACTGATACAGGTGAGGCTGCTGATGCTGTAGCCAAACTCATGGCAGATGTAGGTGAGAAAGTATTTATGGGTTATGGAGAAAGTGTGTCATCAGCTTCTGCCAGCGATGCCTCAGAAGCTCTTCGTTATGATTATGGCTATTCTGAAACAACGGAACTTGTAGAACGCGAATGTTATACAGCTCAGTCTTGGGATGAGCTGCTTTACAATGAACTCGTGAATAGTCGTCCTGTTTTTTTGGGCGCACAATCAATGACTCCAACAGGTGAAGGAGGTCATGGTTTTATTATTGATGGATATGAAGCGAAAGATGGAGTTGGCTATTTTCATGTAAACTGGGGTTGGAGTGGGCGTAGTGACGATTATTTTCTCATTTCTGTACTTGATCCCAAGTATCAATATACAGGAGGTTATGCAGGGTCAAGTGGCTATTCTTACGGTCAGCAGGCTATTATTGGTATCCAGCCTGCTGAGACACCGATGGTGAAAACTACTCGTTTTACTGTCAGAAATTGTTATATTAAGGATGACAAAGGCGTTTATACCCGTGCCTCTGCTACTGATTATTTTTCTCCGATAACTGTTTGTTTTAATGCTTGGAATATAGTAAAGCCCGAGGTATCACGCCAATATGATTATGCCGTAGCGCTTTATAAGGATCGTGAACTGATAAAGATTCTTGGTCAGTCTCGCTTAAATACCCCCTTGCCACATACCAATGTTCTTTTAGTTAGTTTAAGTTCTTTGTCAATAGGAAGGGATATACCCAATGGAAAATACCAGATACGCGTTCTCTGTCGGGAAAATGATACTTTTGATTGGGCTTGGGCTGCACAGGCCGCTTGTAGATATGTAGAACTGACTATCGAGGATAAAAAGATGACAACTGTTACATATGGTAATAGCGAAGAGTATGCACAAAAAGAGAAATTTACTATCAATTCTGTCGACGTTAGCGGCTCAAAGAAGGTAGGTGAACCGTTGACTATTACAATCAATCTTACAAATATTGACATGCCAAGTAATGCACCTATTTTCCTATGGGGCAATGCTAGTGTTGCTGAGGGTGCTGATAGTTATCAATGCCTGGGTGGTGGCGGAAGTAATTTATCTCCTGGTGAGACGGGTGATCTTGTGCTTGCATACACTCCTCAGCGTGTTGGTGAATTTAAGTTTATGCTCAATTGCAATTCTGAAAAGTCCACCTCTCCGCTATATTCATTTACCGAAACGATAAATGGTTTGTATCTGACGCTTGAAATGAATGTAGAAGATGCTGTGCCCACGCCTGACGGATTGAATCAGATTGATGGCAATACCTTCAAGGGTAAGGTTCGCATAACAAATGTGGGTTCTATTGCGTATGACGATGATATAGAATTTAAACTTGCAGAATTTGATCTTGCCAAAGGTAAATTTTATTATATAAAAACCTTGTCGACAAAGGCTGCTATTGATATCCTTGACACAAAGGAAATCGAGTTTAACTATCCTGATTTGACCATCGGTCTCTATTATGCATTGGTTGTTGGATATAGAGATGGTGAATCCATGGTTTACATGAACCTGAACGCTGATGGAACTCTCTCGTATAATCAATTTTATCTTATGACGGAGAGCTCTGGCCTTCAGAGTATAGAACTTGACCAATCTGATGCTGAGGTATACGATATTCGTGGTGTGCGTCAGGGTAAGGCATCTGATATAAAGAGTCTGCCTAAGGGCGTATACATTATTAATAAAAAGAAAGTAATTAACAATTAAAATCTATAAAATTGAAATGATAGATTATATCATGCAGAATCTCTGGCAGATGTGGGCTGTAGTAGCCGTCATCTGCCTTATACTCGAGCTAACAGCAGGTGATTTCTTTATCATCTGTTTTGCTATTGGAGCCGTGGGCGCCGCAATCGATGCAGGTTTATTTGGTAGCGGCATCTATACACAGTTGTTTGTGTTTGTGGTTATTACATTGCTCAGTCTGTTTTATGTGCGTCCATTTGCCAAACGCTATCTTCATAAGGGCGAGGATAAGCGTATCAGCAATGCCGACGCATTGTTGGGCCGACAGGGCAGGGTTGTAGAGACCATTGTGGCAGGTGGCTTCGGACGTGTTCAGATAGATGGCGATATTTGGAAAGCCGTAACCCGAGGCGAGGCCGATATACCCGAAGGCTCTAACGTTACCGTTATCGATCGTGAGTCAACGATTATTACAGTGAAACTTTAAAAACTATATTTATGGATATTATGTCTTACATCTTGATAGCCATCATCGTGTGTGTGGTTATCTTTGCCAAAATGGCTCTTGTGATTATTCCTCAGTCAGAAACCAAAATCGTTGAACGCCTGGGCCGCTATTATGCCACCCTCCAACCTGGTATTAACCTTATAATACCGTTCATCGATCGTGCCAAGTCAATAGTAGTGCTTCATCATGGTCGCTATATGTACTCTACCACTATCGACCTTCGCGAACAGGTATACGATTTTCCAAAGCAGAATGTTATTACCAAGGATAACGTACAGACTGAAATTAATGCGTTACTTTATTTCCAGATTGTAGATCCGTTCAAGGCTACCTACGAGATTAATAATCTGCCCAACGCTATCGAGAAACTTACGCAGACTACTCTGCGTAACATTATCGGAGAATTGGAACTGGATGAGACTCTAACCTCGCGCGATACTATTAACAAGAAACTGAGTGCTGTTCTCGACGATGCCACCGATAAGTGGGGTGTAAAGGTTAACCGTGTAGAACTGCAGGATATTACTCCTCCTGATTCTGTGCTTACTGCCATGGAGAAGCAGATGCAGGCAGAACGTAATAAGCGCGCACAGATTCTTACTTCCGAAGGTCAGAAGGCAGCTGAGATTCTTGCCTCTGAGGGTGAGCGTACAGCCATTGTAAATAAGGCTGAGGCAGCTAAGGAGCAGGCCATCCTTCAGGCCGAAGGTGAGGCTCAGGCACGTATCCGTAAGGCCGAGGCCGAGGCCAAAGCCATCGAACTTATTACTCAGGCAGTAGGGAAGAGCACTAACCCTGCCAACTATCTGCTGGCTCAGAAGTACATCCAAATGATGCAGGAACTGGCTGAGGGAGATAAGACCAAGACTGTTTATCTGCCTTATGAGGCTACAAATTTGTTAGGCTCAATTGGTGGAATAAAAGACCTTTTTAAAGCAGAATAACACTAAAATGAAAAAAATCGCAGCAATTTGCTGCGATTTTCATTTAAATTGTGTATCTTTGCAGCCGATAAGATAACAAATTATGGTACATAATATTTTTAAGGGGTTAGGTATTGCACTCATCACCCCATTCAAGGAAGACGGTTCGGTTGACTATGATGCTCTGATTCGTCTTGTAGACTATCAGCTTAACAACGGTGCCGACTTTTTTTGTATTCTCGCTACAACCGGCGAGACACCAACACTTACACGCGAAGAAAAACAAAAAATCAAGGATCTTGTTGTAGATTACGTACAGGCGCGCGTACCTATATTAATGGGGTGTGGCGGTAATAATACTGCAGCAGTTGTAGAAGAACTGAGGACAGCCGATTTTAAGGGTATCGATGGCGTACTTAGTGTTTGCCCTTACTACAACAAACCTTCGCAGGAGGGGTTATATCAGCATTTTAAGGCCATTGCTGCTGCTACACAGTTGCCTGTTGTGCTCTATAATGTTCCTGGTCGTACAGGTGTAAACCTTCAGGCTGCCACCACTGTTCGTCTGGCTCGCGACTGCCAGAATATTGTGGCCATCAAGGAGGCTAGCGGCAACCTTGAACAGGTAGATGAGATTATTAAGAACAAACCGGCTGACTTTGATGTTATCTCGGGCGACGATTCGCTTACATTCCCTATGGTTAGCTGTGGTGCAGTTGGTGTCATCTCTGTCATCGGTAACGCTTTGCCTAAGGAGTTCTCGCGAATGATTCGTTTGCAGATGCGAGGCGAGTATGATCCTGCCCGTACCATTCACCATCGCTTTACCGACCTGTTCTCATTGCTCTTTGTCGATGGCAATCCTGCCGGAGTAAAGGCAATGCTCTCAGAGATGGGCTTCATCGAGAATGTTCTCCGATTGCCCCTTGTTCCCATGCGTATTAGTAATATGCAGCGCATGTCTGAGATATTGAAGGAATTGAAGATATGATCGAGAGCAAGGTTATCCATGAGATTACCCCTTTGGCAGGAAAAGAGGTGCTCTATATTGCTGAGCGTCGCAAAAAAGAGTTCACTTATCCCATCCATAGTCATAAGGTGTTCGAACTTAACTTCGTTGAGCATGCCTCGGGCGTTCATCGCATTGTTGGCGACTCTAACGAAGTTATTGGCGATTATGACCTTGTGCTCATCACCAGTCCTGATCTGGAACACGTGTGGGAGCAGGGCAGTTGTGTTAGTGAGGATATTCATGAGATAACCATCCAATTTGAGTTTGATTTCTCCGATGGTAGTCTTTTTTCTCGAAATCCCTTTGGTTCCGTGCGCCACATGATGCGTGAGGCTCGTAAGGGGCTTAGTTTCCCTATGGATGCCATCATGCGTGTTTATCCTATGCTTACTTCGCTCTGTCAGGTCAAGGATGGTTTCTATGCTTTTATGCAGTTCCTGACCGTTCTCTACGAGCTTTCTAAGTGCGACGGAGCCCATACTCTGGCTTCCAGCAGTTATGCCAAGGTCGAAGTGTCGAGCGATAGTCGTCGAGTTCAGAAGGTTAAAAGCTACATTGAGCAGAATTATAAACAAGAAATACGACTCAAGACTCTGGCCGATATTGCTGGTATGAGCTCTTCGGCCTTCAGCAGATTTTTTAAGTTGCATACCGGCCGTAATCTCAGCGAGTATATCATCGATCAGCGATTGGGGTATGCCAGTCGACTGTTGGTTGATAGTACCAACTCAATTGCAGAAATCAGCTATCAGTGTGGTTTTAATAATCTGAGCAACTTTAATCGTATTTTTAAAAAACGTAAGGGCTGTAGTCCCTCTGAATTCCGTGAAAACTATCATAAAACGCGTATAATAGTGTAAAATAGCACTTTTTTAGAAAAAAATCCTCTAAAAGTTTGGTTATTCGCAAAAAAGTGTGTACCTTTGCACCCGCAAAACGGAAATGGTTCCGTAGCTCAACTGAATAGAGCATCTGACTACGGATCAGAAGGTTGTGGGTTTGAATCCCGCCGGAATCACTTCTTTAAGGTTTGCAAGCGTTCCACGGAACAGGGTTCCGTAGCTCAACTGAATAGAGCATCTGACTACGGATCAGAAGGTTGTGGGTTTGAATCCCGCCGGAATCACGAAAAGAGAGAGGTATTTTTGATACCTCTCTTTTTTATTCTTTGGAGTAGTGGCGTAGATTATTTATGAATCCTAAAATAGTTATAGCAATCGACTCGTTTAAAGGCTGCTTGAGTTCTGCAGATGCCAATCAGGCAGCAGCTGATGCCGTAAGCCGTGTTTGTCCTGATGCGGATATCCTGCAGATACCCGTTAGCGATGGCGGCGAAGGGTTTATCCAAGCCTTTCATGCTGCTATCGGCGGAGATATTCAAGAGGTGGTAGTGCGTGATCCGATGATGCGCTTTATTAAATCCAGGTATCTGTTATGCGGTGAAGAAGCAGTCATTGAGATTGCACAGGCCAGTGGACTCACTCTTCTTTCTGAAGAAGAACGCAATCCGATGGTGGCTACCAGCTATGGCACGGGCCAACTTATTGCAGATGCTGTTAAAAGAGGAGCAAAACGTATCATAGTCGGACTTGGCGGGAGTGCAACCAGCGATGCCGGTATCGGCATGCTTAGAGCCCTGATAGATGCCTTTGCCAGTGGTGGACTGTTTGACGACATCGAGGAACTCAAGTCCGTTCACTTTACCATAGCTTCAGATGTTAAGAATCCTCTTTGTGGTGAAAATGGCGCAGCCCATATCTTTGCCCCACAAAAAGGTGCAACTGCCGAGATGGTTAAACTTTTGGATGAGCGCGCCCGAAGGTTTGCTGAGGTTTCGGCTAAGCATTTCGGTTACGATTGTTCCAATCAAGAAGGTGCAGGGGCGGCAGGTGGATTAGGCTATGCCTTTCTTCAGTATATGCATGCGTCGTGTAAGTCAGGCATAGAGGTGCTGCTAGAAGCGATTCATTACGATGATGTGGTTAAAGATGCCGATATGGTGATTACAGGTGAAGGAGCTGCTGACCGTCAGACGCTTATGGGGAAGTTACCCGTAGGTGTGCTGCGGCATTCGGGAAACATTCCTGTGTATCTGATTGCAGGTCGTATCAGCGATAGAGAAGCACTTTTAAAAGCAGGTTTCTCTCAGGTGGTATGTATCAATCCTGAAGGTATCTCGCTTGAAGAAGCTATGCGTCCTGAAGTTGCCAGGAAGCATATCTCCGAATCAGTAAAAGAAATCTGCAACCTCTTGTAAAACGAGGTTGTCCTCAGTGCCGTCAAGATAGCCGATGTCACCGATGCAATAATCTCTACGGCTTTTCCGCTTTGCGAAGCCAAAATATCTCCTTCGGAGATTCAAGAGATCTCTCCACGCGCTTTGCTTGGTCGTGATGACAGGGTGGAGGGAAGGTACGCTTGGTCGAGATGACAGGGTGGAGGAAAGATACGCTTGGTCGAGATGACTGAGTGGGGCGGGGGGAGCCTGTCTGGATTACCATTAATTGACAGATTTCTTGAGAATTGTTTTCGTATTTGGATTTTTTTTCGTACATTTGCACCCGATTTTTGGGATGTCGTAATTAATAGTGCTCGAAATTCATCTCTTGATTTGTTCCCTAATCTGAGAGGTTTGTAGTGCATTGTGGCAAACGGGAGGTTTGTCCGAACCACTAAGGTTCATTATTCGTATTTCCGAGGGAAGGAATATTTTTAGTACGAGTAATGAATGATATGAATACAATTATTATTTTAATGAATAGTCACAAGTATTTTTGTGCCCTGACTATCTCTATGATTGTCGGGGTAACTTGCTGTGCTCCTTCGTATGCACAGCACAAGATGAGTCTTCAGACGCTTTTTGACCTGGCGGTCCAACAGAGTCAGCGCATCATGGTGAGCGAAGCGGCATTGAAGGCTGCAGAAGAAGGGGTGGCATCGGCAAAATCAGCCTTGTTGCCAAGTGTAGAATTCAGCGTGCAAGGCTCTTACACGGGCAATGCTTTCCTGCTGTCGCGAGGCTTTTCTGCCAGTGGCACTACAGAGTATGTCGTTCCGGGACTTGGACCTCAGCAGGTGCAGAATGGCAAACAGCCCACACCGCATTGGGGCAACAGTTTCACCGCTCACGCCAGTCAGGTAATCTATGCAGGCGGTGCTATCTGTTCAGGCATTGAAATGGCAAAGCTGGGCCGTCAGTTGGCCGAGCTTGATGTAGAGAAGAACCGTCAGGAGGTGCGCTTCTTGTTGACGGGGTATTACCTTGACCTCTGCAAACTGCAGAACCAGCAGCAGGTGATAGCGAAAAACATTGAGCTGACAGAGAAAGTAATCGAACAGATGAAGGTGCGCAAAGAGCAAGGAACGGTGTTGAAGAACGACCTGACACGATACGAGTTGCAACTGCAAAGCCTTCTGCTTACAAAGACACAAATAGACGATGCACAAAAGATCATTCGCCATCAGCTCAGTACAACCATCCACCTGCCTGAGGGAGAGGATTTTGATGTGGATGCACAGGCGCTCGAAGATGAAGGTATGGCACTCAAGGCCCTCACCTCAGAAGAGTTGTGGCAACAGACAGCAGCGGAAAACAATATCGATATTCGTCAGGCTTCGCTCGCCACAGAAATGTCGGGACAGAAGGTCAGAAATACGCGTGCGGCATCGCGACCCTCAGTGGCTGTAGTGGTAGAAAACAACCTCTTTGGTCCTTACACTTCCGACTTGATTCCAAAGAATGCCAATGTCAACGTGTGGTTTGTAGGCATTGGCGTAAAATACAATCTGTCAAGCCTCTGGAAGAACAAGCATGACATCCGCAAGGCAAGACACGAAAACACTCAGGCACGCGAGAGTGTGCAGTTGGCGCGTGAAGGCATTGAGAACGGTGTGCTGGCTAACTACACCAACCTGATGACCAGCTCGGTAGAAGTTCGCACGCAGGAAAAGCAGGTTGAACTGGCCAACCAGAACTATGCGGTGGTGAAGAACCGTTACGACAACGATCTGGCTCTGCTCACCGATATGCTTGATGCTTCAAACATGAAGCTCTCTGCCGATATGGCTTTGGTCAATGCTCGCATCAACATGCTTTACAACTATTTCAAACTTAAGTATATAACAAATACCCTTTAATAAAAATGGAAAAGAATAAGATTACAACCTACATTTACAATACTATCGTGATACTCTGTATCTTATGCGGAGCCGTTTATGCCGCAAGTCACTTCATGTATTTTGGAGGTGGCGAGGTTACGGATAATGCCCGTGTATGCCAGAATATCGTGCCACAAAATTGCCGTGTGCAGGGCTTTATACGCGAGGTGCGCTTCAGTGAATTTCAAGAGGTGAAGAAAGGCGATACGCTTGTTGTTATTGAAGATGCTGAGTTTCGTCTTCGTTTGGCTCAGGCTGAAGCAGACCTTACCCGTGCCGAGCGTGGTTCGCAGGGTACGGCAAGTAGCATTCATACCACCAAGACCAGTATCAGCGTAACCGATGCTAGCATCGACGCTGCTCGTGTGCAGATGGAGAATGCCAAGAAGGAGGATGCCCGTTTTCAGAAACTGCTCCAGCAAGATGCCGTTACACAGCAGCAGTATGACAATGTACACACGGGTTATCTGAGTGCCAAAGCAGGATATGAGCAGGCACTCCGTTCGCGCAACACGCAGACGGCTGTTGTGGCAGAGCAGGGCCATCATCTATCAGCTTCGCAAGCAGCCATAGAACTGGCACGTGCACAGGTGGAGATTGCCAGACTGAACCTGTCGTATTGCTACATCATTGCCACTTGCGATGGTGTGGTGGGCAGCAAGGATATTCATGTGGGACAGTTGGTTAACCCCGGTCAGACAATGGTCAGCATCGTCGATAAGCATGAGAAATGGGTGGAGGCCAACTATCAGGAGTCACAGATGCCGCATATCAAGGTGGGCGATAAAGTGCGCTTTACTGCCGATGCTGTTCCCGATGTGGAATATACTGGCGTGGTAGAGCGTATCAGCGATGCCACAGGAAGTGCGTTCTCGCTGATTCCTATTGATAATGCCACAGGCAATTTCGTTAAGGTGGAGCAGCGTGTAACAGTACGTGTACGGATTGATGCATGCGATGAACTGCAGAAGCTGCATGGTGGTTATAACGTTGTTTGTAAGATAGAGGAATAATGGGAAAACTTACAGAATTTCTGATGAAGGCACCGCCGCCACCAGCAGGCATGGGGTTCGCTATGCCGATGATGAAAGGGTGGGTGCCTCGCTGGTTGCAGCCATGGATTTACGTCTTGACGGCTCTGTGCTTCCAGTTCTCGGGAGGCATATATCTGGGTACCCTCGACGAGATTCGGGGCACCACTAACTTTATGATAGAGGATGTGATGTTTCTGCTCTATGCCACGCTTGCTGGCATGGCAATGTGGTTCCCCATGCTGTTCAGGATGAAGTTTCGCTTCACCAATCAGCAGTTGCTGTGCACTTCGGCCATCGTGATGGGCGTCTGCAACGTCATCACGATGCATAGCCAGTCGATGCCTGTACTCGTCGTGGCATGTTTCATTGCAGGCATTGCCAAGATTCAAGGCACGTTCGAGTGCATGAGTAACATCCAGTTGTGGATTACGCCAAGGCGCGATTTTGCCGTATTCTTCCCCGTGCTCCACATCATACTTCTCACTGCCATCGAGGGCGGCGGATGGCTTGCTGCCTGGATGGGGCATCATTTTACTTGGCAGACGATGCATGCTTTCACCGTAGGCACCATGTCGTTCGTGCTACTCACTCAGATGGTGCTGTGTCGTCCGTTCTGTCCTATGCCCCAAAGGTTCTCGCTGAAGGGGACCGACTTGCAGGGGGCACTCCTCATCTGCGTCACGATGCTTCTGTTATCGTACATCTTTGTCTATGGCGATCACTATAGATGGTTCGCCTGCAAGCACATCAGAGTGGTGGGGACTATTGCATTATTCTTTGCTGCACTCACCATTTTTCGACTAATTCACAACCGCTATCCATACGTAGAACTCCGGCTGTTAAAATGTCGCAACGTGGTACCTATTCTCATCGTTACCATATTGGCAGAACTGGCTTTCGGTGCTGAGCATACACTGGAGGAAATACTCTACACAGAGGTTGCCGGACTGGAAGAACTCACCAAGGAAAGTCAATATATGTGGGCATTGCCAGGCATGTTTCTGGGTATAGCGCTCGACCTCTACTGGCTTAAGGTGCAGCAATGGAAGGTGTGGAAACTGATAGGCCTTAGTTTTCTGTCCATCAGTGCATACGCCTTGCTCATGTACACCACGGTGGGTATGATGGTGAATATCGAGCAATACCGGCTGGCCATCATGCTCCGCGGCTTTGGTTATGGCGTGCTTGCGCCAACACTGATGTGGTCTTTGAATGAATCGGTTCCCAGTCTTGAGATGTTTTTCATGGGCTTGTTTGTGTTCAACATCCCCCACATGTATCTGGGGGGGGCTATGGGCTATGGTTTCTATACCACCATCTTCTCACACTTCCTGAATGAGGACATGATGAACTATGGTCGCCAGCTGACACTCACAAACCTCGATCTCTCTCATTTCCACTTCGGAGAATTCATGAGTGGCAGCTATCTGCACTCCATGATGCTTGTGGCCATCAAGCAAGTTTATGGTTACGTCATCTGGTATGCCTTGCTACTGGCGTCCATCTTCCTGTTGTGTGACATTCCAGCCGTAAGGACAAACATCCGTAAAATGCCTCTATGGCCTATTTTCCCACGCAATATCTATACAGTGTTGATAATCTGTACTTTATGAGTTAAACCGTACAAATGAACTTTGGGAAATGGAATTTCGCGATTCCCATCCCT
>ONAK01000060.1 GCA_900315765.1 uncultured Prevotella sp. | reverse complement strand
GTTTGCAAGCAAACTTCATGCTGCCCCTCGACTTGCATGTGTTAAGCCTGTAGCTAGCGTTCATCCTGAGCCAGGATCAAACTCTTCATTGTAAAAAATTGTATCTTTTACTAGTATTCCTAGCAGGGCTAGCAGAGCTAGCACAACTAAAAAAAACTAGAAGTAATCTGTCTCAGAACGACTATCCAGTTTCAAGAAATTAAACGGTTTGTTCTTTTTACCCAAGAGCATTGCTGCTCTCGCTTCTTGTACTACTTCTGTCTATGTAAATCTTTCAAAGAACTCTTTCTTTTGTTGCTATCGTTTGTTCGAAAGCGGGTGCAAAGGTACGACATTTTTTGATTCCTACCAAATAATTTCCAAAAAAAATTCCCAAAAGCGTGAAAGTTTTCGGGAATATTTACATTTAGAGCATTACACCTTATTTATATATATTACTCAAATATCTCTTCTATGTCATTTTCGGTTCCTGCTTCGCCTAACGACTCGCCGCCCAAAGGACAAGGATCAAAACCAGGTGGAATATCAAAAACTGCGTCTTCGCTATAACCTAATTTTGCATCCTTATATACTTTTTGCATATATAGTGCAAAGATAGGCAGAGCTCCAGAAGCACCCTGACCCATGGCCATTGAGTTGAAATGAATATCACGATCATCACCACCAACCCAGCAGGCATTAACGAGATTAGGAGTAAGACCAACGAACCAAGCATCACTATTATTATTAGTGGTACCCGTCTTACCAGCCAGCTGGCCCTTTAGGTTATATTTAAAGCGCAGACGACTAGCAGTACCACCGTCGACAACATTGCGAAGCATATAAATCATCTTATGAGCACTCTCTTCGCTAATGACCTCATTCATTCGAGGTTGGAACTGAGCAATCACATTTCCTTCATTGTCCTCGATGCGGGTAACAAACATACAAGCTACACGTATACCATGGTTCACAAAAGCGGTATATGCACTTGCCATCTCACCAACAGTAATATCGCATGGTCCCAAACAGAGTGCCATAGACGGATGGATAGTTGGATTACGAATACCATACTCACGTAGCAAGTCGACAAAAGCCTGAGGATTAAGTTTACTCATGAGATAAGCAGAAATCCAGTTGTTAGATTGTTGGAGTCCCCATTTAAGAGTTACCATTTCGCCATAACGAGCCTTACTACCATTACGAGGAGTCCAAGGTTGTCCAGCCACCATATAGGTTTGCTGTACATTGAGTACCTCATCACATGGCGAGAAACCGTTCTCCATAGCCAACGAATACAAATAAGGTTTGATGGTAGAACCTACCTGACGGCGACCTTCCATCACCATATCATAAGCAAAATGCTCCCAATTGAGACCACCCACATAAGCCTTCACATGACCATTCTGTGGGCACATACTCACAAAGCCAGTACGCAAGAACGATTTGTAATATTTTATCGAATCGAGTGGAGTCATGATAGTATCAACCTCACCATGATAGGTAAAGACAGACATTTTGGTTTTAGTGCGGAACGACTTCTGAATCTCAGCCTCAGAAGCGCCACTCTCCTTCAATACACGATAGCGCTCGCACTGATGGATTGAACGATTAAGGATCTGCTCTACCTGACTTTTTGACAGATGCGAAGAATAAGGAGCATTTGTCTTGGTAGCGTTTTCTTTTTCGAAGGCAGGCTGAAGAAATTTCACCACATGCTGATAAGCAGCCTGCTCGGCATATTCCTGCATACGAGAATCGATGGTGGTGTAGATTTTCAGTCCATCAGTATAGATGTTATAATAGTTGCCATCGCGCTTCTTGTTTTTATTGCACCAACCGAACAAAGGATCTGATTCCCAATTAATTGAGTCATTAACAAACTTTGCCAAGTTCCATGAAGGATAGTTAGCACGTATAGGTTTCTTAGCCGTCATATACTGGCGAAGATACTCACGGAAATATACTGCAAGTCCCTCTTTATGATCAGCCACATGGAACTTCAATGTAAGCGGTTCTGCACTATACTTTTCGTATTCAGCATCAGTAAGATATCCAGCTTTCACCATCTGAGCCAGAACCACATTACGACGATCGCGGCTGCGCTCTGGATTGCGTACAGGATTAAAATAAGAGGGATTCTTACAGAGACCTACAAGCGTAGCCGACTCAGTAATGCTCAGGTCTTTAGGCTCCTTACTGAAATACACATTTGCAGCCGTTTTGATACCAACTGCATTATGCAAGAAGTCAAAATAATTCAGATACATTGTAAGTATCTCATCCTTAGTATAAGTGCGCTCCAGTTTAACAGCTATCACCCACTCTATAGGCTTCTGCAGCAGTCGTTCTACTGTAGAATGCGCTTGCTCAGAATACAGCTGTTTAGCCAACTGCTGCGTGATAGTAGAACCACCACCAGCACTTTTCTGTCCCAGTACGCCTCGCTTTACGATAGCACGCCCCAGAGCAATAAAATCAATACCAGAGTGATCATAGAAACGCACATCCTCAGTAGCCACCAAGGCATGAATCAACGATGGAGCGATTTTATTGTAATCTACCATCACGCGGTTTTCGCGATTAAAATTCCAAGTTCCCAGCAATTTGCCATCCGAAGAATATATCTGAGTGGCAAACCGGCTTATTGGGTTCTGGAGGTCTTCGATGGGCGGCATATATCCTATCCACCCTCTATCTATGGAATAAAAAGCACCAGCAACAGCCAGCACACTTATGGTCAATAATGTCCATAGAAAATAGACAAATAGCTTTCTCATTTTCAATTTTTGGTTACTTTTTGCAATATCTTGCTGCAAAATTACTATTTTCTTTCAAAATACGGCACGGAAATCAGAAATAATGTGTAATTTTGCGCCAACAAAACAAAAATAGTGAATGAAAAAGCATAATTTTGTGACAATTGCCGATCTCACTAGAGAGAAAATTCTCTATATGATTGAGATGGCAGAAGAGTTCGAGAAGCACCCGAACAGAGAATTACTTAAAGGCAAGGTTGTGGCAACCCTATTTTTTGAGCCATCGACACGAACCCGACTAAGTTTCGAAACCGCAGCCAATCGTCTTGGAGCCCGTGTGATTGGATTTGCCGATCCCAAGATCACCAGCGGAACCAAAGGCGAGACACTTAAGGACACCATTCTGATGGTTTCTAACTATGCCGATGTGATAGTGATGCGCCATTATATAGAAGGTGCAGCCCAATATGCATCAGAAGTAGCTCCCATCCCCATTGTGAATGCGGGTGACGGTGCCCATCAGCACCCCTCTCAGTGCATGCTCGACCTCTACTCTATCTACAAGACCCAGGGCACACTCGACAACCTTAATATATATATGGTGGGAGATTTGAAATATGGTCGCACTGTTCACTCTCTGCTGATGGCGATGCGCCACTTCAACCCAACCTTCCATTTTGTGGCCCCCAAGGAGCTGGCGATGCCCAAGGAGTATAAGCTTTATTGCGAAGAGCACGGCATAAAATATCAGGAGCACACAGCTTTCAACGAGAAAGTTATTGCTGATGCCGACATATTATATATGACGCGCGTGCAAAAGGAGCGATTCTCCGATCTGATGGAGTACGAGCGCGTAAAGAATGTATATGTACTGAACAACGAGCTGCTGAAGAGCGCCAAGCCCAACATGAAGATTCTGCACCCGCTGCCACGAGTAAACGAGATAGCATACGAGGTTGACGACAATCCACACGCCTATTACATCCAGCAGGCCGGCAACGGACTCTTTGCCCGCGAAGCTATTTTCTGCGATGTTTTGGGAATCAGTCTCGACGAAGTTAAAAACGATAAAACCATTATCCTATGAACAAGAAAGAACGCTTGGTAGCCGCCATTGAGAACGGCACGGTGATTGATCATATTCCCACAGACAAGACATATCAGGTGGCCAGCCTACTGGGCCTCTTCACACTGAAGACACCTGTTACCATTGGCTTTAACTACCCTTCGAAGAAAGTTGGATCGAAAGGAATCATCAAGGTGAGCGACAAGTTCTTCACTGATGATGAGATTTCTCGCCTTTCGGTAGTAGCTCCGAATGTTATTCTTAGTATCATCCGCGACTACGAGGTGGTTGAGAAGCGCAACGTTGTAACACCTGATGAGATTCGTGGCATCGTAAAGTGCAACAATCCCAAGTGCATCACCAACAACGAGCCAATGGCAACCCACTTCCACGTAGAGAACGGCATTCTTACTTGCCATTACTGCGAGAAGGAGCAGGATATTAACAAAGTGGAACTTTGTTAATATTGGAAAATTGAAAAATTAAACATTTAAACCCAATAAACAAAACAATGAACAGAGACAACACAATCTTTGAGTTGATTGAGAAAGAGCATCAGCGCCAGCTGAAAGGCATTGAGCTGATTGCGAGTGAGAACTTTGTAAGCGACCAGGTGATGGAAGCCATGGGCTCTTACCTTACCAACAAGTATGCCGAGGGCTATCCTGGACACCGTTACTATGGTGGTTGCCAGGTAGTAGACGAGGTTGAGCAGCTTGCCATCGACCGCGTTTGCAAGCTGTTTGGTGCTGAGTATGCCAACGTGCAGCCCCACTCTGGTGCACAGGCTAACGCAGCAGTACTGTTGGCAGTATTGAAGCCAGGCGACACATTCATGGGCTTGAACCTTGACCACGGTGGCCACCTTTCACACGGTTCACACGTCAACACCTCTGGTATTATCTACAATCCCATCGGCTACAACCTGAATAAGGAGACTGGTCGTGTAGATTATGACGAGATGGAGCAGTTGGCGCTCGAGCACAAGCCAAAGCTGATTATCGGTGGTGGTAGTGCTTACAGCCGTGAGTGGGATTACAAGCGTATGCGCGAGATTGCCGACAAGGTAGGCGCACTGCTTATGATCGACATGGCTCACCCTGCAGGTCTGATTGCAGCTGGTCTGCTCGACAACCCAGTTAAGTACGCTCACATCGTTACTTCTACAACCCACAAGACTCTGCGTGGTCCTCGTGGTGGTATCATCCTGATGGGTAAGGACTTCGAGAATCCTTGGGGCCTCAAGACTCCAAAGGGTGTAGTTAAGATGATGAGTCAGTTGCTTAATTCAGCCGTATTCCCTGGTCAGCAGGGTGGGCCTCTTGAGCACGTCATCGCTGCTAAGGCCGTTGCCTTTGGCGAGGCTCTGCAGCCAGAGTTCAAGGAGTGGGCTAAGCAGGTTCAGAAGAATGCAAAGGTTCTGGCCGATGAGCTTATCAAGCGTGGCTTCGGCATCGTCAGTGGTGGTACCGATAACCACTCTATGCTGGTTGACCTGCGTTCTAAGTACCCCGATCTTACTGGTAAGGTTGCTGAGAATGCCCTTGTTGCTGCCGACATCACCGTTAACAAGAACATGGTTCCATTCGATAGCCGTTCTGCTTTCCAGACATCAGGTATCCGTCTTGGAACTCCAGCCATCACCACACGTGGTGCTAAGGAGGATCTGATGGTTCAGATTGCAGCTTGGATCGAGGAGGTTCTTAACGATCCTGAGAACGAGCAGGTAATAGCAAGCGTTCGCGCTCGTGTAAACGAGAAGATGAAGGAATATCCTCTCTTCGCATACTAATCCGCAATAATAAACCCCAGCCGATTGGCTGGGGTTATTATTTTTTTGCCCTTATTCCTTATTTCAGATTGGCATTGAAGTGACTGATGGCCTGGCGGAACAGGTGGTTGCGCGTGTTGCCACCAAAGATGCTGTGGTTGCGATTGGTGTAGACCAGCTGTCGGAAGTCCTTATCAGCCTGAACCAGCGCTTCCACATATTCTGCAGTATTCTGATAGTGCACATTGTCGTCGGCCAATCCGTGACAAATCAGCAGTGCTCCATGCAACTGTGATGCACGCGCTATTGGGTTCACGTCGTCATATCCGCTGGCATTCTCCTTGGGTGTGCGCATGTATCGCTCTGTGTAGATAGAGTCGTAGTAGCGCCAGCATGTAGGAGGTGCGATAGCCACACCAGCCTTGAACACAGGGCGACCTTCCGACATCGACATCAAGGTGTTCCATCCACCATAGCTCCAGCCCCAAATGCCAATGCGATTCTTGTCTACATAGCTCTGATTGCCAAGCCAGATGGCCGTCTCCACCTGGTCGCGCGCCTCCAGCTCACCCAGTCGCAGATAGGTGCACTTCTCAAACTCAGCACCACGCCCACCTGTGCCGCGATTGTCTACACACACACAGATGTAGCCCTGCTCACAGAGATACTGCTCGAGTATGGCACCGTTGTTGCTCATACCTATCCCCCACTGGTTCAGCACCTGCTGACTGCCAGGACCGCCATACTGATACATAATCACAGGGTAGCGCTTTGAAGCATCAAAATCAGCAGGTTTCACCATCCATCCGTTAAGCACCACGCCCTCTGATGTTGTAAACTGGAACATCTCCTTCTTTCCGAGGTCATACTTAGCCAGCTTTTCTTTCAGCTCGTGGTTGTCAATCAGTGTTGTCAGCACCTTACCGTTGTTCTGACAGATGGTGTACTGTGCAGGATTGTTGATATCACTCCAGATATTGATAAAGTATTTGAAGTTCTTGCTGAAGATGGCGTTGTTCACACCAGCCTTTGGTGTCAGCGCCTCAATTTTTCCGTTCTGGTGAGCCACCATCACCTGCTGCTCAGTAGCGCCCTTGGGGTTTGCTGCAAAATATGTGTCGCCAGTCTTCTCATCGTAGCCATAAACAGCCTTCACCACATATTTCTCGTTCACAATCTGTCGCAACAGCTGTCCGTTCAGATTGTAGAGATAAAGGTGGTTATAGCCATCGCGCTCACTGGGCAGCAAGATGTGGCTGTCTGTAATCTGCACATCGTCGAGCACCTCCTCCTTCACATACTTGTCAACCTTATCCTCAATGGCCAACTTACATACTGTCGACAGCGGATTGGCCATATATATGCGCAGCACATCCTGATGGCGGTTCATGGTGAAGATGGCAATCTTAGCAGGATCGCTTGTTGCCTTTATTCGTGGGATGTACCCATCAGCGTCGAGAGGCAGCTCTATCTTACGTGTCTGATGACTCTTGATATCATAGCTCCACACGCTTACCTTCGAGTTCACCTGTCCTGGCACAGGATACTTGTATGTATAGTCGCCAGGATATTCAGCAAACTCCTTGCGCTCAGGCTTGGCGCCCTTAAACAACTGCATGGAATACTGCTTCACAGCACTCTCGTCGTAGCGAATCCAGATAATCTGCTTCGAGTCGGCCGAGAACACCATCGATGAGTTTGTAGAGAACTCCTCCTCGTAAACCCAGTCAGGAATACCGTTGATCACCTCGTTGCGCTTACCATCCTTTGTTACCTGACTCTCTGCATTATCATACAGCAGTTTTACCAGATAGATGTTATTGTCGCGCACAAAGGCTATCTGATTGCCGTCTGGCGAGAAAACAGGCGTCTGCTGCGGCCCACCATCGCTCAGTGGCTCCAGTTTATTGTTTCTTATACTATATATATAATAGGTGGCAGTAAACGAGCGGCGGTATATGGCCTTGGTGTTAGTCTGAATCAGCATTCTTGTGCCGTCAGGACTCAGGATATATCCATCCACGCTCTTCACTTCAGCGCCACGAGCGGTGGCAGCATCAAACAGCACGCCCGTCTGCTTGCCCGTCTTAAATGAGTAGGTAATAATCTGCTTGCCGTCATCGCTAATCTGGGCGTAGGTCTCGCCATCAGCCATTGGGCGCACAGCACTCATTGTCTTACTTTTAAACTCCCCGCTTGTAATGCCTTTCAGCGTCAGTTTTTCGCCTGCCGTAGCCGAAACAGCCAACGCCAGCGATACGCCAAGCGAGAATAATCTCAATTTCTTCATCTTTTTCTGTTATTTTAGTGTTACAGCTTGCAAAGATAGCATTTTTTTCAGTAACTTTGCACACTGATGGATTTAAATAAAGTGAATACGCCCTATTATAACGACTACGGCACCTGGATACGCCATCAGTTCCCCTATCGCGTGCAGAAGATTTCTATCGATGCAGGTTTTACATGCCCCAATCGCGATGGGCGCATATCTACAGGCGGTTGCATTTATTGCGACAACCGCACTTTCAACCCATCCTACTGTCAGCGCCGCCATTCTGTAACCCAGCAGCTTGAAGAAGGCAAGCGTTTCTTCGCCCACAAATATCCTGATATGAAATACCTGGCCTATTTCCAGGCATTCACCAACACCTATGCCCCACTCGCCCAACTGAAGGCACTCTACGAGGAGGCGCTACAGGTTGAGGATATCGTGGGCATCGTCATCGGCACTCGCCCTGACTGTGTTTCCGATGAGCTGCTCGATTACCTTGCAGCACTGAATCAGCGCACTTTCGTACTGGTGGAATATGGTGTCGAGAGCGCCAACAACGATACCCTTCTGCGCATCAATCGCGGCCACAGCTTCGAACAGTCGTGCGATGCCATCAAGCGCACCAAGCAGCGCGGCCTGCTTACTGGCGCCCACATCATCTTAGGTCTGCCAGGCGAAGATGCTGCAGAGAGTCTGCGCCAGTCATCGATCATCTCCAGTCTGCCCATCGACATTCTGAAGATCCATCAGATGCAGATTATCCGCGGAACCCGACTGGCCGAGGCGTATGCAGCCACCCCGTTCCACATCTATACGGTAGATGAATATATCCAGCTGATTGCCGAGTACATCCAGCGCCTGCGCCCTGATCTTATTCTCGAGCGCTTTGTTTCCCAATCGCCCAAGGAACTGCTCATCGCGCCCCACTGGGGACTAAAGAACTATGAGTTCACCAATCTTTTGGTAAACTATCTCAAGCAGAATAAGATTCATCAGGGTCAGTTCTTTCTGAAGTCAGAATAGTTGTTGTTTTTCAGCATCTGGTCCAAGCTCAGGTTCTTGTTGCGCTTCATGTATCTCTCTACCATTCTGGTATAGAGCGAGTTGAACATATTCTTGCCCAATGCCTGGTTCACCACCCACAGTATCTTTCCGATGTGCGTGTCGCGCTCCTGCTGACTCAGCGCTCTGTCCTGTGGCATTGGATACATGCTCAACAGATAGAATCCAATGCAGTCGGGCACAATATACTGGCGGTTCATCAGCTCCAGCTGACTCTTGGTGTAGCCATACTGCGGCTTCTGATACAGAGGATAGTCGGTACCCAGATATTTGTCAAGACAGATGCCGATAGAGTTGTTACCCACTATCACACTCTGGTCGAGCGAGCCTATCTGAGCATAAATCTCAGGCACTTCAAGTCCAGGCATATTATCGCGCAGATATTTGAATGCAGCAGTAAGGTCGGCATTGATATCATCCATATTAGCATACTGCTGCTCAGCCTCTGCTATCAGTATCTGCAGTGTAGAGTCCTGATAGAATCGCAGGAATTTCTTGCTTATCAGCTGGTCGTCAACCTTACCAATGCGCAGCACATCCTCAATCAGGGTGCGTGTCTGGGTAGGGTAAACAGTATTCATCTGCTGCAGAGCCGAGAAATCGCCCGTGGTAAGATATAGGCTCTGGATACGATCATAGCGGTCAACGACAACCTCGGTGTCTTCTTCCATCGATAGTTGCCATTCACAGCTGATGCATCCAAACATCACTATTAAAAGGAAATAATAAACCTTGCGCACGGGCTTTTTACAATCAAATAATATATGTATGTTAAAAAAATCGTTGCAAATATACTAAAAAGTATTTTTAAAACCAAATTTTAACCTAAAAAATTTAAATATTTGTGTAAAAATCTGCACATTTCTGTTTATTTGTGTAAAAATCGAGGCAATTTTTTGTGATTTTTTACATGTTAATATGGCAAAGCGCTAAACAGTTTTCTTCCTTTGGCATAATACTGCCAGAGCAGCGAATAGCTCTTTTGCTCAGGTATACGATTCACTCTGCGCGATGCCTGTATCTCCTGTCTGTCGGCCTTAAAATCCTTCTTCCAGGCCTTAAATGCCCTGCGCGCTTTGTATATGGCCTTGAAATCGCCCCAGTTCTGGTTCAGTATCAGCGTCTGCCAAGCTGCCAGGTAGTCAAGAAACCATCGCCAGCGCATCACGTGCTTCAGCTCCTCATCAGGCAGGCATTTATAGAGCATCGTCAGGTTGTTTCTAAAGTTCAGATACGTCTTCATCGGGTTACCCTTAGGCAGCGTTCCTCCACCCACGTGATACACGTAACTATCTGGAATACAAACAATTCTGTGTCCACGTATTCTTAGTCGCCAACACATATCTATCTCCTCGTTGTGGGCAAAGAATCTGGCATCAAGCCCCTTCACCTCCCAATAGGCCTCTGCACGTATCATCAGGGCTGCACCTGTGGCCCACAGTATATCCGTCACGTCGTCATACTGTCCGTTGTCGGCCTCTACCGTATCAAATATTCGTCCGCGACAGAAGGGATAGCCATATTTATCCAGGAATCCCCCACTCGCCCCTGCATATTCAAAGCGGTCTTTGTCGAATATCGAGAGTAGCTTGGGCTGACATGCAGCCGTATCCTTGTGCGCATCCAGATATTCTATCATGGGTGTAAGCCAGTGGTGCGTAACCTCGATATCAGAGTTCAGCAGCAGATAGTACTCAGCATCAATCTGCGAAAGCGCCTTGTTATAGCCCTCGGCAAATCCCCAGTTCTTGTCCAGTATCACCAGCTCCACCTGTGGGTAGTGCGTTCTCAGAAACTCCACCGAATCGTCAGTCGATGCATTGTCGGCCACATAAACCGTAGCCTCGTCTCTCGAGTATTGCATCACAGATGGCAGATACTTCTCAAGCATCTTCCTTCCGTTCCAGTTCAGAATAACTATTGCTACCTTTTCCATATTCGCGCGCGCGTACATTATATAATACCTTTCAACGACTCTTTGTCCCTAGTAAGTTCGCCAAGCTTTACCTTCACCAACTGATTGTCGAGTGCAGGATCAGCATCCTTGGCACTCAGCTCTACGCGGATGTAGTTCTTTGTAAAACCGTGCATGGCTCTGCCTCGTGTTGCCTTTTCAAACAGCACCTCGGCTTCCTCGCCTATATGTCGCTCGTAGAAGGCCTGCGTCTTCTTGTCGCTCAGTTCCAACAGGCGCTTCACTCTCAGTTTCTTGTCTTTCTCGCTCACCACGTATGGTATGCTAAGTGCCGACGTACCAGGGCGCTCAGAATATGGGAACACGTGCAACTGTGTCACATCCAGACCATCGAGGAATTCGTAAGTCTCCTCGAAACACTCTGGCGTCTCACCTCTGCAGCCCACCATCACGTCAACTCCTATAAACGCATCCGGCATCAGTTCTTTTATCTTGTGTATCTTGTCGGCAAACAACTCGCGGTCGTAGTGGCGATGCATCAGTTTCAGCACCGTATTGCTTCCACTCTGCAGCGGAATGTGGAAATGCGGCATAAACGCCCTGCTCTGTGCGCAGTACTCTATCAGCTCGTCAGTGGCCAGATCAGGCTCCAACGAACTGATGCGATAACGGCTGATGCCCTCAACCTTATCAAGCGCCTTCACCAGGTCGATAAACTTCTCGCCTGTGGTCTTGCCAAAGTCGCCTATGTTCACGCCTGTCAGCACTATCTCCTTACCACCCTCGGCAGCAGCCTCCTCAGCCTGAGCCACTAACGATGCAATCGTAGGATTTCGCGAAAAACCGCGTGCATACGGTATGGTGCAATAGGTGCAGAAGTAGTCGCAACCATCCTGAACCTTCAGAAAATAGCGCGTTCTGTTACCTCGCGAGCAGCTTGGAGCAAAGCTCTTGATGTCCTTCGTCTTCTGTCTGCTTACGAAGGCTGGAGTATTCTCATTCCTCTTTCCGCTTTCCTCTTTTCCCCATTCTTCCGACAAGAACTGCACCAGATTCGCCTTCTCGTTCGAGCCCAGCACCAGGCTCACGCCGTCAATCTTAGCCACCTCGTCGGCCTCCAGCTGCGCATAGCATCCTGTCACCACCACAAAGGCCCCAGGATTCTCGCGCACCAGTCTGTGTATCGCCTGGCGACATTTCTTATCAGCCACCTCAGTAACCGAACAGGTGTTAATCAGGCAGATATCCGCCTGCTCACCTTTCTGGGCTGTAACCACGCCCAAGTTCTGAAGCATCTTTCCGAAGGTAGATGTCTCAGAGAAGTTCAACTTACATCCAAGTGTGAAATAGGCAGCCTTTTTGCCCTGAAATGCCGACGTATCTATCATATATAAAATAGGTGATTTGTTTACGAGTGCAAAGGTACTACATTTTTTGCAAAAAACATCAATTTTCACCCATTTTTAAGTGAGGCGTGAATTTTACACCAAATTTAACATTTCGTAAGTTGCTGATTATCAGCCTTTTGCAAAAAAGTTACAAAAACACCCTAAAAAAAATCGAAAAAAATGATACGTTGTATTAAAATAATGCTTAACTTTGCAGCGTTTTAATAAACAAATGATTGTTTTACAGATTTAAAAAGCTTAGAAAAAATGAAGAAATTAGTATTTATGTTCGTAGCAGTTGCTGCTATCTCTTTCGCATCATGTGGTAACAAGGCTCAGGCTCCTGTACAGGACACTGACTCTATTGCTGAGGTAGTTGATACAGTTGCTGACAGCCTGAGCGCTGACACTGCTGCTGTTGACACAGCTGCTGTTGCTGAGTAATCTCAACACACGAACTTAGAGAGAAAAAGATCGTAGGACCCAGTCCTGCGATCTTATTTTTTTATCCAGCAACTAAAAAATCATCCGTTCTAACTTAACATCTCCCCCACTTGTGCGTATTATAGTTGAATATGACACGTCAGGAGTTTGAACATATCGCCGCGCAACTGCGCCAGAAGGTACTGAAAATCAGCACCCAGTTCTTCAGCTCACGCGATGATGCTGAGGATGCAGCGCAGGAAACCATGGTGCAGCTATGGCGCTACTGCGAGCATATCGACTCCAGCCGTAATATCGAGGCACTGGCCGTACGTGTGGCAAAAAACTGCTGCGTTAGCATGTATCGCCACCAGCAGCACCAAACCACAACGGCCGATATCGACATGCTGACACGCAACCATCAGGAGCCAAGCGCATCGCCACAGCAACAGCTCGAAGCAAAAGACACTCAGCGCATGCTCGACGAATCGCTTGCCCTGCTCAAACCGCGAGAACGCGAGCTCTTTGATCTACGCGCCGTGATGGGCCTGTCGAACGACGAAATCTCCAGTCAGACAGGCATTCCCAAAACATCGATAGCACCTATTGTATCGGCAGCGCGAAAGAAAGTATTGGCAGAATTAATTAAACGCATGAAGCAATGACAAACAAGGATATACAACATCTCATCGACAAATATCTCGCGGGCGAGACATCGCCTGCAGAAGAGCAACAGTTGGCCAGCAAGCTGCAGCACTGCCACAACATCAGCGACGAATGGCAGGCAGTAAGCATCATGCTGGGCGAACTTACTCAGGGCGAGGCCGAATACGATCGCATCATGGCCAGCCGCAAGTCAGCATCCAGCCGTCCTTCAGCAGCCATCATTGCCCTGCGCATCATATCGTCAGTAGCAGCAGTCTATCTGGTAGGTCTGTTCATCTGGCTTCAGATGCAGCCAGCTCCCAAGGCCGAGATGGCATATAGCCCCAAAGTAGAACAATCACAGCCTGCGCCAAAACCCGCATACTGCACTGAAGGTACACCCCGGGAAATCCTGATGTGCTACCTGGAACGCCGACAGGCACAACCTGATACTTACAAACAATTAAAACTTATGAATTATGAAAACCAATAGATTTTATATCATCGCCGCAGTTTTAGTGCTGCTTATCACATCGTGTGATAACGAATCGAATATGCTTACCATCATCAACGAGGATGGCACATGCAGTCGTGAGATGAGTTTTCATCCTTATCCTAAGTCGGTTATGGCTCCGCTTGATGAACCTATCGAGAATGATGGCCTGCACTTCAATTCTGATTGGGAGCGCACATGGTCGGTTGTGGGCGACAGCACACGCCACGCCTGTCCGATGACCGAAGCCCAGTGGGACAGTCTGCGCAAAGTATTCCCCAAACAGGATGTGCGCAGCCATGTCCTGATGCATACCAAGCGCGACTTCAGTTCGGTATCCGAGATGAGCGACTCGCTCACCAAGGTGGTCAACCATCTGTTCAAGGCCACAGCATCGCTCGATAAGCACTTCAAGTGGTTCTATACCGACTACGTGTATACCGAGACCTATGCCATCAACGATATGCAGCAGCTGTTCACCATTCCGCTCGATAAGTTTGTGAGCGCCGATACCGCATCCTATTGGTTCACAGGCCAGCCCAATCTGGCCGAAGACCTCACAGGCTCTGAGCAGAAGGAGCTGCTCGACGGCATCGAGTCGAAGATAAGTAAGTGGATGAACGCCAACACCTTCGACTACATCTACACCTACATAGCCAACGTTTTCTGGAAGGATATCAAGAATCCGCCTGTTAGCAAAGAAGAGTTCCTTGTAAATAAAAATAGCATCATAACGTCGCCAGCCGTAGAGAACATGAAGATATTTTACGAGCCCGAACAGGTGGCCAAGATACTCAAGGATTACTATCATACCGATGCCTTCGAGCCCCTATTCCAAGAAGCCCGTCATTGGGACAGGATCTTAGACCATCAATATAAGAGTCTTCAATACCTGATGTGGATGAAGCCCCAGCTCAATCTGGTCATGCCAGGCAGCGTTATCGACGGCGGCATGGGCAAGGTCGACGGCAATGTTATCCGCTACCGCTTCTCAGGCGAGCGCCTGTTGCCTCACGAGTATGTCATCTCAGCCACCTCGCGCGTCACCCACGTCTGGGCTTATGTCCTCACCCTGCTTGTCATCCTGCTGGCCATCGGCAGCTTTGCCTACAAACGCAGAAGATAGCAAGAATCTATAATCCTCTGTTATCACCAGTCTACTTAGTTTACCCCTTTGAGACCGCAATCTGCTACAAGAGCTTGTGCGTAAAATGGGCTGGGTAACCCTATATACACAAATCACTTCTGGACGAAGACCATGTCGCCTGTGTATGTGATATGTTCGCGCTGGCGAGATTGCACATTAAGCGAGGTACTGCCATTATCGAACACGTTCAGAACGTATAAGTAGGAGTCTTCGCTGTTTGTTACACTTATCTCAATCTCGCGCAAGCCATTCTTCTTCTCTTTTTCTTTATAACTACTGATAAGTGCAGAGAAGTTCAGACCGTTGCCACCTCCGTAAGGCACGTTATAGGCGCGGCCGATATAAGGGAGATGAGAAATAAGTGAGTCGTTGCGCACTTCTATGGAATATACCGACACACTCCTAGCCGGGCCCTTACTTGGAATCATACGGGTGATGTCAATCATATAGTCGCGGGCATTGAGGGCGGCAGTAACCTTTTTTATTTGTTCAGCCTTTCGGGCGGCACGCTCTTCCTGGGTTGCACATGCTCCAAGCAGTAATACTGATGCAAACAGCATCACGATTGTTTTAGGTAAATTCATAGTCATATTCATTACTAAATTATTGATAACACTGCAAATATACAACTTTTTCTGAAACAGAAAAGGATTTAGATGAAAAAAGTGGATCTACGCTCGTATAAACGCAACCTTTTTGCGATTATCCTTTGGCCTCACGGCAAAGTGCAGCCA
>ONAK01000022.1 GCA_900315765.1 uncultured Prevotella sp. | reverse complement strand
CTGATATTCTCATTGTGTTCGTGTAATACGTGTTTGACCTCGTTTTCCTTAAACTAAAAAACCGGAAACCCCTTTATTTACTGGGAATTTCCGATTTTTCTATTTTGGGTGCCCGGTGGGACTCGAACCCACGACATTCAGAACCACAATCTCTTCTGAGAGCCCTATATCCTGTTGATTATCACCATGTTAATGATCTCTATTGCTTATCCTTGGTAAACTATAAGTAAACTTTGGAATGCTCTGCAAAGGTATCACTTTCTTATGAAAAAACAGCTATTATTCAGTTAAATAATCGAAATGTGACAAAAAAAAGAAAAGGGATATAATCCGTATTTCTAACGAATTATGTCCCTTCAATTTTTACGGTAGTCTCATTCATTCATGGACTCTCCACTTTTCGTGCTGTGTTTCTGAGAGTTCCAAATTAGACTCCGTGCTGAAATATCTAATGAAGTTCAGGTATGGAGTCTTTTCGTATCTTTCAACAATGGCCTTATTGGCCTTCTTATTTCTGTTATAGAAGTAATCTTCAATGCCATTCTTTGGTTTTATTTTGAAATAGTCTAGCCATATCTGGGCAGTGTGTATCTCTTTTTCTGTATCCATATCTCCCTTACGTATATCTAAAACCTAGAACGAAGGATTATGCGTTAGATATGTCCTCATCCTGCTGAAAAATGCTTTAGCGTCTCTGGAGAATCCCACCTTACAGTAGTCTCCGCTCTTTAAAAAATATAGCATGGTTATCATACGGTTTTATGTTTGGGCTCAAAGATAAACTTTGAACGGTAAATATCTACTACCTTTTTTACTTTTCCATCTATCCGTTTAGTATATGGGGGTGAACAATCAAACCATTGGTGCAGGTCTTTTGACTTGGGCTGTCTGCTGATTCCTATTTCGCTGTATGCCTGAGACAATTTGTCTAAAGCGTTTGACACAGTGATTGTTGTTGCTGTTGGAATGAGCCTTACTATCAATTGGGCCAACTTCTGTTCTTTAGTCTTATCATCATCCAGACAACTTAGCGCAGCTTCAACAGACTTCTTAATATATCTGAGATTTCTAACTCTCTCGACACCTAAGTTGTGGTATGCAGGTCTTACTAATGGTTGTTGTTCTTCCAGTAAAGAAAGAGCAGGGGAGTTAGGATCCTCAGACATGATTCTGGCATAATGAAAGAAAGCCTCTTTAAATGAAATTTTTTGGGTAGAAATAGAGTCTTCTACATTTAAGTAATCTTCAACAGAGGTTTCAATTCCGTTATTCTCATAACTTTTGGAAACACTTATTCCGTCTTTGTATATCCTTTTATTCACCAGATAATTGTACAGTTCCAATTTAGGTAGAATATCATTCAATAAGAATTGGTCTTTAATTCTGTCATAGCTCATGTACCACTTATTAAGATTCTGCATTAAGTTGTCCCTGAGATTGTCTTTTACGTCCTTGTCTGTTGCACTGTTGAAGAATTCTACGGTTTTTTGTGCTTTCTCTAATGCGGCATTGGTCTTAGCTTCCATCTGTTCATAGGTCATATCAAGATTGAGTTTCTTGTAATTAGTGTTGAATATATGAACCATGAAGTTTCTAAATGGATTATCCTTTGTCCTGATACGGCCTGCAATCTGTGGAATATCTGTATCTATGCTAGCCTGAGTATGAGGATTAGACTGAGTGCTGACGACAAAGCATAGTCCAGTTTTACTATGGTAATCTGCGCCCTCAAAAGACTTGGAGGTGATGAAGTTGAACATCTTGTTGGGACTCCTGCTATTACTAATGGTATATCCCTGAAAATTTAGCTTCTTCTCGTTTTCTTCATTGCAGGCACAGACAATCCTCACTTCATCATTACTGAGATTACAGTGTTTCAATATTGCTACAATATCGGTTACGCTATTAATGAAAAAAAAGGCTTCATGGCTTCTAATTCCTTCCTCTGAAGTGATGAAACCGTCACGTCTATAGGCGTTGATGATATTGGCAACTAAAGCATATGGTTTGTTGGTTTGTTGAAGCTCTACTGTCAATTTCTCTATAGAGTCCCCCCAGTCTGCTTGTATCTCTTTCACATCAGCTAAACAATTAGGCTTAAAAGATGGAAGGATTGGAGTCGCAGACATAAAGCAGAAGGACTTGAATCGTCTGTAATTGTCTAAGACACCATTAATAGCTTTCTGTCTGTAAGAGTAGGCTTTGAGTAAGCAGTGATATTCGTCTATCAGTAATCTGTAGTTTGAAGGTTGAATGTATTCCATCAACTTCGGTACTTTGTCATAGGTGCACATTATCTTTTTAATGCCAGGGGTATTTAGATAATCTTGGAGTTCCCGCTTCACGACATCATCAAACCTACCGAATAGCCCGAATGGTCTTATCCCTTTGTAGGACTGTTTAGAGATACCAGCCATAGTAATATCTGTTTTGTTAATGATTAGCTCCGTAGTAGGAACTGCAATCACGTAATCTTCTGCGTTCTGTAAAACAACAGTAGTTCCACCACAACCTGTAACAACCTTATTGAATATGCAGTTGTGTGGTAAGTCTTCTAAATGTAAGAATCCATCATTGGACTCAATTTTCATTTTTTCTATCATAGTCATCAATATTTATATTGAGAAAGAACGATCTACTAAAATATTGAATCTACGATTACCAAATGAGCATGTAACCGTTTTCCATTTTTCTTATATAAAGAGGATAATCTGTAATTTTCAGTTACACTATATATCAAAAGAAAAGAGCCATATAGACCCTTCCCTTTGTCCCAATATATAATGATAACCGATTATCTGGTAATTCTATTCAAGTGATGCCTGTTTTTGATCACTTATTATCTCACAGGGATTTCAACGGCATTTCCTTTTTCGCTTTTTCAAGTGGTTCTAGCTATTTTTTAGCCTCATTAAAAATCTATGCTGACTGTGTATGTTCTTCTAGTATAGATTAGTGAAGTGCACCTTATTCAAGTTGCCTCTATCTTAGCTTGATGTTCGTTTGAAACACCATTATTCCAAGAGTTTATGACTGTACCCAAATACGACGAACAAAGTGCATTTTCAGTCCAAAGAATATTTTTCAAACTTCTATAGTATGATCTGAAAAAATATGTTCTTTGACTAAACTATATAGAAGTCAGCCTGATTTTGGCACTATCCTTTTTTCTCAACTGATCTGTAACTAATATATTATCACTCCAGACCAAGTCACAGTTAAAAAATCTGAAACATCAAAAGACTGTCCAGAAGTGGCTCTCCTGCAATTATTTTACCCTAACAGCTAGATTTGTTAGTGATATTTTTACTAAAGGGTATATAAATCTACTTTTTGCGGCATTAGCCATTACTTTACCAAATGCTTCATCGTTCTTAAAGCCGATCAAATTAGTAAAGTAAGGCGCATTCCTTTCAATGCCTGTAATGACAATGTGGTCATGCGCCTCTTTAGGCAGCTCCATACGGGTCACCATCAACAAACCTTTGATTTCCGTGATTCAAAGGTAAGTGAAATCATTCAATCTGTAAACTTACCCTATGAAAGCTTTACCGTTCCATTCTTGTAAATCTCCTTCTTCTACTTCTTCTCCATTTTCATTTAATAATGCCCATGTTGTTTTTGAATGGGCTTGTAGAGGTTCTCCTTGCGCATCACACGCCTGCTCCCATTCCAAATCATCACAATTGTTCAAAAATTCAATGGCTTCTTCTAATGAATCTGCTTCAACATAGCAGTCATAATAAGTTTCGTACGTTCTGGTAAATTGATACTCCATAATTTTTATTATTATTTAGTTGAACATATATTTTATCGCTAATTCACTTTTTGGTGTCTTAGCATAGCTTCAGCAAACAATTGGCAAGCATCTTCGTTTGTAGCCTCTTCCATAAATTGATTAATAATCTTATTAGCAAATATGATTTCACAGATTTTGTTGTCAAGCTGTTCTTTCAGATACTCTTTGTTAGGGAGATAAGGATAATGTGTTGAGCTATAAACCTCTGTCAGATGTGTTTCACTATTTAAACTAATGTAAGATGTAACATGGAATCCTGAATTCGCACGATTAATGGCTTCCAATAGTCTTCCTGCTTCATCATAGTCATCTGACTTAATCTGTTTCCAGCAGCCTTCGTTGACGGTTATGATACGGCATTCTTCATTAAACATAATATAGAACTCAACACCTTCGACAATAGATCTAACTTCGTCTGTATAATCATATAGATTCAAGAAGAAGTTAATAGAGCCATCTTCGTCAAGCTCATATTTGTAGCCCAGCTCTTCAAGAATATCTGTTAGAGCATCTTTCATTTCTGTGCCTACCTGCTTTTCCTTTAGAGGTAACTTAATATCTTTATTGGTCATTTTAGTGAATCTGCTTTATTGTTCTTTACTGAGTGAGTCCGAGATAGCATTGATATTATTTGGAGCGATATTAATAGTATCACCCGTAGCCTCGTCTATTATTGAGAGTGGTAACATTCCATGGGTAATCATCCATTCCATGACATTGTGAAATACTACGCCTGCCATACCACCACCACTTGCAGGTAGTCCAAGCTTATTCAAACTTACAATCATACTGTACTTAGGCTTATCAGCAGGGAAATAGCCACAAAAACCAAGTTGATATTCAGAAACATAGCTTTCTTCACCATAATAATATTCTCCTATCTGTGAGGTACCAGTCTTTCCTGCAACTTTAAGCAACTGTGTCCCAGCTTTCTTACCTAGCCCTTGGCTTACCACATGCTCTAATGCGGTTTGTATTTTGGTAATATTCTCCTTACGTGCTATATGTGGATTTATAACCTCTGTATCGCCAACATTCAATGTAGGCTTCATCATTTTACCATTATTAGCTATAGCATTATAGAAAGTTAGCATCTGTATTGGCGCAATCTTTCGGTTATAGCCTATCGAACTCCAGAGCATATCATAATTTATCCAAGAAGGATCTTTAGGTGAACTGAAAACAGAAGGGCGTAAGCTATCTATTCCGTCAATGCTATTTGGCTGCCCAAAGCTCATAGCGTCAAGCATCTTGAAATAATCCTGTTCATGTCCTTTGAATAGCTCCCAAATCGTCTTGCTGATTCCAATATTTGAGCTAACTCCCAAAGCCCTTTCAAGCGTAATTTTTCCATATCCACCTCTACGCCAATTATGGTCTTTCATCAGCCAGGCATTACCAACATCCCAGATTCCTTCACCAGCATCTACAATGTCTGAGAGATCAGCTTTTCCTGTTTCGAGCGCAACAAGTAGTGACGCAGTCTTCATTAAAGATCCTAATTCTTGCTGATAAGCAAAGTTCTGGCATGGTTGGTATTTACCTTCATAATTACGCTCTAAGCCAACCATAGCCAATATCTCACCAGTCTGTACTTCCATCACGATCACCTGTCCCTGTAGGCCATTAATCTCCATTAGTTCTGCATTCAACAGAGAATCAGCTGCAGATTGAAGTTCAGGTATGATGGTAGAATCTCCCTTTCCCTTTTCTGCTATCTCTGGCTGTTGAGGATATAAGAACCAAAGGAATCCAACGCCTAAGGCCACTGCTATTACTAATAGTAAAAAGCCAATCATCCATCTATCGTGTTTGCTAAGTTTACGTTTTTCACCCAGCACTTGTAATTCATCATCTATCATAGTTTAGCCTCCTTTCCTATTTCTGATTCAATTAAAGCCTTCAACTGTTTAAGAGCCTCCTTAGAAGCCTGTAGGTCAAAGGCAATGTTTACGTCCATGTCTGACATAATCAGCTGTTGTTTATTTGGATTAATCTTAAAGATGTACGCACGATTCACTATTAACTGTTTACCGATTCTGATAAAAGTCATAGCATCCCTTCCAAGCTGTTCTTCAATCATCTGCTGGAAGTGAGCAAGATTCATAGTAAACACCTGTTCCGTTTTATCATGCAGTACCATTGTGGAGTAGTTCCCATCAGACACTACGTAAACGATTCGTTCTGGTCTTACCCTTACGAGTTCATTTGAGTTTGATATGATTAGTACTTTGTAACTCACAGGTCTATTGTTTTGTTTGCAAAGATAGTATTTCTATTCTGAATGACAACCATTATTGTTATGCTCTTGTACAAAATATCCTTCTAAATGTATGAAATGGAACTTGCTGTAGCTACTTATAGTAAATTAAAAACCCAACCACTCACTACGATTATTTTATTGAAATGGGTGGCTGGGTGGGCGTGGGAAGATGGAATAACGCACGCATTAATTCTTAGTAATTTCCATATGATGAACGAGTGTATTCAACTCTAGTTAAAATTGAGCCAATATAATCTCCAAATCCCATATCATCAGAATGTACCTCCAATGAAATTGTAACACTATTACCATTGGGACTTCTCCAGGTTATAGACTGATCTGTCATTACAGTTTCCTTTCCATATTTTGATACGTATGCAGAGTATAGGCGAGCGATTATTTTTTTGTGTACTTCAGCTTGGGCATTCAAATAATTTGTTAGATGGGATAAGCTACCACTTGAAGTAGAAGTTTTATTAAACCATGCTTCATTAATGTATCCATTTTGGAACTCAATATATAAATTGTCAAAATGCTCTCCCGCAAGGCTTATATTTTTTATGATGCATCGATTACCATCCCAACTTGCAGATGAATATTTTGAATTTGTAATACTGCGAACTTCAGAAATAGATTGTCCCAAATAGAAATCAAGAAAGCTCCCAATAGACTGTGCATCAGTGGTTATTGCAAACGCACTAAGAATGAAGCAAAGGAATATTTTTTTCATACAGTTCATTTGTTGTTAATCTCGTTTATATGTCAATGTTCCTTCTAAAGAATTATTCTTATAGCCAACTATAGTAAACGATCGAATATATTCAACCCATTTGTTTAATTTCAGGACCACCTTATTAACATCGTTTCCTCTCCTTTCTATTATCTGATATTCGTTGTCAGTGATCTTATCCATGACAATAGATTCCGTTTTTCCATTTGTAGTAGAGGAGAACTTAAGGCTTTTGTCAAAAAAGACCAAGGTCGCTTTTGACCCCAAAAACTTAGCTTTTTCTTTTTGTACCTTCTGAGGTGTTAAAAGTGAACCATAATAGTTGTAATCTGTGCAAACAAATGTCTGCGCTTGTATTGTAAGATATAACATCAAAAATGATGTAATAAAGAAAAGTCTTTTCATTTTGTTTACAAGTTAAAATAATAAGTTTCAGAAGTAGTCCAACCAATAGCTTCTCTTTCAAATTTTGCGTTATATTGTTTTCCTCTAAAGACAAAATTTCCCAAGGTGACACTACTTGTTTTTTCTTTTCCTGTAAGAATATCATAGATGTATCTTACTTGAAAGAATTCTCTTTGTCCTATTACTCTATAATAGAGTTTTCCATTATAGGTAGCCCCCCCATTCGAAATCCCTACTATATTGCCAACATATTCCCAATCAGATGATTGTTGAACTTCTAACGATTTATTTCTTACACTTGATGGTGCCAGTAAGTCACAGTCTGCAGGTGCGTTTAATGACAGTAAGCAAACTGCAGCAATAAGTAGTAACTTTTTCATAATTGTATTTTTATTGTTAAATAATTAAGAAGCCAACAAATCCCAAGAAGTCAGCGGATTATTGTTTAAAGAAGCGTGGGACTATTGCCTAGTACTAAGTTTGAGTCATTAAAACGCACCACTTCTCATAGCAGCACTTGAAACTCGTCTGCAAAAATAGTGATTAGTTTTGAAACAAACAAGTAAAAGAACGTTTTTTTCTATTTAGTTGTACAAAATAGTCTTCTGACTGTACGAAACGATTAAAGGTCAAATTCCTTCTTGATTCTCTGAACAGTGCTAACCCCTTTGTTGCAGAGTTTAGCCACATTTCTGACAGAGTAGCCTTTCTTAAGATAAGAGATAATATCCTTGTGCTCTTCTTTCTTTTGTTCAGTGGTTTTGATGCTTCCAACTTTACGACCAAGTTTACCACCTCTTTCGATATAGAGCTTACGGCCACTATTCAAACGGAATTTAATGTTTTCACGCTCCAACTGTGCACAGGTGCTAAGAGTAGCTATCATTATTGGAGCGAACATTGTGGGCTTACCCTCTGAATCAAGTAACGTTAGCTGTTCCTTCTGCATATAGAGATTGATACCACTATCAATGAGATCTTTTACTGTAGCTAGGACTTCAAAGGCATTTCTCCCTAATCTACTGAGCTCACTTACTAATAAGATGGAAATGTGGTTACTCTTACAATATTCGATAGCTTCTTGTAGCACCGGACGCTCAGTATTCTTCTTTGCTCCAGAAATATGTTCCTCGTATATTTTGGAAATCTCTAGATTCTTGAAGCTCACATAATCTAAGAGGTCTGAAATCTGACGGTCTGTATTTTGACGATCACCGATGCTAGACACTCTTGCATAAATAACTGCTGTTGTTGTACTCATATTAATCAAAGTATTTGTTGATTACTAAAATGGCATGCCCTCCCTAACCTTTACAGATTAAAAAGAACACACCAATTAAAAGAATACGGTTTAGAAGTAAAGAGGACACCACCTATATATAATAAGGTGATGCCCTCCGCTCTATCAACTAACCAAGAAACCATTGGTAAGTTGTATCACCGTGAAGAGTGTTGTTAAGTCCCACGGCGACATCTGTAGCATTAACGGCTCTCTGGAGATAACTATCAATATAGCTTGACTTGTTAGCCTCAGTTAGCAGATTGTGGAAATTCCACATAGAGAGTGTACCACCTTTACCACCAAAATCCTCACTGTGATAGTATTCACGACAAACGTTGTTGATCTGTGAATCAGTAATCAGTAAGCGTGGAATGTTTCTGGATAGTCCCTGTGGTAGAGCCTGATAGAGTCTCATTCGTCCAATGATCTGGGCAAACTGAGTTTCTGTCAGATAAGTGTTGGATAGAGTCTGCATCAGGTGAATATCCTTAGCAGGGTTGAACTGATTGAAGAGCTCCATTACCTGTTGGTAGAGCTGCTTCAAGTCCATAACCTCCATAGAGAGCTTAACGCCTTGACCTGTGAGAACCTGATTAGAACAGATTACGACACGCCATCCAACGAAGACAGAGAACTTCTCAACTCCCTTAGAAGATCTGTAGAGGTTGAGATCGTTGTAATTACGAACTCCGCCCACAGTAAGCTCTAATCTGTGACCATCGATAGTCTCATAGATGGTGGGAATGGTGAAAGCAAATGCTAAACGTTGGTAGAACTGAGTCTTTTCACACTCCAAGAGTTCAGAAGCTCGTTTACCTAAAGCGTCTGGAGTACGACCTCTAACGATGTGGGACACACGGATAGAAGGACTAGAAATAGACTCACCCTGATAGAAGGACTTGGCGGCATCGTGAACAGACTCAATAAAGTCCTGATGAGAGATCGTTAGCTCCTGATTAGCCCAAGTTGGAACCACACACTGAGTTTTCAACTCTTCCATGGTGATGCTGTTTGTATTAGCATCCAAGAAGCTAACGAAAGATCTAGAGGTTACAGGCTGTTCTACAACTTCTTCGTAGTCAGCGTACTCAAACTGATTGCTGTTATTAGTAGCCACAGCAGCAGGCATCAACAATAAATTGTCCATAACAAAATGAATTAAATGGTTATTGATAGAGTGAACTGTATGAAGTCTGTATAACTTCTTAGACATACAGATGCCTTACAAATTGACTACGTTTTTTGTATATTGCTCAAGTTTCCTGTGGAAAAGCGTTTTACCCTTTGAGGTAGGGAGGGGGACTAAATGTATGGTGAAGTGCCGTGCTCAGAAAAAAATAAAATTTTGAAAATGGGTGTTTTTTAGAATTGGATTATAAACAAAATAAGCGGACTCCGAAGAAATTCGCATTATCAGCCTGTCAGAATAATTGGTGACATTATTATCAAATGGTGTATAAAATTGATAATTTTGTAAAAAAGTCGACTAGACAAATTTAGCCGAGATTAAGAAGTAGCCTCTGCCAGATCGTTTCTTCTGCTCTCTAGCGTCAAAATACTCGGTAATGGTGCGTGAAGTGATAGCCTTAGATGTTGGTATTTCCAGTTCGGTGAAGATTTCCTTGATTTTTTCTTTGATGGTTTTGGCCGAGTACCATTGTTGAGGATAAAAGAACGAGTTAATAAGTTGGATAGCATCTGTAGCATGAGCCTTCACCTGATGTTTTTTGAGAATGACGGCTTCACGTATTTTAGTGACCGAATATCTTAGTCGTTCGATTTCTGCTTTACCTAATAGGTCATAAGCCTCGACAATTTCAGAGTCGGCAAATGCAAGGTCACGCTTGTACTGACATTCTGCTTCTGTTTCACAGTCCCCAAGCTGCTCAAGTTGAGTAACAATCTCTTTACGTTTCTCTCTGATAGAGGCGGATTTACTCTCAATCTTTAGTCGTTCATAATCTCCGAATTTGTAGTTAAATGGCTTATTGATAACGTTGAAATAGCCAGATTGATTGTAAGCCGCTATCAGTTGGTCACTATTACTGTATAGTACCTTAACTGTTTCTTCATCAATGTAGTTGTCGATTTTATATGGATCTCTTTTGTAATTCTCATCAAGGAATAATGTGTAAGGAATAGTGGCTTGGGCATCCAGAAATGCTTCTCTTTGTGATTCTGTTGATGCTGAGAGAGCTAACGAACCTAATCTTTCGTAGACCACCTTCATTGAGTGCACGTCTTCCTTTATCTTATCTCTACTTTTGATAGGTATGCTTTCGTTAAAGTTGCAAATGTGGTATATGTCCCCAACACCATTACGAAACCTGCCAACAATCTGAACAGCATCCATGTATGGATCGATCATCGTGTATTCTGCTGTGTAACAATCAGTCAACATAATCACGTTAGGCGTTGAGTCAATCTCGATATCTAAAGCACTGTAGAATCGGCTTGTCATCCAGTTATATCGTGCTGCTCTATTGGGCTCCCAATCCTCATATGCTAATTTAAACTTATCTCGTTTGAGTTTATCCACGGACTTAGCTGAGCAGAATACTGCGGACTGATCGATGATCTTTAGCTGTTTAATCATGGCAATAATCATATCTGTAGAGTTAGCAAAAAAGAAAATCGGTCTCTCGTCTTTACTTAAATCCTCGAGAAGTTCACGTGTATATTGTAACACGTTATTTGTGGAATAGAGATGCAGATTTTTGTGATAATCGAAATTGGGCATGATCTTAACATACTGAAAATCTTTAAATCGATTATCTGCTATTTTCTTCGGTGTGGTTGCTGAAACTATAGCTTTATCTCTGCACTCGAAGAATAAATCCATAGGTAGTGTAATGTCCGATCTATAATCACAATCCTTCACTGTTTTCTGAATCTCATCGAATAGTAGAAAGTAGCCATCGTAACGAATGTCAATATCGAGACTATCGAATGCATCCAGCACTTTTTTGAAACTTTCTGGAGTGGTCAGGATTTTGATTCGTTTACCTTGTTGTATGCAGGCTTCTATGTACCTAACGATTTTGTCTTGGTAAACTCCCTCGATTACGCCAAGTAGGTTATCATTTTTATGTTTTGGGTCATGGGTCTTACCGTAGATTACAGGTTTACTCGGTTCGATGATTATGGAATTTCTAGGAGCTTTAATTTCAGAATAAGTAGCACCAATCCCCGTAATAGTCTTATTGAGAATGGTGTTAGTCTCAATCACAGGGTAGATGTCTCCAAGGCGTTGCATAGTCCCGTTTACTTTCGATATGATAATCTTCTTCTTAATCATATAAATATAAATATGTAGAGGGGCGAGCACTACCCCTCTACGGGTTATATTAAATGTCCTGCTGGTGCTCGCGCAGATAGTCAAGATACTCAGTGGTTCGGGGAATGCGGAAAAACACAGTACCCTTAAACATCGACTTCATAGCTGAAATCTTGTCGTTGTACTCTCGGAAGAGGGGAGTGTACTGTAACGTTTGGCCGTTCTCGATGAACTGCTTCATTACCTCCCATTGGTAGTCTTCGTTAGCCTTCAGCGTGTCACTCTGCATCAGGTCTCCAGCATAATCGCTGACCTCACCTGTGACCATGTACTTAATAAGGTTCTTGGCTCGCTCGGCATCTAGTTCGTACTTAAAGCCTGCTACAGTCTTTGATTCTACCCAAGCGTAGGGGTGCTGGTTCTTCGTTGTTCCGAACTTCACGGAGAGCTTATCACCACGAGTCATCATTTTCATTACTTCGGCATGAGCCTCATTGTTTGGATACTGCTCCTTGGCAGTTGTTAGGACGTTAAAAATTAAATCCATGTTAATTCTTATTTTGCTAATTATTTGCCTTTTGCTTCGTGCGAGGCGGCATCTTTACCTCCAGAACTACTCCAACCCGTACGCTGTTGTTTGATTCTGGGTGCAAAATTAGAAAATAAAAAAGATGTGAGATAATTTCCCTGACCAACTAATTTAGGAAAACATTTTCAATAGATTTCCTAAAATAATGGTGAATTAGCTAGTAACCTTAAAAAGGTTTATAGCAATAAAGTGATTTTCCGCATTTTGCTGTGACTGCTAGATGTTTTGTGTTATCTGTGAAATATTTACCTAATCCTTTTAATGGGCTTTTTACATCAATAGTTTTATTTTCCCCGTATAGTTTAACATAGGTTTGTTTAGTTACAGTGTACCCCTTGAGATATTTTTCTTCATTAAGATAGCCAACTAAATAAAGTGACTGAGCAAATAGAAGCCAATCTTTTCGATTGCTTGTTTTTTGTGATTCGTCTATATGGTAGTTGTCGAGAAAATAAAAAAACATGTCCATAAAGAATTTGATTTTATGCCATTGTACTTTATCCTCGGTTGTGCCAATGCAAGGATATGTGTTGTTAATCTCATCTTTTTGGTTCTGTTGTAGGTTAAACAAAAGTTCTTTTAATTCGTTTATGATCCAAATAGCACTTATATGTGCAGATTTATTCTTAGTGCTTATAGTTATTTCACAACCTTCTTTATTATAGTTGTCAAGCATATCGATCATATCCTTAACGTTTTTTCCAACGGAAACTTCGTCAAAAACCCATGATTTACCAAAGCAGGACTCTGTATAGTCTTTAAGGAAAAGGAGTAGAAGCCAGAACTTATAAGAATCGAAGTTGTATTTCTTTAGCTTCTCTTGTAGGGTAGATGTAGATTTGTAGAGTTCGTAATTTGAAGCGCATTCTATCTCGCTAACTCGATATTCAAATTTATCTAAAGCTGTCAGCACAACATATTCTTCCACTCCTGTACCCAAAAGGTTGCAGTAGTTACGTGCTACAAAAGCAATATATTCAAGATCTTCTGCTGTAAATTTCTTGTCCATAGCCGCAAAAGTATATCTTGGCATTAGCCTTATTTTCGTTCACGAAGTCACGCTCAATGTAGATGTCGGTGACTCTCATGGACTCGTCCACATGGTTGAGTGCAGCATGGACTGTGTACTTATCAATACCGCACTTGTTGAGGGCGATAGTAGCCCATGAGTGACGGGCAGCATAGTATTCCAGATCTGTGAGATTGAGAGCCTTTCCAATAGTCTTCAAGCCAAGGTTGATTGCGCGGTTGAAGTTTTTCTCTGTATTATATAGATGGTGGAATTTGAAGACTCGTTCACCCTTCTGGTCACGATACTTCTCAACAAGAGGTCTTATAATGGTGGGGATCTTAACAACCATTTTAGCCTTGTCAAGCCTACGTTCTGTAGTCTTGGTACGGTAATAGGTTATTGTATCTCCAGAAATTTCTGTACAGTTAAATAAGTCAGCTGAGTTCATTCCCATTAAACAAAACGACAAGCAGAAGCAGTCTTTAGCCAGATTGGAGACACTCTCTTTTTTTAAAGAACCATCCTTTTTGCATTCGTATGGATAATCCCAGATCTCCTTTACTGATTTAGCTGAGATAGCCCTTTTTCTGGTAGCTTCCTGTCTGGGGATGGTAATATATTCAAATGGTGAGTTGCTTAGACGAATGATATTACGGTCATAATCATTGTATTTCTTCTTAGCTTCATTAAACAAGTGTCTCAGGCTACTTAAATACAGCGAAACGCTTCGATTTGATGGTACTCTTTTTCCAGCCAATTCAAGTGCTTTAGCTCTCATTTTACTCTGTAAGTTAAGATAGTCCATAAAGCCGTTTAATAAAGATACTGTAATTTTTGAAGCCTCAAGATTCTCTGTTCCAAGATATGTCGTAAAAGCATTTACTGCAGACTGATAGTTCTTTTTACCTTTGATAGGAGAGGTGAGAATCCACCATCTACAGAATTGGATAAAATCAACAGGTTTCTGTCTCTCTTCCTCGTTTTGGATAAGTTCAATAATCTCATCTAGAGTGTAATCATGAATGTCAACTTGTAGCTTATCGCACATATCTCGATAGGCATCTACAAGCTTATCCACTTTCTGTTTGATAGGAGTTCCCTCTTTAAAAGCCAGTGTTTTTGTTAGGTCACAGGGACTCACAAATAGACTAGTAGACAGCCTTTTTACTTTCCTCTTGTATGTGAAACTTACTTTTACGTTGTACTTGCGGTCAACACGTAAACCGTCCTTTTTTACCATAGCCTTGATAGTCAGCATGTTACGTTAATTTTTAGCGGTAAACAAAAAGGCGAAAAATCAGAGGATTATGACTGAATCATAGTGGATTTGAGGGTCAGAATGCAGTATTTTGATATAAAAAAGAACTCCCATAAGGGGTGCCCGGTGGGACTCGAACCCACGACATTCAGAACCACAATCTGACGCTCTAACCAACTGAACTACGGGCACCATGTTGGTTTTGCGGGTGCAAAGGTACATAGATTTTTTTAATCTGCCAAATTTTTAATGTAGTTTTTTCGAAAAATCTTTGTTTTTAGGCTTTTTATTTGGATTTTTGCCATCAATATGCTATCTTTGCAGGCATGAAAGGTACATTATATAATATAAGTATAGCTATATTGGCGCTGGTGGCATCGGCTTGTCAGGGCCAGACAAAATATGAGCTGCCTGCACCCCTGAAGGGCAGGGCGGAGGTGATTTTGCAGAGAAAAGGGTACACCACATCGTATAATCGCCATACAAAGACTCCAAACTGGGTGGCTTGGCATCTTACTGATGCTCACACCCGGGGCAGATATCAGCGAAAAGAGGAGGTGTTTGCTGAGGATGCAAGCGTGCCGGCACCCAGAGCCACCAACCAGGATTACTACAACTCGCGCTACGATCGCGGACACATGTGCCCTGCAGGCGATAATAAGTGGGACAAGCAGGCGATGACGGAGAGCTTCTTGTTTACAAATATCTGTCCGCAGAACCACGGACTGAATAAGTACGAGTGGAACGATATTGAGATGAAATGCCGCGAATGGGCACGTAAATACGGGGCTGTCGACGTGGTGTGTGGTCCGATATACGACCAGAAGGGCGACCAGCAGAAGACTATCGGCAAGAATAAAGTGTGGGTGCCAACGCGATTCTTTAAGGTGATATTGTGCAGAAAAGGCGAGCCAAAGGCCATAGGTTTCATCTATCGCAACGAGGGTAAAAAGCAACCGATAGAGGAGGCTGTACGCTCGGTTGACGAGATAGAAAGCCTTACAGGAATAGACTTTTTTCCAGCTCTCGACGATAAAACAGAACGAAAAGTGGAAGCAAAGGCTAACTTGAAAGATTGGTGATTTGGTTAAAAATACTAAAAATTATCAATTGTCAATTATCAATTCTCATTTTTCTTTGTACCTTTGCACCCGTGAAAATAAAAGAAGTGCTGAGCGCCCTTGAACGTTTCGCGCCTCTGCCCTTGCAGGAAAGCTGGGATAATGCTGGCCTACAAGTTGGACTGACAGAGACGGAGGTTTCAGGGGCATTATTGTGTCTGGACGTGAACGAGCGCATCGTTGACGAGGCCATAGCGAAGGGTTGCAATCTGATTGTGAGCCACCATCCGCTGTTGTTCAGAGGACTGAAGACGATTAGCGATCTGAACGACGTGCAGCGCACCGTGATGAGTGCCATACAGAAGGGTATAGCAGTTATCTCGATGCACACCAATATGGATAATGCCAAAGGCGGAGTGAACTATCGCATAGCCGAGAAACTGGGGCTGCAGAATGTAAAGTTTTTGGCTCCCACAGGCTCTGCCGCAGCTGGTGTTGAGGCTGGAAGTGGGGTAGTAGGCGAGTTGGCCGAACCGCTGGCTGCCGACGACTTTATCATTGCTGTGAAGAAGGCCTTTGGTGTGGAGTGCGCGATGTGTAACCAGCTGCTGCGCCGCCCCATTAAGCGTGTGGCATTGTGCGGCGGTGCCGGTGATTTCCTGCTCGACGAAGCTGTTAAGAATCAGGCAGATGCGTTTATTACCGGCGAGATGCACTATCATCAGTACTTCGGCTACGAACAGCAGATTCAGATATGCGTGATAGGTCACTATCAGAGCGAGCAGTATACTGCCGAGGTATTCGACGAGATTATCCGTAAAGAGTGCCCTGGAGTTAAAACCTTCATCGCAGAAACAAATACGAATCCGATATTATATATTTAAAATAATTTCATAAAGATTTATGGCAAAGAAAGATCCATCAGAGTTATCAGTAGAAGAGCGCCTAAAGACGCTTTATCAGCTGCAGACAGCTCTCTCGGCTATCGACGAGAAGCGCGCACTGCGCGGCGAGCTGCCACTTGAAGTTCAGGACCTGGAAGACGAGATCGAGGGCTTGACAACACGTGTTGAGAAGATTGCTGCCGACATTGCAGACTATCAGAAGGCCATCAGCCAGAAGAAGGGCGAGATTGCTGAAGCTGAGGCAAGTGTTGAGCGCTACAAGGCTCAGCTCAACGAGGTTAAGAACAACCGTGAGTACGACACACTCTCGAAGGAAATTGAGTTCCAGACACTTGAGATTGAACTCTGTAACAAGAAGATTCGCGAGGCTAACAACAAGATTGCCGACAAGGAGCAGGAGAAGGCTAACAGTGAGGCTCTGATAGCTGAGCGCCAGGGCGATCTGGATGTTAAGAAGAACGAGCTCGAGGAGATTATGGAAGAGACTCGTGTTGAGGAGGAGAAGCTTAAGGAGCAGGTTAAGGCACTCGAGGCAAAGATTGAGGGCCGTTTGCTCACATCGTTCAAGCGCATACGTAAGAATGCACGTAACGGTCTGGGTATCGTTTACGTTCAGCGTGATGCCTGCGGTGGTTGCTTCAACAAGATTCCACCTCAGCGCCAGCTTGACATCAAGATGCACAAGAAGATTATTGTTTGCGAGTACTGCGGACGTATCATGATCGACCCAGAGCTTGCAGGCGTAAAGGTAGAGAAGGCTGCCGCTCCCGAGGAGAAGAAGAAGGGTGCAAAGCGCGCCATCCGTAAGTCGTCGGGCACCTCTACATCGTCGGCTTCATCAAAGAAGGCTGCCGATGCCAACGATATGGCATAAGAGAGAGAAAAATGTTATAATTCTTGATAGTTAGGGATGTCTTCAAGAAAGCAATATTTTTGATGCTCATAATCCATACGGCAGCAGATGTGCTGCATGCCGTTGCTAACAATCAAGTAGTCTACCTTCAGCAGGAGATTGTAGGCCGATATCTGGTCGAACGTCTTCTGCTGAAGTTTTATTTGGGGGGCCTTGTATTCTATGATCATCTGAGGTTGCGCCACCTTATTATATAATATACTATCGCAGCGCAGCTTTTTCTCACCAACATTCAGTTCTACCTCGTTGCCGATCAGTCCGGCTGGGTAGCCCTTGTGCTCGATAAGATAATGCACAAAGTGCTGGCGAACCCATTCCTCGGGCGTCAAGGCTACGTATTTTCGGCGCAAAAAGTCGAAAATTAGCTGCTTATTGCCCCGTTGGGCTATTTTTATTTCGTATGTAGGGAGGTTTAATCGAAACATTTTTGTAAATTTGCAGGCAAAAATACAAATAATAATTGAAATAGCACTATGGCTGAGGCAAAAAATGCAAGTTTTGAGAGTATCATGCGCGATTTGGAGGCAGGAAAATACGCGCCCGTCTACTATCTGATGGGCGACGAGCCTTATTATATCGACAAGATTGCCGACTATATCGCAGAGCATGCTCTACAGCCTGAGGAACGCGATTTTAACCAGACCATACTGTTCGGATCGGATGTCAATGCATCGCAGATAGCCGACTTGGCGCGTCGTTATCCCATGATGGCCGAGCGCCAGGTGGTGATAGTGAAAGAGGCGCAGAATATTAAGAATACGGAGGCGCTGGAGCACTATTTCAGCAATCCGATGGCCTCTACGATACTGGTGATGTGCCACAAGAACGGTAAGGTTGACGGGCGTAAGGCAGGCTATGTTAAGGCTATAAAATCGGCTGGCGTATTGTTTGAGAGTGCAAAACTCAGGGATAGAGACCTGCCTGGATTTATCGAGAACTATCTGAAAGCGCGCCAAGTGAAGATTGACGCGAAGAGCGTGCAGATGATAGCCGAGAATATTGGTGCCGATTTGAGCAGACTGGTTGGCGAGCTCGATAAGGTGATCATCTCGCTGCCCGAAGAGAATAGGGTAGTGACCCCACAGACGGTGGAAGACCAGATAGGAGTGAGCAAAGAGTTTAATGGATTTGAGCTTCGCGACGCGATTGTTCGCCGTGATGTTTACAAAGCAAATCAGATAATAAAATATTTTGACGAAAATCCGAAGGCTGGTTCCATCTACTCATTTCTCCCGTTGCTCTTTAATTACTTCCAAAATCTGATGATTGCGTTTTACGCGCCAAATAATAAGAGCCAGGAAGCGGTTGCAGAGTGGCTGGAATTGAGAAATGCATGGGGAGCTAAGGACTATATGACTGGTATGAGAAACTACTCTGGCATGAAGGTGATGCAGATAATTTCGAAGATACGTGAGATTGACGCAAAAAGTAAGGGATTAGATAATCCAAATACCCCTGCTGGAGAGCTCATGAAGGAACTGATTTTTTACATTTTGCACTAAATAGGGTAGGTTTTCCGCTCTAGAATTTATAAAAATGGCGCTTTTCGTGAGCGCCTTTTTTATGCCTAATTGCCTGAGAAATAGGGGAGTTACGAGGATTCTTACCCCCTCAAAACTCGCGTATTTCCAGAATTTCGATAGATGGTTCAGAATACGCGAGAAATGCTAAAAATCGCAATTTTCAGTCTCGCGAGATTTGGCGTTCACAATCATTTAGATTGTGTTTTCTAAATTTGGATTTATAAATACGAACAACAATTTAGAATTAGTAGGGTTAAGATATTAGTATTTTAGCATTTTAAATTGTAAATCAGAATAATATATTTGAATATCAATATCTTAATTTTGTGATTCTGATTTGTATATTCATATTTATGCATAGGGTTATATATATATATAAATAACTAAAAATCAATCGGTTATGCCGATTTTATATAATATCCTTCAAAATATCAGTTACTATAGTGTCCAGAAAGTGAATATCGGTCTAAAAACGGTGTGTTTCGACGTAAGTACTTAATTTATACCCAGTTAGTTATAAAAAATTGCTTTATGATAGGTTTGTATAGTTTATTTATCTAAACTTTAGATTTATAATCTTAAACCACAATAATCGCTCCACGATTCATTTGATTTACAAATATAAAACTATAAACTTAAATTATAAAATCTTAAATTGTATCTACATTTGTTGTATAATTCAATTATTTGTTTTACCTTTGTAAACTGAAAGAAAATCGGGCCAAATGGCCCTTAAAAGTACCTCTTTATAAAAATGAAAGATAGAATCAGACAGATTATGGAGTCGCAGCACATGACTCAACAGCTCTTCGCCGACTACATCGGTCAGAGTCCGGCAACACTTAGTAGCATCTTCAATGGTCGCACCCGACCCACCCTTAACATCGTGGAGGCCATCAAAAAGAAAATTCCTAACATCAATACCGATTGGTTGATGTTTGGATCGGGCGACATGTATCTGCCCCAAAACACCCCCTCGGGTGACCTCTTTGAAGGTGCAGATAGCCCAGCTGACACCCACCCCATCGAGCAAAATCTGATGATTGATTTTGATGCGACTCCTCAAAATGCGCCACAAATAGCACCTCAGGTGCCCCAAAATTTCAATAGTGTACGTACTACACACCCGGAAATCGTTCGAGAAGAGGTAAAAATAATAGACAAACCGCAGCGTAAGGTTATCGAAATTCGTGTGTTCTACGATGACCAGACGTGGGATACTTTTGTGCCTGCTAAGAAATAAAGTTTTGTGGTTTGAAAAAATAGTTGTATCTTTGTACCCGATTTAAAAAATTGATGTATGAAGAAGTATATACTAGACCTAAAGGTTAAGCAGGTAGAACGGATTCATCAGCGCTATGTGCTCATAATACTAACGCACGAGAACACTCTGCCAGAGATGCTACCTGGTCAGTTTGTTGAGGTGCGAGTTGATGGATCGCCATCAACATTCCTGCGCCGCCCCATTTCCATTAACTTTGTAGATCGTGAGAACAATGAGCTCTGGCTGCTTGTGGCTACCGTTGGCGATGGTACCAAACAGCTTGCAAAGCTTAAGTTTGGCGATGTTCTTAATTGCGTGTTGCCGCTGGGCAATGGTTTTACTCCAGCTAAGCAGGGCGAGAAAGTGCTGCTTGTAGGCGGAGGCGTTGGTGTGGCCCCACTGTTGTATATGGGTGCCGAGATGAAACGTCAGGGTTTTGAACCTACTTTCCTGTTGGGCGCACGCACAGCTGACGATTTGCTGATGCTGCCTGTATTTAATATGTACGGGCGCGTGTACGTAACTACCGAGGATGGCTCGATGGGCGAGAAAGGATTTGTTACCAACCACTCTATCCTTAACCAAGAGCGTTTTGACCGTATCAGTACTTGCGGCCCAACGCCGATGATGAAGGCTGTGGCGCGCTATGCACGTCAGAATAACGTGGATTGTGAGGTGTCGCTCGAGAACCTGATGGCATGCGGACTTGGTGCTTGTCTGTGCTGCGTTGAGAAGACTACAGAGGGAAATTTGTGTGTATGCAAGGACGGACCAGTGTTTAATATTAAGAAACTGTTATGGCAAGACTAAATGTAAAAATAAACGACCTGGAGCTGAAGAACCCTGTAATGACCGCTTCGGGCACTTTTGGCTATGGCTTGGAGTTTGCCGACCTTATGCCTATCGATGGTATTGGTGGCATTATCGTTAAGGGAACAACTCTCAATCCTCGTCAGGGCAACGACTATCCTCGTATGGCCGAAACAGCCAGTGGCATGCTCAACTGCGTGGGACTGCAGAACAAGGGCGTAGATTACTTCTGCGAGCATATCTATCCGCAGATAAAGGATATCGATACCAATATGATAGTAAACGTGAGCGGATCGTCGCCTGAGGATTATGCTGAGTGTGCTGCACGCATCGATGCACTCGAGAATATTCCTGCCATCGAGCTCAACATCTCGTGTCCTAACGTAAAGGATGGCGGTATGGCATTCGGTGTTACCTGTGCTGGAGCTGCCAGTGTGGTAAAAGCCGTTCGCCAGCGTTATCACAAGACGCTGATAGTAAAACTCTCGCCTAACGTAACTGATATAGCCGAGATAGCCCGTGCGGTAGAGGCTGAGGGTGCTGATAGCGTATCGCTCATCAATACACTGATGGGTATGGCTATAGATATCGAGAAGCGCAAGACTCTGCTCAGCATCAATACAGGCGGTCTCAGTGGTCCCTGTGTAAAGCCTGTGGCCCTGCGTATGGTTTGGCAGGTGGCTAAAGCTGTAAACATACCTGTAATAGGTCTTGGAGGCATCAGCACAGCAAAGGATGCCATAGAGTTCCTGATGGCTGGCGCTACAGCTATCGAAATTGGTACTGCAAACTTCCTTGATCCTGCTGTAAGTATCAAGGTTCGCGATGGAATCAACGCTTGGCTCGATGCACACGGATGCCAATCGGTAGATGAAATCATCGGCGTTATAAAATAAGTCTGATTACACTTGTTGGTAAATACAAAATTTGAGGGCTAGCAATCGCTAGCCCTCAACCAACACAAAAACTAAACTAGACTTAACTAAAGCAATTCCGGGGTTTTCCCAAATCCCTGATTGCGCTGCAAAGATACGAATAGTTTTCTAAACTACCAAATCTTTTTTGCATTTTTTTGCAATCGGGGTGCTTTTTTCTTTTAATTTCTGCTTTTAGCGGCAAAATATAGCAATAAATTGTCCAAAATGACCATTGCCGCCATTGCTTCTACTACAGGTACTGCACGAGGCAAAACACAAGGATCGTGGCGCCCACGAGCGGTGAATCTTGCAGGGTTTCCTTCTAAGTCAACCGTATCTTGTTCAGTAAGAATAGTAGCCACGGGCTTAAATGCCACGCGGAAGTATATGTCTTGTCCGTTACTTATTCCACCTTGTATGCCGCCGCTATGGTTGGTGGCTGTTGTGGTGCTGCCGTCGTCGTTGCGCATAAACACATCGTTAACCTGGCTGCCACGCATGCTGGCGCTATCAAATCCGTCGCCATATTCAAAGCCTTTAACAGCGTTTATGCCTAGCATCGCACTTCCCAGCTGGGCATGCAGCTTGTCGAACTCAGGCTCGCCCAGACCAGCGGGGCAACCCTTTATAACACAGGTGATGACGCCTCCGATGGTGTCGCCCTCGGCCTTCACCTTTGTAATCAGTTCTTCCATCTGTGCAGCTTTCTCTGCATCAGGACAGCGAACGGCATTTGTTTCGGTATTATCCAGATTGTACAGCTTGTAATCTTTGTCGAGCGCAATGTCGCCCACTTGCGATGTATAGGCCTGAATGCTGATACCATACTGTCGCAGCACAAGCTTGGCCAATGCTCCACCCACGCAGCGGCTGATAGTGATGCGTGCTGAAGAACGACCGCCTCCGCGATGATCGCGAATGCCGTATTTCTGGAAGTAAGTGTAGTCGGCATGTGATGGGCGGAACACGCATCGCATATTCTCGTAGTCCTGCGAGTGCTGGTTGGTGTTACGTACTATGAATCCGATGGGGCATCCAGTTGATTTTCCTTCGAACACACCACTCAGGATCTCAATTTTGTCAGCCTCCTGGCGCGATGTTGTAATCTTACTCTGTCCAGGACGGCGTCGGTTTAACTCCTGTTGTATGAAATCCACATCAATGTCGATTCCAGCAGGCAGTCCGTCAACAACACCTCCCACAGCTTCACCGTGACTCTCGCCAAACGTTGTAAGCCTGAAAATCTGGCCGAAACTATTCATAATTGTCAATTATTTAGTGGCAGTGTCCGCAACCGCAACCTCCATCGTGGTGATGGTGATGCTCGTGATCGCCGCAATCACAGTCATGATCGCCACAACCGTGATCTCCGCAGCCGTGACAACCACCGCTGCATCCACCTGTCATGTGCTTAATCAGGTGCTGAATCTCCTCTTCGGTAGCCTCGCGGTTCTCAATCACGCGGCCCTTGAAGTTCAGAGTCTTGCCTGCAAGAGGGTGGTTGGTGTCAACAGTAACACCGTCTTCCTCTATCTTGGTAACCTTTGCCATAAACTGGTGGTCTTCATTATCCATCAGTGTGATAACAGCTCCTTCAAAGATATTCTCGTGATCAAAATGACCGTTAACGGTGAATACCTCGCGGCCCACCTTGTGCACACCCTCGGCAATATACTCGCCAAAAGCTTCAGCAGGAGTCAGCTCGAAATCGAAATCGCTGCCTTTCTCCAGGCTCTTTACCTTTTCCTCGAAAGCATCAAGTGCTACGCTGAATCCTGTGATAAACTCAAATGGGCGCTCGTCGCCTGTCTGCTCCTCCAGTTCGCTCTTGCCATCCTTAAGGCTGTACAACTGGTAGACAACCGACATAAATCTGTTCTTTGTTTCTTCCATATACCTATTTATATATATACTATTTAGTTTCAGCGTGCAAAGATACGCATTTTCCATCAAATACCCGCAAGTTTAATCGTAAAATATAAAAAAATCATTATTTTGGCTTTTCGTTGATATGTATCAATAAAAGTGTTGTGTTCGCACACAATTTTCCAAAAACACTTGTTTAGTTCAAAATATCGCCGTACCTTTGCATCGTCAAAAAGAAACAAAAGAGTTTTTAAAGGATAACGAATTAAGTAAAAAAAAAGTAGGTTGGCTGCAAAAAGCCGACTGAGTAAAAAAAAAGAAAGGGTAAAAAGATGAAAAAGATGATTATGACACTGGTAGCAATGTTGAGTATGACAACCGCATTTGCTGAGGACGAGAACACAAACGCTGTAAAGAACGTTGAGGCTTACAAGATGGACGTCAACATGGACAAGCTTTCTGACGCACTTCACCTCGATTGGAACCAGCGCAATGCTGTAGAGAATATCCACCACGTGTTTAACACTGAGATTTCTTACGCTGCTCAGTATGGTAAGAACGATCGCGACGCTATGGTTAAGCGTGCCATCGATACCGATGTAAAGCGTATGCGCTCAGTACTCACAAACGAGCAGATGCGCACTTACCTGCTGCTGCTCAACACCACACTTAACAACCGTGGTCTGAACAAGTAAATTCATAGTTTTTTAGTTATTATTGGTCATTCTATTTTTAGAGGCATTCCTTCGGGGATGTCTCTATTTTTATGTTTTAAAATTTGCAAGAATCGAAAATTTTTATTTACTTTGCACTCGAAAACATAATATAACCAATAAAATAACAAAAAGTCGTATGAAGAATATCAAGATTTTTGTAATGTCGATGGTTGCAGCTCTATTGGTTAGCTGCGGTACCACAAACACTGTGCCCATCACAGGTCGTAAGCAGAACCTAATGGTTAGCGATGGCGAGATTCTTACCCTCTCCACCCAGCAGTATCAGGAGTTTATGAAAACTGCCAAGCTTTCTACCAACGCCACTAACACAGCTTTGGTAAAGCGCGTAGGAACCAATCTGGCAAATGCCGTTGTTAACTTCCTCAACACAAATGGTATGCAGAACGATGTACAGAATTATCAGTGGACATTTAATCTTGTTGCTGATAAACAGGCTAATGCATGGTGTATGCCTGGCGGACTGATTGTGGTTTACGAGGGTATTCTGCCCATCACTCAGGACGAGGCTTCGCTTGCCATCGTGCTGGGACACGAGATTGCCCATGCTGTGGCTCGTCACTCTGCCGAGCAGATGAGTACAAAGATTAAGCAGCAGTATGGTGTGCAGGGACTTGGCGCCTTAGCCAGCATTCTGGGCGTTAGCAGCAATACCGTAGCATTAGGTCAGGCTGCAGCAAGCTATGGCTTGAACTTTGCTAACCTCAAATATTCTCGCGACAATGAGAACGAGGCCGACCACCTGGGACTTATCTTCGCCGCTATGGCTGGCTACGATCCTAACGTAGCTGTAAAGTTCTGGGAGCGCATGTCGGCAGCAAGTGGTAATAAGAGCACAGCTGAATTCCTGAGCGATCACCCATCTGATGCAACCCGCATCAAGAACATTCAGGGATGGTTGCCTGAGGCGCTGAAGTACTACAAGCCTGCTACCACAACCACCAAGAAGACAACCACCAAGAAGTCTACCACCAAGAAGACCACCACAAAAAAGACATCAACTAAAAAGAGTAAATAATTAAAAAAGTAAGAATGAACAAGAAATCAGTTTTAATCCTTTTTGCAGCCTGCGGTTTTACTGCTCAGGCGCAAACTCAGGGTGGGGGCATTTCGGCCCAGATGTTACAGGAGATTCAGAAAGAACAGAAGCAGTGTGGCAAGGAGCGAGTCATCGCAAATGCCGTCTACGGCATGAGCATCGATGCGTTAGCAAAGAACTATCGCGTAGCAGCCAAGCCTATCGATACCCATTTCTCTGTTGAAACCCGCAAACAGACTATTACCGACCAGAAATCGTCGGGGCGTTGCTGGATGTTCAGCGGTCTTAATGTGCTGCGTTCTAACTACATGAATCATGCCGACTCAGTAAGCATCGAGTTCTCGCAGGCCTACCTGTTCTTCTGGGATCAGCTGGAGAAAGCAAACCTGATGCTTCAGGGTGTTATCGATACTGCCAAGAAGCCTATCGATGATCAGCGTGTGCAGTTCTTCTTCCATTCGCCCATTGGCGATGGCGGAACCTTCTGTGGTGTAGCCGATCTGGCTCCCAAATACGGTCTTGTACCATCAGAGGTCATGCCTGAGACATTTACAAGCGAGAACACATCAAAGGCCCGTAGCCTTGTTTCGTCAAAGCTTCGCGAGTTTGGTTTGCAGCTTCGCGATATGGTAGCCCAGAAGAAGAGCAGTGCCGACATTCAGAAGGCAAAGACTCAGATGCTCACTCAGATTTATCGTATGCTCAAACTCACTCTGGGTGCTCCTGTCGAGAAATTCACCTATGCCTTCCACGACAAGGCTGGCCGCCAGTTGGGCGAGGCAAAAGAGTACACGCCGCTGAGCTTCTATAAAGAGGTGGTTGGCGACGACATCAATGGCACCTTCATCATGGTGATGAACGACCCACGTCGCGAGTACTATAAGACCTATGAGGTAGAGTACGACCGTCACACCTATGATGGTAGCAACTGGCGCTATCTCAACCTGCCTATGGACGAAATCGAGCAGCTGGCCATCGCCTCACTCAAGGACGGTCGCAAAATGTATAGCTCTTACGATGTAGGTAAGCTCCTGGATCGCAAACGCGGCTACGCTTCGTTAGATAATTTCGACTATGGCTCTGTATTCGGTACAACCTTTGCTATGAACAAAGCTCAGCGCATCAGCACCTTTGATAGCGGTTCTACCCATGCTATGACGCTTACTGCTGTTGACCTTGATAAACAAGGCAAACCCATTAAGTGGAAGGTCGAGAACTCATGGGGCGCTACCAGCGGACAGCAGGGCTGCATCATTATGACTGCAGAGTGGTTCCGTGAGTATATGTTCCGTCTGGTTGTAAACAAAAAGTACGTATCTGATAAACTACTTAAGGCATACAATACCAAGCCAGTTATGGTAATGCCTGAAGACCCATTGTTCTTGCCCGATGAGTAAAGCTATTATTATTGGCGCCTCATCAGGTATCGGACTCGAAGTGGCCCGTCTATTTATCCAGCGCGGCTGGAAGGTAGGCGTGGCCGCTCGCCGTTTAGACCTGTTGCAAACCATTGGCGCCGCCGAGGTTGAACAGATAGATGTAACTCATGCTGATGCCACAGAGAAGTTGCAGGCGCTTATCAATCGTCTGGGAGGAATGGACCTGTTTTTCTATGCCTCAGGCATCGGATTCCAGAACCGCGAACTTGCGCCCGACATCGAGTTGGCTACTGTTGAGACCAATGGCTTAGGCTTTACACGCATGATAGGTTGCGCCTATCGTTATTTTGCCCAGCAGGGCAGGGGCCACATTGCAGCCATCTCGTCTATTGCCGGCACCAAAGGCTTAGGTCCAGCACCAGCCTATTCAGCCACTAAGGCCTATCAGAATGTTTATCTGCAGGCACTCGAGCAGCAGGCCAATGCCCGCCAGCTTGATATCCGTTTCACCGACATACGCCCCGGTTTTGTAGATACAGCCCTGCTTAGCGGTTTGCCTCGCTATCCTATGTTGCTGAAGCCAGAGCGTGTGGCTCGCGAGATTGTGAGTGCCATCGAGCATCGTAAGCATATTCGCGTTATCGACTGGCGCTACCGCATCCTCACCGCCCTCTGGCGCAGAGTGCCGAGGTTTATCTGGCGCAAATTAAATTTAGTAAAATATGAGTAAGATTGAAAGATATAAGATGCTCTGTGAGCAGATTAAGAGCCTGACACAAGGCGAAACAGACGAGGTGGCTGTGATGGCAAATATCGCAGCTGCAATCCATTTAGAGATGGGATTCTGGTGGACGGGATTCTATCGCGTGAAGAATGGTGAACTGATACTGGGACCGTTCCAAGGACCGGTGGCCTGTATGCATATAGGATATGGTAAGGGCGTTTGTGGCACAGCCTGGAAGCAAGGCGAGACCATCGTGGTGCCTGATGTGGAGCTGTTCCCAGGGCACATTGCCTGCAGTAGCGAGTCGCGTTCGGAAATTGTGGTTCCAGTGCGTAATGAGGCTGGCGAGATAACGGCTGTACTGGATATAGATAGCCGCGAGTTGGCCACTTTCGACGACACAGACAAGCAATGGCTGGAGGAGATTGTGAAGGTGATGAAATAAAAATCAATAAAAAGCAGATTAAATTTTTGGTTATTTCGGCGATTATGCTTAATTTTGCACCCGATTTAAATAGTTAACGCCCAAGTCGCACTCTCTGAGCAGGGTGGGAGCGGACTAGAAAGAAGACGGTGGTGAGCACCAAGCGTCCGGCTCTCGGGTAGGGCTGGCATAGAACGCAGGGATTATATTAACACATTAAAAATTTTATTGCTATTATGGCACAAATGAATTTCGGTGGAGTAACAGAGACTGTTATCACCAGCAAAGAGTTCTCACTCGAGAAAGCACGTGAAGTATTGAAGAATGAAACCATCGCTGTGATCGGTTATGGCGTACAGGGCCCAGGTCAGGCCTGCAACCTGCGTGATAACGGATTCAACGTGATTGTTGGTCAGCGTCTGGGTAAAACCTACGACAAGGCTGTGGCCGACGGATGGGTTCCTGGCGAGACTCTCTTCTCTATTGAGGAGGCCGCAGAAAAGGGTACTATCCTCTGTATGCTTCTGAGCGATGCTGGTCAGATTCAGCAGTGGCCCACCATCAAACAGTATCTGAAGCCTGGCAAGACTCTGTATTACAGCCACGGTTTCGCTATCAACTGGAGTGATCGTACAGGTGTAGTTCCTCCAAAGGATGTTGATGTTATTATGGTTGCACCTAAGGGTAGTGGTACCAGCCTGCGCACTATGTTCTGCGAGGGTCGTGGTCTGAACTGCTCGTATGCCGTTTACCAGGACGCTACTGGTAATGCTAAGGAGAAGACTCTGGCATTTGGTATCGGTATTGGTGCTGGATATATGTTTGAAACCACCTTCGAGCGTGAGGCTACATCAGACCTTACTGGTGAGCGTGGCTCGCTGATGGGTGCCATTCAGGGACTGTTGCTGGCCCAGTACGAGGTACTGCGCGAGCACGGACATTCGCCATCTGAGGCGTTCAACGAGACTGTAGAGGAGCTCACACAGAGCCTTGGTCCGTTGTTTGGTGCTAAAGGTATGGACTGGATGTATGCTAACTGTTCTACTACCGCACAGCGTGGTGCGCTTGACTGGGCTCCACGATTCCACGATGCCATCAAGCCTGTTATGGAGTGGCTGTACTACAGCGTGCAGACAGGTAATGAGGCGCAGATTACCATCGATGCTAACTCTAAGCCTGACTACCGTGCAGGACTTGAGAAAGAGCTCGAGGCTATGCGTAATCAGGAAATGTGGCGTGCTGGTGAGACTGTACGTAAGTTGCGTCCAGAGAACCAAGACGTATAACACTATAGTCACGGGGGTGCACACGCACCCCCGTGATTCATTTTAAAATATGATATGGGAAAATTAGTAATTAATTCGTACGATGAATTCGCAGCACATCTGGGTGAGGAGCTTGGAGCTTCTGACTGGCTGCAAGTAGATCAAGATCGCATCAACATGTTTGCCGACGCAACACTTGACCACCAGTGGATACACGTGGATGTGGAGCGCGCTAAGAAGGAGAGCCAGTATCAGAGCACTATTGCTCACGGATATCTGACACTGTCGCTCCTGCCATACATGTGGGACCAGATTATTGAGGTGAACAACATCAAGATGCTGGTTAACTACGGTATGGACAAAATGCGTTTTGGTCAGCCTGTCATCACAGGCTCGAAAGTGCGACTGGTAACCAAGTTGCACAACATTCAGAACCTGCGTGGTATCTGTAAGGCAGAGATTGAATTCAGGATTGAAATCGAGGGACAGCGCAAACCTGCACTTGAGGGTATCGCTTCGTTCCTGTATTATTTTAATTAAATAGGTATGGGCGGATTTTTTGGAACAATTTCCACTAAGTGCTGTGTTAACGATCTTTTTTACGGCACCGATTATAATTCGCATCTGGGTACAAAGCGTGCCGGACTGGTGACATTTGATGAGGAAAAAGGTTTTAGTCGTAAAATCCATAATCTGGAGCGTGATTACTTCCGCTCTAAGTTCGAGGATGAACTCGACTCGTTTTCAGGAAAACAGGGTATCGGAGTGATTAGCGATACTGACCCACAGCCCATTCTGGTAAACTCGCATTTGGGACGTTATGCAGTGGTGACTGTGGCTAAGATAAACAATATCGAGGAGATAGCTCAGGAGCTGCTGGAACGCCGCATGCACTTCAGCGAGTACTCGGCCAACACCATTAACCAGACTGAACTTGTGGCGCTGCTGATAAACATGGGGCGCACATTTGTTGAAGGTATAAATCTGGTATACAAGAAGATTGAGGGCTCGTGCTCTATGTTGATACTTACTGAGAAAGGTATCATTGCTGCACGCGACTTCTTGGGGCGCACGCCTATAGTTATCGGACAGAAGGATGGTGCCTTCGCTGTGAGCAGCGAGACTACCAGCTTCCCCAATCTGGACTATAAGCGAGTGCGCGACCTTGGACCAGGCGAGATAGTATTACTGACTGCCGACAAGATGGAGGTACTGCAGGAGCCCTGGAAGAGGGAGCAGATATGCTCGTTCCTGTGGGTTTATTATGGATTCCCTGCATCAGACTATAATGGCATAAACGTAGAGAACGTTCGTGAGACGAATGGTAAGATGATGGGTGAGAAGGATGACGCTGAGGTGGACTGCGTTTGCGGTGTGCCTGATTCTGGAGTTGGTATGGCGCTGGGATATGCCGAAGGTAAGGGCGTGCCCTATAAGCGTGCCGTGCTGAAGTACACGCCAACATGGCCTCGCTCGTTTACTCCTGGCAATCAGGAGCGCCGTTCGCTGGTGGCTAAGATGAAGCTGATACCAAACCCCGCATTGCTGAAAGACCAGCGTGTGGTGTTCTGCGATGACTCTATCGTACGTGGTACACAGCTTAAAGACAATGTAAAGACTTTCTTTGAGTACGGCGCCAAGGAGGTTCACTGCCGTATCTCATGCCCACCACTGGTATATGGTTGTCCTTTCATTGGATTCACTTCGTCGAAAAGTGATATGGAACTGATAACACGACGCATCATCAAGGATTTTGAAGGTGATGATAAGAAGAATCTTGAGAAGTATGCTCAGACTGATTCGCCTGAATACAAGCGTATGGTTGACGAGATAGCCAAGCGATTGGGACTGACAACGCTGAAGTTTGCTAAGCTTGAGGACCTGATTAAGAGCATAGGAATGGATAAGTGCCGTGTTTGTACACACTGCTTTGATGGCAGCAGTTACTGCCACGAGCACGATCATGAAGACGAGCGACAGTTAAAAATTAATTTCTAACCGTTCATCGTCTGTCTGACGGATATATTCTTCGGCAGTAAGATATGAAATTGCAGCATCGAGTTCGCTTTCTGGCAGCTCGATGCTTTTTATTTCTGTTACGAAATGGGGCTTGTGGTCGCCAAGCAGATTCAGAATGGCCTCTACTGCATTGGTAAGTTTCTGCTCAGAAACTGCGCCTGTAGAGCGCTGAGCCAGGCATACATCACATTGGCCGCAGTTGTGCCCGCTATGATCGCCAAAATAACTAAGCAGTTGGCGTGAGCGACAAATGTGGTCGTATTTGGCATAGCGTATCATGGACTTGATGCGCTGGGTAAACTGGGCCTTGCGCTCCTCGTATATCTCGGGCATAATCTGTATGTACTCCTTATCCTCGCGACGCTGAGTGTAGCGGATATAAGGTGTCTTCTTCTGCGGAATGAAGTGCAGAATGTGGCGTTGCGACAGGTTTTTCAGTATCAGGTAAACCTGTTGTGGCTGCAGTTGGGTTACTTGTGCCAGAAATGCCTCGTCGATATAGTTGTAGTCGGTAAACAGTCCGCCATAGTTGCGTAGTAGGGCGGTGATTATCTTCTCTTCGTTAGGGCTGTTGTTCTCAAGGCGGTATAAGTCATTGCGGCTTACGGTGAACATCACGCGGGCCTGATTGTCCTGTTCTTCCGTATACTCTATATAGCCTGCGCGCTGAAGGATTTTCAGAGCAGAATCTACCTGAATAGGGAAGTGGTGGTAAATGTGGCAGAACTTATCGATGTTGAATTCAAACGTATGGCCATAGCCCGAGCCTACACCTATCTGATAATAATAGGCCAGATGTTCGTAAACCTGTCGGATATAGTCTTTATCAGGGAAGCTGTCGCTGATGCGCTTCATCAACTTGCGCTCGTCGCTGTTGTTGTAGAGCAGTACGGCATAGGCCTTAAAACCATCGCGACCGGCACGGCCTGCTTCCTGGAAATAGGCCTCGATGCTGTCAGGGCAGTCTACGTGAACCACCAGGCGTACATCAGGCTTATCAATACCCATACCAAAAGCGTTGGTGGCTACCATTACTCTATACTCGTCGTGCTGCCAGGCTTGTTGGCGCTTGTCTTTCTCGCAGGCATCAAGTCCTGCATGATAGAAGGTGGCGGTGATGCCTGCTTCTTTGATAAGCTCGGCATACTCCTTAGTGCGGCGCCGGCTGCGAGCATAGACAATAGTAGAGTCCTTGGTGCTGCGCAGAATGTGGAGCAGTTCGCCAATCTTATCCTCGGCCTGGCGCACCACATAGGCCAGATTCTTGCGCTCAAAGCTCATCTTAAAGGTATTAAAATCAGAATTGCCATTATCCAATCTGATTTTAATGTCCTCTACTACCTGTGGTGTTGCCGTTGCTGTTAGTGCCAGAACGGGTGCATCAGGAATGAGCTTGCGGATTTTTGCTATCTGCAGATAAGAGGGGCGAAAGTCATAGCCCCATTGCGATATGCAATGAGCCTCGTCGACAGTAATAAAACTAATCTTCATGTGGCGCAGCTTAGTCTGAAACAGTTCTGACGAGAGACGCTCGGGTGATACGTAAAGTAGCTTAACGCCGCCAAAAATGGCATTCTCGAGGGTGGTAAGAATCTCTTCGTGACTAAGTCCGCTGTAAATAGCTGCTGCCTTGATACCTCTGCGACGCAGATTGTCAACCTGATCTTTCATCAAGGCAATAAGTGGTGTAACGACTACGCAGGTGCCCTCTTGGGCTAAGGCTGGTACTTGGAAGGTGATTGACTTTCCACCACCTGTAGGCATCAGTCCCAGTGTATCGTGACCGCTACCTATAGACTCGATGATTTCGCGTTGGATTCCGCGAAAATCATCGTAGCCCCAGTAACGTTTCAGTATTTCTTGATAGTTCACTCCTCAGAAGGCTGAATATCTTCTATCTGTAATTGAACCTCAGTGCGCTTGTAGATATTATCTTCTATGGTGTAGACAATATCGAACGAACGCTTAGATTTGATGTAGCGTGCAGAACCGCTCTGACCAAAGGCGATGCCATTGAGCACATTGCTCGACTTGGAGTCAACCAGCTCAAGTTTGATGTGCTCCTGCTGGCGCCCAACAACCTTCGAGGTGCCGTAATCGTAAACATTGCGTGTGCAGAACAATGGCTTTGGATTATCTGGTCCATGAGGTGCAAACTTCTTCAAGTCGTTGTGCAAACGCTTGGTAATGTCCTTAAAGTCGATAACAGCATCAATATCGAGCGTAGCCTCTGTCTGTTCGGGCTGTATGTGCTCCATCACGTACTTCTGGAAACGGCTGCGGAACTCAGGGATATTCTCGATTTTAAGCGAAAGGCCCACAGCATAAGTATGGCCGCCAAAGTTCTCGAGCAGATCGCGACAGCTCTTGATAGCATCATAGACATCATATCCGGCTACGCTTCGTGCAGAACCTGTGGCCAGACCGTTGAACTTAGTTAGCACAACCGTTGGGCGATAATAAAGCTCAGTGAGGCGTGAGGCTACAATACCGATGACACCCTTCTTCCAGTTCTCGTCGTAGAGCACAATGCTGGCGTGATGCTTCTGGCTTTCCAGCTTTTCAACTATCTGGTTAGCCTCTTCGGTCATCTGTTTGTCAACATCCTTTCGCTGCTCGTTATACTCATTAATATGGTTAGCTTCAGCAAGTGCTTTCTGCAAATCTTTCTCTACCAACAAATCAACAGCTTCGGTGCCATTCTGCATGCGTCCTGAAGCGTTAATACGCGGACCTATCTTAAATACGATATCGCTCATGGTTATCTCGCGGCCTGTAAGACCACAGATGTCGATGATAGCCTTTAGTCCAACAGAAGGACTCTGGTTGAGCTGTTTCAGTCCGTGATAAGCCAGAATACGGTTTTCGCCCATGATAGGCACGATGTCTGCAGCTATACTTACAGCGCAGAAATCAAGTAGTGGTATGAGGCGTGAGAATGGAATACCGTTATTCTTTGCAAAAGCCTGCATGAGTTTGAAACCTACGCCACATCCGCAGAGATGCTTGAATGGGTAGGTGGAATCAACGCGCTTGGGGTTAAGAATCGCGACAGCATCAGGCAACTCATCATCTGGCACATGGTGGTCGCAGATGATGAAATCTATGCCCAGACTCTTGGCATAGGCAATCTCTTCGATAGCCTTAATACCGCAGTCGAGTACTATTATCAGCTTGATGCCTTTTTCAGCTGCATAGTCCAATGCTTTCTTACTGATACCATATCCCTCTTCGTAACGATCGGGGATGTAATATTCGATATTTGAGTAGAACTGCTGCAGGAATTTGTACACCAAAGCTACCGCCGTACATCCATCGACATCGTAGTCGCCGTAGACCATGATGCGCTCTTTGCGCCCCATCGCATCGTTGAGTCGGTCTACCGCCACATCCATGTCGTTCATCAGGAACGGATCAATCAGCTCGTTTAGCATCGGACGGAAGAAGCGCTTGGCTGCGCTCTCCGTTTTGATGCCTCGCTGAATAAGGAGGTTGGCGAGTATCGGACTCATGCCGATTTTCTCTCCAAGCTCCTTAGCCGCCGTCTGTTGTTCTGATGTAGGTGGTTGGTAATTCCATTTGAAATGCATTAGATACCAAGCTTTTTACGAATATCAGCAGGAATAGCGTTCTTATTGATAAGGAAATCCATCGTGTTTGCTGCGATGAAAGTCTTGGTCATATACCAAATACCCTTATAAGCACCAGTCTCACCCCATGAGTTCTTTACCATGTAGTACTCTTTACCGTTCTGATCCTTGGCTACACCATAGATAAGCATGCCGTGATCGTCGGTCAGCTCCCAGTTGTCGAAACGCTCCTGGCGCAGCTCCTGTGTAGCAACAATCTCAGGAACCTTGCAACCCAGTGAGTCGATGATGTTACGTTTCTTATCCTGTGAAAGGTTAAGCCAGCGAGCCATATCGCTACCAGCGAGACTCTGTGTAGCCTTACCGTCTACAGCATAGGCCAGACCATTACGTGTGAAACCCTCTTCTGATACATCGCCGCCCCAAGCTACGGTATAACCATTCTCAACAGCGTTATCGATAATACGCATCATCTCGTCCATAGGAACGTTGTAGCTCTGTGGGAAACGCCAGTTGTCCTGCACTTCTACTGCAAATGTGGTGTAGAATGGGTGGTGGGTATAGCTGGTGATTGATACATAATCGTCGAGGTTAATGCCCAGTGAAGCCATGAAGCTCTTTGGAGTGTACTCCTTGCCCTCGAAAGTGAACTTCTCAGGACACTTGCCAAGGTATGCATCGAGAATACCCTGGAAACCAACCTTCCACTGTGTAGACAGTTTCTTAGCGTTGCTCTTGGCAACTGCTGCTACGTATGGCTCGAGGAGTGAGAAGAACTCGTTGAAGTTGTTCAGTGAGTCACCATACAGCGAACCTGCGAAAGGCATGATACCCTCAGGGATGATGCCGTGAGTCTTCATTGTAGACAGAACGTCCTCTGCTGAACCACCCTGGGCAAACTGGCAGTCGCCGTGGTAGCGAACCACCTGAATGGCGCGCTCCATATAGGTCTTGTTCTCAACAAATGCCTCATCAAAGTCGTAAGTCTTGCCTGTAGCTTTCAGTACCTCAGCCTCGAAGAATGAGAGGGTAGAGAAGTTCCAGCACGTACCTGAACGGTTCTGGTTCTTAATGCTTGTGATAGGATTCTCCTTAATCACAGTGAATACAGGCTTGTTAGCATCCTTGTTTGCAGCCTTCTTTTTAGCTGCTGAAACACTCAGGGCAACCATTGCCACGAGTGCGAGTGTAAAAATCTTCTTCATTTCTTTTTTTATTTTTATTATTGATTATTCGTTGCCATAAACTCCTCAACATCCTTGGGGTGATAAGGAATTCGTTTGGTGCCAAGGAATCGGCATCCGTCCTTGGTAATCAGGATGTCGTCCTCAATGCGGATTCCGCCAAAGTCCTTGTAGGTCTCGAGTTTCTCGAAATTCAGGAACTCCTTGCAGTGTCCGCTTGCCTTCCACTCGTCGATGAGTTGTGGAATGAAGTAGATACCTGGCTCGTCGGTAATCACAAAGCCCTCTTCGAGCTTGCGCCCCATACGCAGGCAGTTAGTACCAAACTGCTCAAGGTTCGGACGAGTCTCTTCATCAAAGCCTACATATATCTGGCCCAGACCTTCCATATCGTGAACGTCCATACCCATCATGTGGCCCAGTCCGTGAGGCAGGAACATGGCGTGGGCACCTGCTGCTACAGCCTCGTCGGTGTCGCCCTTCATCAGCCCGAGTTCTTTCAGGCGTTCTGTCATCATGCGACAAACAGCAAAGTGAACATCCATATATTTTACACCAGGTTTAGCCACCTCGATGGCGTAGTCGTGACAGGCCTCTACGATGGAGTAGATTTCCAGTTGGCGCTGGGAAAACTTACCTGTTACAGGCATGGTGCGGGTGTGATCAGAGCAGTAGTCGTCGAGTTCGCATCCTGCATCGCAGAGTGCCAAGCGTCCAGCCTCCAGTTTGTTGCCTGAAGGATTGCCGTGCATGATTTCGCCATGCTGGCTGAAGATGGTGGCAAAACTGTTGCCCTGAGCCAAACTGCGAGCGATGCCATCAACCTGTCCGGCAACGAATCGCTCTGTAACGCCTGGACGTATCAGCAATTGAGCTGTAGTGTGCATCGCATAGCCCACCTCGCAAGCACGTTCGATAGCCTCAATTTCCTGTGGCTCCTTAGTTGAGCGCATTTTTACTACAGCTTGAATCAGTTTAAGCGATGCGGCCTCTTTTTGCTTCGAAGGATGTATGCCAAGCAGATCCATAATCTGAATCTTGGTGTCGAATCGATAAGGAGGAAGGAAGTGAACTTCGCGCTGAGGGTTGCAAATCTTTGCCAATTCCTTCATAGGGGCTGTCTTCTTGACGCCTACCTCGGCTGCCAGATCGGCTACCGATGGAGTAAAGCCCATCCAAACAATATCCTCTACATCGATGTCGTCGCCAAAGATCATCTCCTGATCGTTGTCGATATCAATCACACCAACGAGTCCGTCGCGGTGCTGCCCAAAGTAATATAGAAATGATGAGTCTTGTCTCATCGGGGCGTAAGCGTTAGCGGGATAATTGGCTGGCGAGTCGTTGTTACCAAACAAAACTATAACTCCTTTTCCTACCAGTTTTTTAAGTTCCTGACGTCTTCTTATGTATGTATCTATGCTAAACATTTGTTGAAAATACGTTATTATTATTCAATTTGTCGGCAAAGATACATATTTTTCTAGACATATGTATAGAAGAACATATATTTTTTTGTTCTTTTTGTTCTTTTTGTCTAAAAAAATAAGTACCTTTGCACGCAAATTTGAAAATTCAGACTAAAAAACATATGGGAAAAGTAATTTTGACGGGCGACCGTCCCACTGGTAAACTCCACCTTGGACACTACGTCGGCTCATTGCGCCGACGCGTTCAATTGCAGAATCAAGGCGACTTCGATCGCATGTTTGTTTTCATGGCCGATGTTCAGGCTCTGACAGATAATGCCGATAATCCAGAGAAGATTCGCCAGAATATCATAGAAGTAGCACTCGACTATCTTGCTGCAGGTCTCGATCCTGAGAAGTGCACTCTGTTTATCCAGAGTCAGATTCCTGAACTTGCTGAGCTCACTACATATCTTATGAACTTGGTTTCTGTTAGCCGCGTTCAGCGTAATCCTACTGTAAAGACCGAGGTAAAAATGCGTGGTTTCGAGGGCGAGAGCATTCCTCTCGGATTCTTCTGCTATCCTGTATCACAGGCTGCAGATATCACATTGTTCAAGGCTACCACAGTTCCTGCTGGTGAGGACCAGGAGCCAATGCTCGAGGTGACTCGCGAGTTGGTTCGCCGATTCAATCAGGTATATGCCCCTGTATTGGTAGAGCCAAACATCATGCTGCCTGAGAATCTTACAGCACGCCGTTTGCCTGGTACTGATGGTAAGGAGAAAATGTCGAAGAGTCTTGGTAACTGTATCTACCTCTCTGATACCGCTGAGGATGTATGGCAGAAGGTTCGTTCAATGTACACCGACCCAGAGCATGTAAATCTGAATGATCCTGGTCATGTAGAGGGTAATGCAGTGTTCACCTATCTTGATGCATTCTCTACTGATGAGGATTTTGCTAACTTCCTGCCTGAGTATCAGAACCTTGATGAGTTGAAGGATCATTATCGTCGTGGTGGACTGGGCGACATGAAGTGCAAGAAATTCCTGAATCAGGTGCTCAATCAGTTCCTTGAGCCAATGCGCGCCCGCCGTGCTGAGTTCGAGAAGGATATTCCTGAGATTTACAACATCCTGAAGAAGGGTACAGAGCAGGCTCGTGAGGTTGGTGCCCAGACAATGGACGAAGTTCGCAAGGCTATGCGTATCGACTACTTCAACGATGCAGAACTCATCCGCCAGCAGAGCGAAAAATTCGCAAAGTAGTTTTAGGCACGGATTATCACAGCTTTAAATAAATTAAAGACACGGCTTTAGTATTGCAGCTAAGCCGTGTTTTTTTATCTTTAAAAAGCAGCGTTAATCCGTGCCCCAAAAAACTATTTTTCTTTCAAGAGGTCGGGACGGAGGCGACGGGTGCGCTCCATAGCTTGCTCAAACTCCCATTCACGTATTTTGGCTTCGTTACCGCTAAGCAGAATCTCTGGCACTTTCCATCCTTTGTAGTCTGCAGGGCGGGTATAGATAGGTGCTGCGAGTATGTCGTCCTGGAAACAATCGCTCAAAGCACTCTGCTCGTCGCCAATAACACCAGGAACAACACGTACGATGGCGTCGGCAATCATGGCTGCTACCAGCTCACCACCCGTCAGCACAAAATCACCAATAGAAATTTCTTTAGTTATAAGATGTTCGCGTATGCGCTGGTCGATACCTTTATAATGACCAGCCAGAATGATAAGATTTCCTTTCAGCGAAAGCTCGTTGGCCATGTGTTGGTCGAAACGTTCACCATCTGGCGATGTAAAGATTACTTCATCGTAGTCGCGTTCTTCTTTAAGTGCTGTTATGCAGCGGTCTATAGGCTCGCACTGCATCACCATACCAGCGCTGCCGCCGTATGGGTAGTCGTCAACACGGCGCCATTTGTCAAGCGTGTAGTCACGTAGATTATGTAAACGGATTTCGGCTAATCCCTTCTTTTCTGCTCTGGCCAGAATCGACTCGTGTACAAATCCTTCCAGCATCTCTGGCAGTACGGTTATAATGTCTATTCTCATCTAAAAAATGCTTTAATTCTCTCTATATATTTCATGCCAGTCTGTCGGCCTATGTCGTATATACACTGCATTTCATCAGGATTGTGCGATATATGCCCAATCTTGAGTAGGGATTCTGGGCGTATTACCAAAGCGCGGCCTGCAGCCTCTGCTTGGTAAACATACACCAACTGCTTGTTGTACATGATGTGGCGCTTGTCTAGAGCTTCAATCATGTTGGGATATTTCCTCAGCGCAATGCGCATCAGCGGCATCAGTTTATTGTGCTCCTTTACGTAGCCATCAGGCTGGGTGAGTATCACGAGGTTCTTCTCGTATCCAATGTTCTCGAAGTATTCAAGTGGGATGGAATCAGCTACACCTCCGTCAAGAACTTTCATGCCTTCAAGCTCGACTACTTTCGAGGCTAATGGCATCGATGCCGAAGCCCTGATCCAGTCGTAAGTCAGCTGTTCGCCCTTCGTAAGTTTCTTGTAAACAGGTTTCCCCGTCAGCACATCAGTACATACGGCGTAGAACTCCATAGGGTTCTCTTCGAATGCCTTATCATCGAAGATATCGTATTGAGTAGGTATGATGTGGTAGCCGAAGTCTGCGTTATACAGGTCGCCACTTTTGAGCCATGATTGCCAACTGCAGTAGCGTTTGTCGCGTGCAAACCTTTTATTATATCGGATGGCGCGCCCTGGTTGACGGCTCTTATAGTTACATCCAAAGGCAGCTCCTGCTGATACGCCTATCAGTCCGTCGGGCTCCACATGTGCCTCCATCATCACATCGATGATGCCAGCAGTGAACAGCCCTCTCATTGCTCCACCTTCTAATACCAGTCCTTTTTTCATGGGTGCAAAGGTAAATAATTTAATTAAGAATTAAGAAATAAGAATTAAGAAATAACAAAAATTATGTTGATTATTTGGCGATTTCGCTTTTTCTACTTACTTTTGCAGCGTGATGAAAAAGTTAGGAGTACTGCTTTTGCTGTTTGTGGCAGCCCAGATGGTATGGGGCCAAGCCATTTACGATCCTAAATGTATTACGCTGATGGATGCACCCTTGGAGGGTACTGATTCTGCGTTTGTTCCTGCACTTAAGAGTGTGGGATTTGTTAGGATTGATGGTGAAGGCGACGAAGATACGTATGTTTTCAAGGGTGATTACTATGGTATCAAGGATGCCAAACTTGAGGTTACTGTAAACGAGAAGACCAAGATGCTCAGTGAGGCCACCGTTACCTGTGGTCCATATCGCACTCGCGAGTTGTATGAGCGCAATCAGAAGTATCTGCTAGGTAAACTGCAACGCGAGTGGGGCAATTTCAAGGCCAAGGGCGATGGCTCGCTCTATGTGCTTAATGATTACGGCTATATCCGCCAAAGCATCACACTGCATGAGAATGGGGCGCACTCCATCCATTATTATTATCTCAATATGGCGCCTTATTATAAGGATGCATCCAACATGGGGCTTAAGGGCTTTGTGCAGGAGGTGATAACAGATAATCCTGTGCCCGAAAACCAGATTGAGCATTTCGACGAGATGGGTAGGGTAGAATCAGCGGAACTCACTGATCGCCAATATAATCAGGTGGGTTATCTCATCGCCGCTACAACTACTGAGGGAGGCGAGAAAAAACTCATCAGTTATGAGTATAATGACGATGGTAATCTGAAGCGCACCATACAGACTAACACCGTTTCGGGCTTGAGACTTGTTACTGATTACAAGTGGAACGATGATGGCGAGATGACTCAACAGGCTCAGAAGGCATTCGATAAGGATAATGAATGCATCATGAGTGTTACGATGAAATACGATATTGAAGAGCGCGATGATAATGACAACTGGACAAAGAATAATCTCCACATCACCAACTGGCTAAAAGGACAGCGCGCCCAGACAATCGAAGTTGTCCAGACGCGCACTATTTCCTATTGGGACGAAGACTAACCTATCATCTCCAAAAACTCCTCTTCGTTTACGATTCTGATACCCAGTTTCTCTGCTTTCTGCAGTTTTGATGGCCCCATATTCTCGCCAGCAAGGATAAATGATGTCTTGCTGCTGATGCTGCCTACGTTCTTTCCGCCATTCTGCTCGATGATGGCCTTATACTCATCACGACTGTGATGCGCAAAGACACCACTTATCACCACGCTCTGTCCAGCAAGTTTGTCAGATACGTTAGATGTCTGAGCCTCAGATAGTTCCATCTGCAATCCGTAGTTTCTGAGACGCTCTATAATCTTCAGATTATCCTCATTGTGGAAGTAGGTGATAATGCTCTTGGCCATCACCTCGCCAATGCCTTCAATCTCTTGCAGTTCTTCGAGGCCAGCATTCATCAGGGCATCGATGTTCTTGAAATGACGAGCCAGCAACTTTGCTGATGTTTCGCCCACAAATCGGATGCCCAGAGCGAATACCACGCGTTCGAAAGGAACTTCTTTCGAAGCTGCGATGCCATTCACTATACGCTGGGCCGACTTGGTACGACTGCCATCGCCATTAATCTGCTGTACGTCAATGTCGTAGAGGTCGGCTATATTATTTATAAGGTGGTGGCGATAGTAATCATCCACAGTCTCAGGACCAAGCGAATCTATGTTCATCGCCTTGCGGGCTATGAAATGCTCAATGCGGCCCTTGATTTGTGGAGGGCAACCTGTGTCGTTTGGGCAATACCAAGCAGCCTCGCCCTCATAGCGAACCAAAGGTGTGCCGCATTCTGGGCAACGCTTGATGAACTCAACGGGCTGGGCGATGATGGGGCGCTGGTCGATGTCGACACCCACTATCTTTGGGATAATCTCGCCACCTTTCTCTACATACACGTAATCGCCTATATGCAGGTCGAAACTCTTGATAAAGTCCTCGTTGTTGAGTGTGGCGCGTTTTACTGTTGTACCAGCCAGCTGCACAGGATCCATATTGGCCACAGGGGTGATGGCTCCAGTACGGCCCACCTGATAGGTAACCTCGTTCAAGCGGGTACAAACCCTTTCGGCCTTAAACTTGTAAGCGATGGCCCAGCGTGGACTCTTGGCTGTAAATCCTAAGGCACGCTGCTGGCGCAGAGAGTTCACTTTCAGCACGATACCATCCGTAGCCACAGGTAGCTTTTTGCGCTCTGTATCCCAGTAGTTGATGAAGTCGTAAATCTCTTGCAGTGTCTTCACCTTCTTCATGCCCTCTGAAATCTTGAATCCCCAACTGCGAGCCACTTCCAGATTTTCAAAGTGCCCATCAGCAGGCAGTTCTTCGCCTAACAGGTAATAGAGGTAAGCATCCAGTTGGCGACTGGCTACCAAGCTCGATTTCTGACTCTTCAACGTGCCGCTTGCTGCATTTCGTGGATTGGCAAACAGTGGTTCTTCGGCTTCCTCGCGTTCCTTATTCAGACGCTCAAAAACGCTCCAAGGCATCAGTATCTCGCCACGAATCTCGAACTCGCGAGGGTAGGCGGGGGCTGCAAAAAGATCGTCGGTAGCTGGTGGAGTCAGTACCAAAGGTATCGAACGTATCGTCTTTACGTTTGCCGTTACATCGTCGCCATGCACACCATCGCCACGAGTAACAGCCTGAACCAACTTGCCATCCACATAGGTAAGCGAAATGGATAGACCATCGTATTTCATCTCGCAACACACCTCGAAGTCCTCACCAGCCAAGCCTTTCTTCACACTCTCGTACCAATCGGCCACATCCTGTTCATTGTAGGTGTTTGCCAGCGACAGCATGGGGTATTTATGCTCCACCTGACGGAACTCCTCGTTCAGGTCGCTGCCCACACGTTGTGTTGGCGAGTTAGGATCGGCCATCTCAGGATGCTTGGCCTCAAGGTCTTGAAGCTCGTGCATCATAAAGTCGAAATCCTGGTCGCCAATGGTAGGTTGGTTCAACACATAATAACGGTAGTTATGCTCGTGAAGCTCCTTGCGGAGTTGCTCTATACGCTTTATCTCGTCCATGATTCATTTTTTTATTGGTTGCAAATTTACTACTTTTTTTTGTACGAACCAAAAAAAATAGTAATTTTGCACCCATTATGTGGATGATGTTTCGTGTGGTGCCAATAATGTGGCGGGCTGTTCGTCCAAGTAAGGTGGTAGATATGCCTGCTGTGGTAAACTCTTTCTGGATGCGAAAGGGTTTTGAGGGCTTGACTTTTTTCGGCCACATCCTCACGCCATCGCAAGCAGAGGCCGACCTCTTTGATCAGCATAAGGAGATGAAGAATCACGAGATGATACATCTGCGCCAAGCCCAGTCGTGTGGCGATTCGTGGGTTCGTTTCTACCTATTATATATATGGTACTGGCTGCGAGCTCTGCCTGCTAATCGCAAGATGAAGCATGGTGCCTATCTCCTGAATCCCTTTGAGATGGAGGCCTATCGCCACATGAACAATCTCGATTACCTGGTTAATGGCGAGGCCAACGAATGGCGGAAGTTCGCCAAAATGTCGATAAAAGAAAGAATCAAGCTATATGAACAAAAAACTTCAGGCGCATAGCGCCATTTTCTTTGCCAACACCATCTTCGGACTTGGCGTACCTGTAACCAAACTTCTGCTCGACGAGTGGGTTACCCCTATGGGTTATATGGCATCGCGCTCACTTGGTGCATGCATATTATTCTGGCTTATTGCCGCCTTTATGCCAAAAGAGCATGTTGAGCGTAAAGACCTGATAACCATACTGTTTGGCGGATTGTTAGGCTTCGTAATCTCTCAGACCCTTACCGCTTGGTCGCTCGATTATACCAGCCCTGTTTACTTCTCGCTCATTGCCACGCTCACCCCTGTGGCTGTGATGCTTTGTGCCGCTCTAACTATTGGCGAGAAGATTACTCCTATGAAATCGCTTGGCGTGTTTTTAGGTATCGCAGGTGCTATCCTGATGGTGCTGATGAGTCAGTCGCTTGGCTCTGGCAAGAACGATCTTATTGGCATCTGCCTTGCTATTCTTAGTGTGCTAACATGGGCTATCTATCTGATAATCACCCGCAATGTGGCCTCAAAATATTCGCCTGTAACCCAGATGAAATATGTGTTCCTCATCTCCGCCATCGTTACTGTTCCCATCGCATTGCCAGAACTTTCAGCCAATGCCCTCTACACCTCATCGTGGGGTTGGGATGGCGTAGCCGAGATGGCTTTCATAGTTATTGGTGCCACCGCCTTGGGATATTTCCTCATTCCATTTGCTATGAAATACCTCCAAGCCACAACCGTTTCTATCTACACCAATCTCCAACCCGTCATCGCCTCGTTCGTAGCCATCATGCTGGGCCAGGATGTCCTAACTTGGGATAAACCTGTAGCTGGAGCTCTAGTGTTAATTAGTGCCTACATTGTTACCGTAGTAACAGCTAAAGAATAAGTTTTTTGTTCCCAACGTGGGAACAATTCATTCCCAACGTGGGAATATTTGATTCCCAAGCTGGGAACAATCAGTACTTCCTGTAGTTTAACGATTTTAGTTGACTACTTGGAGCCTTATTTGTGATAAGGGTTGACCTAGGGTTAAACTTATTTTTAATTCATGTTGACTCGACTTTAC